>NZ_JBHSEW010000006.1:0-231244 GCF_042654765.1 Comamonas nitrativorans | reverse complement strand
TGACTATTTTGTATTGTTCGACGGATTGCCTCCGTCGTCCTGGCGCTCCCGTGCAGAACCTGGCCCATAGCGCTTCCTTCCATTCAAGGGAAAAGATTGCACCATTAAAACCTGGGATCAAACATCTTACTCCTTACCTGCATGAGATAACGACGACGCTCGGGGGACAATCGGTCAGTCATGGTCCTGGTTACGTGTCTGTGCGGATGAAGGTTTGTGCGCTTTCCGCTCATTGGACGCGGATAGAGGACGGTCAACATAGCTATTCGTCGTGATGTTCAGCATCCAGCGACTAAGGCTTGCGTCCTGCACGGCCACCACCTTGTCCGTGTGCCGGTAGATGTAGGCCGCCAGTTTCTCTATCTGCTCGGCCTTGATGCTGGCAGGCTTGCCCTCGTTCAGTCGCTTGGCGATCTGGTTCAGGTTCCGGCCGATGGCCCGGAGCTGGTAGGACGATTCCCATAGGGCTTTCGTCGTCTCCATCGTGAACTGCGGTTCGTGCGTCAGGCTCGCACGCACGCAGTTGATAACCCAACGTTGTGGCGAACAGCCCTCGGCCTCGGAACGGGCCGTGATGCACTGGAACTCGGTCGGCGTGAAGCGGACTTCGAGACGTTCTTTCGGCCCTTCGTCCGGCTCGCCTTCGGTTTGCGCAGCAATCCAGCGGCGAACCTCGAGCGGCATGTCATCCTGGATCATGTAGCGCATCAGCGCCCGCAGGATCGCGGGCGACTTCTTCTTGTTGCGCTCGCAATAGGTGGCCCACTGCTCGCGCAGATCATCAGGCAACCGTAGGGGGTAGATATAGCTACCTCTGGTTGCCCCAATCTCGGGATTGCGCGGCATAGGCGTCTCCAGGAAGGGGGAGTAAATGTGTTGTTCAGACGTAGTGTAATACACTTTGCCGGCGTCAGCCTATCCTGCACTAGCCCACACTCCCCCTCGTTTTTTCGTCATGACGAAGAAATTCTTGGCCATGACCAAGAACATCCAGACAGATGGAGACATGGGTTCGCCGTGCATCGGGCGGCCAGTCCTTGCTGGGCGAGGGTTACTTTCAAGTGACTGTTGCCTTCGGGCGTGGTGCCGCTGTTTGCAATACAAGCCATTCACTTGCAGATCAGCACGCTGCCCCTTCGCCCTGCGGGCGTGGTGGAGAAAGGCGGCTTCGCCGCCGCAGCCTTCGGGGGAAGGAATACCAGGCTCGGCATCAGTCGGCATAGGTGCCAAGAATTTCGTCATGACGAAATTTTCGAGATCGGGACTCAGACCTCCGCGCTGCTCTTGGTCACTGCCAGAGCCTTGTAGTCGTAGTAATCGTATTACTACGACTATTACTACCAATGCAGGGATGGTGACACGGTGCTGACCTGGCCGAGCTGCCGGCGTCACCAATACCCGACGCATGGTGACAGGCTCGCGCGATCGAGGAAGATCCACCGTCACCAAAAAGGAAGCCCCGCCGAGGCGGGGCCGTGGTGCGGATCAAGGGGCTTACCGCCGACGCAGCGCAAGCCGGACGTGACGCCAGAAGATGCGCCATTCCCCAGGCTGGCCGCCACCGAGCAGCAGCGCCCGGAACATGGCGAACGCCTCGCCCGGCCGCTTGCGGTACGCCTCGGCCATTGCTTCGTCGTGCGGTCTATCGCTCATTGGCTTTTCCGTTGCAGGTTGCCCAGGGTTGCCGCGTTGTATGCGGGCTGCCATCCACCGCCGCCGGCATTGGAAACGCTATTGCCTCGGAGCTTGTTCACGCCCGCTTTGCCAAGACCGTAGGCACCTTTGCCAAAGGCCAAGCCGGCCTTTGCCGTTTGCTGGACGCCGCGCCGGCCTTTGTCCAGGCTATCGGTCAGGCCGCGTGCCGTCATGACGGCCATCGAGATACCGCCAGCCAGGGCCGCAGCCATCGGCATGACACCCTTCACGATGCCATAGAGGATCGCCGCCACCACAAGCAGCTCCAGGGCCACCATGAGCATGTTTTGATCGGAGTCGATGACGACCTTCGATATTTCGTTGTCGTAGATCGTGACGCCGAGCGTCAATACGACCGCCGTCAGCGCAACAATCAGAACGTGGTTCAGCACGAAGCCCACCCAGGAATCGAAGAACTTCGCCGTGACCGGGAACATCAGGCACATGATGAATACCGGCCCAATGGCAAAGAGGATTTTCAGGTAGATGGTGGACATCAGGATTGCGATACCTCCGAACACCACGACCAGGGCAAAGCCGATGGCAAGAATCGCCATGATGACGTACCACATGAAGATCGTTCCCATCTCCCGCCAACTGGCCGCTTGCGCCTTTTCTCTGCACTGCATGATCAGCTCAAGTCCCTTGCTCAAACTGCTGTCCAGAGAAGCGTAGATCGAACCACCAGCCGAACCGGAGAAGGCGGACGTTAGCCCTTCTTCGATGCCCCGAAAGACTTCGACAACACCATTCAGGTACATATCGGCATTCAGTGCCATCGTCCCCACGATCATGACCTTGACCATCTTCAAAAGCCCCGTTTTGAAAGGCTCCTGAACTTGCCCGGTCATCATCATGTAGGCGTACAGGGTGATGTAGAGCGTCAGCGCACCGAGTGCCCAGGGATAGACCGTTGCAATGGTGTCGCTGGCCACGTTCGTGACAAAGGTCGTCGTGGCATTGTCCAGAGTGCCGCCGATGCCTTGGAAGACATTTGTTGTTGCTGGCATGGCTACTTGCCTCCCATCTTGACGCCCGTCATGGGCTGGACGCTGAGGCCGCGCCGCTTGCCCGCATCGGCAAGGCTTTCAGCGCGTTCCGCGTTGATGCAGTTCGGCGTTGCGGACAGTTCGCCAGGACTGGCCCGGCACTTCGCCAAACGGTCGGCCCGCTCGGTTGCGTGTTCCTTGTACCAATCGACCGACTGGACAGGTTCAGCCGGTTCCGTGCAGCCGGCCAGGACGGCCGCGAAGATCAAGGAGAGGGCGAGCTTTTTCATTTCCCTATCTCCCGCGCTTCGGCTTCGATGGTGCGACCGGCAGCTTGCCGGGCTTCATGTTGCTGCATGACTTTCAGCGCATGAGCTACCTCGGCCGCTTCGATGATTTGGCGAGAGGCGAGAAAGCGCAGCGTTGCTTCCCGGCGACCTGCATAGGTCGGTGTCAGGAACCTTTCCCGGCCATTGAAGTAGCCGATGGACAGGCTGGTGACAGCGCACGCGACCGCCAGGAGCATTGCTTGCCAGCTCATGAGTTGGCCTTGGCTGAACAGTGGCAAGGTGAAGCCGTACCAGTCGTGCGCGGCGAAATAGGCCACCATCAAGGCCGCATAGATGGACACGCCATCCATAGCGAACATATGCACTTCGCGGCCGATGGCTTCCTTCCACTTGCCGAAGCGGCGCACGTCGCGCCAGAAGCCGACAACCATTGCCGCGTACAGGCCCGCGAGTAGGCCGGAGAGAACGTAAATCATGACGGCCCCCTTATGGACGCAGCGAAAAGTTCATGGGCTTGACTTTGAGGCCGTCGCGCTTCGCGGCGTCCCGCACGTTCATTTCGTGCGCGCGCTGTTCCTGCAAGCGATCCTCGGCCGCCGCCACCATCGCGTACATCTGGAGCTTGGTCTGCTCGTTCTGAATCATGGCCTGCTCGGCCGCGATACGGCCTTGCAACTCGGCAATCGCCTTGGGGTCGGGCGTGTCGTTGATCTTCGCCATGAGCAGGTCGATTTGGTTCAGCCGTGACTTGGCCTTGTCGTAGGCGTCCAGGGCGAAAGCCTTGTCCTGGGCACCTTTGACGGCCTGGGTCTCGCACGCGGTGCGCTGGTCCGCGATCTTGAAATGGGCGCAGGCATCGAATGCCTTGGTGTCTTCATAGATCGACTGCGCCCGGCCGCTCAGGCCGGCATAGCCGCCCGTTTTCACGGCGTCATAGACGCCCTGCCAGTCGGCCGGCAGATACTCGCGCAGCGCCGGGTTGTTCAGGATGTTGCCGAGGCCGCGCGAGCCAGTCAGGGACTCGTACTGCTGCTTCATCTGGTTGATCTGGCTGGTCATCTGGTCGTACTGCATCTTCCATTTGGCGATGGTTTCGACCTGGGCGGCGATCTGCTGCGCGATGGAAGCGCCGTCGGTGACCGGGATTTGGGCCTTGGCCTCATGGTTGCCGAAGATCATCCAACCGGCTACGCCGAGGACGGCCAGGACTTTGATTGTGCTCATGTGATTGCCACTCCTTTTTGGTGAGAAGGAGGGGACGCTGGCCGTCTTTCCGACCTGTCTGCCGGCTCTTTCGAGCTACTGTTCCCGGCAGTCAGCCCTGCATTACTTGGGGCGGCACCCTGCCCGCATTGCACGGGCTTCGGGCTAATCACAACGGTCTTTCCGCGTCGTCAGGGCCGTCTTTTCCGGTTCCCACGGTCACGCCACTTTCGGCGGGTCAGATCGGCATCTTGATGCCTTCCCCGATCATCAGGCCCTTCTTTTCAGGCCAGCAGCCCGGTACGCCGAAGCGCTCTTGGGGCAAACAAGCGTCCCCCTTGGGGGATACGGTGACCGGGAACAACCCGGCCGATTTACCAATCGGTTCGATCAATACTGAATTCTTCGCTCAAATACGGAATATTCGCAAGCTCCTCCAAGGCTTGATCCACGGTTCTGAACCAGAGTTGACGTCCGTGGCCATCAACAACGCGCCTGAGGTCTCCGGCGTTCTCCACGTTCAAGGCGTATCCATGCCGCCGATTCGCTTTCAGGATCACGCGC
The DNA here is from genome assembly GCF_042654765.1 of Comamonas nitrativorans. Taxonomy (NCBI): domain Bacteria; kingdom Pseudomonadati; phylum Pseudomonadota; class Betaproteobacteria; order Burkholderiales; family Comamonadaceae; genus Comamonas; species Comamonas nitrativorans. The sequence continues at coordinate 226,503 of NZ_JBHSEW010000006.1, read as the reverse complement.
ACGAGCCCCGTTCGCTCCAAGCTGTCGCAGTAAGCATCCAGGTCTCCATAGCGCAAGGTCGTAGTTGGGCGACGGCTCTGCGGCCGGGTAGTCATTCGACGGTGGCCCCCTTTCTGCCCAGCATGGTCTGGATGCGCTCCAGGTGGTGACGAATGACCTCGGGCGAGGCTGTCTGAACCGATGTCTCGGCTGGTGCGCTCTGAATGCGCAATCTCTTTTCCTTCGCGGCAAGGCCGGCCGACGGTGCGAAACGTCCTCGATGAAAGCGATCCAGAACCGCGCGAAACCAGCGTTCAGGACTGGTCTTGATGCTCTGCGTTGCCATTACCCCGGCGAGTTCGTCTAGAAGCATCTGTGCATCATTGACATTGAGTCCATTCACCATAGGGGCGATGGCACTGCGCTCCCGCTCATTCAGGCGCGAAGGCCACACCAATGCGCCGCAGGCGCCTTTCTCCGCCTCGCCCGGTACGGGCGAAGGGGGCGGCGTGTGGATAACTTTCGCCGGTAGTTGTAGTGACGATTTATTGATGGTTCTAGTTGGTGGTTCATGGGGTGACGTAGCCCTGTCACCGGGGGGTGTCATCCGTGTCACCGGGGGCATGACGCCCGTGTCGCCCCCCGGTGCCAATCTGTCGGAGGGGGGTGACAATCTGTCGGGGGGAGAGGCGAGACTGAGGCTATAGACATTGGAAGACTGGCTTCCGTCCTTCCGATAGTTACGCTCGATGTGTAGGAACCCAGCCGCTTCCAGTTCCTTCAAGACGCGCTGTATCGTGCGCTCGGACGTGCAGCACTTTTCGGCGATGAAGCGCACACGCGGCCAGCACTGGCCGACCTCATCGGCCGCATCAGCTAGGGCCATCAGGATCAGCTTTGAATTGGGTGGTAGCCGCTGCTCCCACGCCCAGTTCATCGCCTTAATGCTCATTGCGCCAGCACTCCTTGCGCACTGCCATCGAGCGCGAGCGCGTCCTTCACTTGGAGGGTGCGGAAATACACGCGCCGGCCAACTCGCAGCATCGTGGGCTTGAGCTTGCGGGCAACGTCCGTGTTTGAGTACAGCGCGACTCGAATACCGTCTGGCGAGCGACCGAGCAATCCCGCCACATCGCCAAGACTCATGAGTGGGCCATACCGTTGAAGCAGATATTCTTCCGTTGTCATCAATACATCCACCGAAATAATGAGTAGATGGGCGTATTTTTTGACTGATATGGCTATTGGTCAAATTTAAGTCGTTGATTTTTAAAGCCAAAATTAGCTGTCTCGCCATACCAAAATGCACCATCCGCGATTACCAAAATAAGGTGTCTTGGTGTCGAGCATTTCGCGGATAGAAAAATATCTTTTCAAATCAAATAATTGCGCCAGCTATGGAAATAAGAAAATTCATTGAAATAATTCATGAATTTCCGGTCTTTTTCACCACCTGATCGAGCTTGCCTACCAAATCCTCCGCACGCAGGTGGGTGTAACGCTTGAGCATCTGCATCGACTTGTGGCCGCTGATGGCCGCGACCTCCTGGTCGGACAAGCCTGCTTCCACAAAGCGGCTGACGGCTTCGTGGCGCAGATCGTGAAAGCGGAAGTCCGGCACGCCGGCATCCTTCTTGATGCGCGTCCAGATCGGATTGAACTGGTAAGCCCGGCGCTTGTTGTCACGTCCAGGCTCACCGAAAAAGATCAGGTCGGTATCAATGGGGCGCACCGGGTTGTTCAGCGCCTCACGAAACAGCCGGGTTGCCTCAACCGTCAGGGGAACGGTACGCGACATCGTATTCTTCGTTTCCTGGAGGCGCACCACGCGCCGGTCAAGATCGACCTGGTTCCGGCGCAGGCCCGTAATCTCCGAAGAGCGCATTCCTGTTTCGAGCGCGATGCGCACGATCCAGCCGAGCATCGGGTTCGAGTGAGCATCGACCGCCGCCATCAGGCGGGTTTCTTCCTCTCGCGTGAGCCGTCGATCCCGTCCAGGGCTGGGCGCTGGACGGCGAATGCTTTGCACGGGGTTGTAGGTCAGGCCGATGCCCCATTCCTTGATCGCCACGTTGAACAGGTGGCCGAGTAATGCGAGATCGAGACGTACCGTGTTGGGCGAACGGGGCTTGGGGGCAGGCTTGCCCTTGGCGCCCTTGCGATCCAGGCCAGCGAGCCGGTCGTCGCGGTACTTGGCGATCAGCTCCGGTGTCAGCGCTGCCAGCGAATACTTGCCCAGGCTCTGCATCAACGGCTTCGCGTGTCTCGCGTCGCTGTCGGCCGATGCTGGGCGCTTGGTTGGGGAGACCTCGGATAGATAGCGCTTGAGCGCGTCCTCGATGGTCATGCGCTCGGACGGCGCACGTTGGATATAGACGCCGCGCACCATTTCGTCTTCGGTGCGCCGCGCCCAATCCTCGGCGTCGCGTTTGGTGCGGAAGGTCTTGGCTGTGGCCGGCCATCCCGTCTTGCGGATGAGCGCTTTCCACGTGCCTGAGGGTGTCTTGACGATGGTCGCCATTCGGTTGCTCCAGAACAGGGCTCGTGTACTGCCACTGTACCGAAACTGTACCGACGCGCCAGCGCAAGCAAAGATGGTGGGCCCAGCAGGACTTGAACCTGCAACCAACGGATTATGAGTCCGCTGCTCTAACCGATTGAGCTATAGGCCCTTTTTGCTTTTTTGATGGGGCGGAAGGGTGGCCGCCCCGCTCAATTCTGCCTCGCCGATCTGGCCTCGATCAGTGGATTATGAGTCCCCTGCTCTAACCAACTGAGCTAACGCCCCCCGTCACCCCACAGGCCGTTCCCATGGCGTAAAACGGCGCATTGTAAGCGCTAGCGCTGGTGGCTCAGGGCATTGCTCACCAGCTTGGACGTGATGTCGACGATCTGGATCATCCTGTCGTAGTGCATCCGCGTGGGGCCGATCACGCCCAGGGTACCGACGACCTGCCCGTCCACCTCGTAGGGGGCGCTGACGACCGACAGCTCCTCGATCGGCACGACCTGGCTTTCGCCGCCGATGAAGATGCGCACGCCTTCGGCCTGGCTGGAAAAGTCCAGCAGGCGCAGAATTTGCGTCTTTTGCTCGAACAGGTCAAAGGCGCGGCGCAGGTTGTGCATGTCGTGGGAGAAGTCGCTCACGGCCAGCAGATTGCTCTGCCCGGCAATGACCACCTGCTCTTCCTGCGCCGTGGGGCTGAGGGCTTCGGCACTCAGTTGCACTGCTGCCTGCATCAGGTCGGCCACCTGGCCGCGCAGTTGCTCGACTTCGGTGCGCAGGCGCTCGCGCACCTGTTCAATGTCCATACCGGCATAGTGCGCGTTCAGGTAATTGGCGGCCTGAACGAGCTGGCTGCCGTCCAGTTCGCTGTCGGTGAACATGACGCGGTTCTGCACGTCGCCATCGGGGGCAACGATGATGACCAGCACCCGGCGCTCGGAGAGTTTGATGAACTCGATCTGCTTGAACACCGAACTGCGCTTGGGCGCCATGACCACGCCGACGAATTGCGACAGGCTGGACAGCAGGTTGGCGGCGTTGGCAATGACTTTCTGCGGCTGTTCGGCCAGCAGCTCGGGGGCGACGAAATCGCTGCGCCGGGCGGTGAGCATGGTGTCCACGAACAGGCGGTAGCCGCGTGCCGTGGGGATGCGCCCGGCGGAGGTGTGCGGGCTGGCGATCAGGCCCAGTTCTTCCAGGTCGGCCATGACGTTGCGAATCGTCGCTGGCGACAATTCCAGCCCGGAAGAACGCGACAACGTGCGCGAACCGACGGGCTGGCCGTCAGCGATATAGCGCTCCACCAGCACCTTGAGCAACAACTTGGCACGATCATCCAGCATCGCGCAATTTTAATATGATGTAATTTCTGGTTATGAGTCCCAAGTTCCGCCACGTCGCCCTGATTGGCAAGTACCACCAACTGTCGGGTTACAGCGCCCCGGCCAACCCGGCGCACCAGCCCTTGGCCGAGATTGCCGAGTTCCTGCACGCCAAGGGCTGCGAGGTGGTGATCGAGGCGGACACGGCCATCCACACCGGGCTGCACCAGCGCTTTCCGACGCTGACGGTGGACGAGCTGGGCCAGCACTGCGCGATGGCGGTGGTGGTGGGCGGCGATGGCACCATGCTGGGCATCAGTCGCCATCTGGCCAAGTACGGCACGGCGCTGGTGGGCATCAACCAGGGGCGGCTGGGCTTTGTCACCGACATTCCCTTGAGCAGCTACCGCGAAACCCTGTTCCCCATTTTGCTGGGCGAATACGACGAGGACGTTCGTCCGCTGATGCACGCCCGCGTGGTGCGTGAAGAAAACTGTGTGTTCGAAGCCCTGGCGGTGAACGACGTGGTCGTCAATCGCGGTGCCACGGCGGGGATGCTGGAGCTGCGCGTGGAGGTGGACGGGCGCTTCTTGTCCAACCAGCGGGCCGACGGCCTGATCGTCGCCACGCCCACCGGCTCGACCGCGTATGCCCTCTCGGCGGGCGGGCCGATGATGCACCCCAGCACCCCGGCCTGGGTGATTGCGCCGATTGCGCCGCACATGCTCTCCAACCGGCCCATCGTCATCCCCGACAGCGGGGAGGTCATGCTGCAGGTGATCGGCGGACGGGATGTCAGCGCCAACTTCGACATGCAGTCGCTCTCCACCATCCTGCATGGCGACCGCATCTACGTGCGCCGCTCCGAGCACAGCGTGCGCTTTCTGCACCCCCAGGGCTGGAATTACTTTGCCACCCTGCGCAAGAAACTCGGCTGGAACGAAAGAGGCTACCGGCCATGACGCTCAGGCGCATCACGCTGCGTGACTTTGTCATCGTGCAGGCGCTGGAGCTGGATTTTGCCCCCGGCTTCACCGCGCTGACGGGGGAGACGGGCGCGGGCAAATCCATCTTGCTCGATGCCCTGCAACTGGCCCTGGGCGCCCGCGCCGACGCCAGCGTGGTGCGCGAGGGGGCGGCGGATGCCGACATCTGTGCCCGGTTTCAGGCACCGGCCAGCATCGGTGCGTGGCTGCAATCCCAGGGCTTCAAAAACGCGGCCACCCTGGAACTGCGCCGCCAGATCGACGCCCAGGGCCGCAGCCGGGCCTGGATCAATGGCAAGACCGCCACCGCCACGCAGTTGCGCCAGGTGGGCGAGCAACTGGTGAACATCCACGGCCAGCACGCCTGGCAAAACCTGATGCACGCCGACAGCGTGCGCAGCCTGCTCGATGCCTACGCCGGCATCTCCACCGCCGAACTGCGCCGGCTGTGGCAGCACTGGCGCGAGGCCACCGCCCAGTGGCACGCCGCCGAGCAGCGCCAGACGCAACTCCAGCAGGAACGCGAACGCCTGCAATGGCAGATCGACGAGCTGGAAAAACTGGCCCCCGCCGCCGATGAGTGGGCCGACCTCAACACCCAGCACACCCGCCTGGCCCACGCCCAAACCCTGCTGGAAGCGGCGCAACGCGCCCTGGCCGCCCTGGGCGATGAAGACACCGGGGCCGAGCGCCCCCTGGCCTATGCCAGCAGCCAGCTGGAGGCCCAGGCCCACCTGGAACCGGGCTTTGCCGACATCGGCGCCACCTTGCAATCCTGCCTGGCGCAACTGGACGACGCCCGGCACAGCCTGCAACGCTACCTGGAGCGTGCCGACCTCGACCCCGAACGCCTCGCGGCGCTGGACGAACGCCTGGGCCTGTGGCTGCAACTGGCCCGCCGCCATAAGCATCCGCCCCAGGACTTGCCCCAGCTTTTAAGCCACTGGCATACGCAGCTTGCCGCCCTGGACGCTGCCGCCGACCTGCCCGCCCTGGCCCACGCCGTGGCCCGGGCGCTGGAGCGCTACCGCAGCGCCGCCCAGGCCATTTCGGCCCAGCGCCACCACGCCGCCACGCAGCTGGCACAGGCCATCACCGCCGCAATGCAGGAATTGGGGATGCAGGGCGGCAGCTTCACCGCGCAGGTGCTGCCGCTGGCCGAACCCGGCGCCCACGGCCTGGACGAGGTGCAGTTTCTGGTCGCCGGCCACCCCGGCGCCACGCCCCGGCCCATCGGCAAGGTCGCCTCCGGCGGGGAGCTGTCACGCATCTCGCTGGCGCTGGCCGTGGCCACCAGCGCCCAGGGCAGCGCCGGCACCCTGATTTTTGACGAGGTGGACGCGGGCATTGGCGGCGCGGTGGCGCAAACCGTCGGTGCGCTCATGCAGCGCCTGGGCACCAACCGCCAGGTGCTGGCCGTCACCCACCTGCCGCAAGTGGCCGCCTTTGCCCACCAGCATTACGTGGTGCACAAGCAGCGGCGCAAAACCGGCACCACCAGCCAGGTACTGGCCACCGATGCGCAGCAGCGCGAGCAGGAAATCGCCCGGATGCTGGGCGGCCAGACCATCTCCGACACCACCCTGGCCCACGCCCGCGAAATGCTGGCCCAGGCCCAAGCCACCCGAGGAGCTGCACCATGACGCTGGAAGTGGTTTTGATCACCGGCCTGTCCGGCTCGGGCAAGTCGATTGCCCTCAAAGCGCTGGAGGATGTCGGCTACTACTGCGTCGACAACCTGCCGCCGGAGCTGCTGCCCGCCTTCGTGCGCCTGCAGCACGCCCACCACGGCAAGCGCGTGGCCATTGCCATCGACGCCCGCAGCGCCGCCAGCCTGCCGCACCTGCCGAAAAAGCTGCGCCAGCTCCAGCACCTGCGCAGCCAGGGGGTGCAATTGCACATCCTGTTCCTGGACGCGAACACGCCCACGCTGGTGCGGCGGTTTTCCGAAACGCGCCGCCGCCACCCGCTCTCGCCCACCGACGTGCCCGATGGCGGCGCCCTGGCCCAGGTCATCGAGCACGAGCGCGAACTGCTCGGCCCGCTGCGCGAGCACGCCCACCTGATCGACACCAGCAATATCCGCGGCCCGCAGCTGCAAAGCTACGTCAAGGGGCTGATCCAGGCCCCGGCCAACCAGCTCACGCTGATTTTTCAGTCCTTCGGCTTCAAGCACGGCCTGCCGCTGGATGCGGACTACGTGTTCGACGTGCGCATGTTGCCCAACCCGTACTACGACCCCCTCCTGCGCCCCCTGACCGGCAAGGACGCGCCGGTGCAGCAATTCCTGCGCCAGCAGGCCGACGTGCAGGTGATGCAGACGCATATCCGGCAATTCGTCACCCACTGGCTGCCGGCGCTGCAGGCCAACCACCGCAGCTACGTCACCGTGGCCATCGGCTGCACCGGGGGGCAGCACCGCTCGGTCTTCCTGACCGAACAACTGGCGGCGCATTTCCGTGGGCAGTGGAGCACCTTGCTGCGCCATCGGGAGATGGATGCGCGAGCTTTACAAAAATAAGAGCTGCTTCCGCTTGAAAACAAAGGGATTCAGGTAGTTTTATACCTGAATCCCTTTGTTTATCAGTGGAAAAAGCTACTTTTATCTTCAACCGTAGCGCAGGCTAAGCCTCGATCTCCCGCACGTACTGGAGCAACTCGGCAATCGCCAGCACCGGCAGGCCATGCCGGGCAGCGTAGGCGAAGACATCGCCGCCGCGCATCATGCTGCCGTCCGGGTGCATCAGCTCGCACAGCACGCCCATCGGGCGCAGCCCGGCCAGGCGGGCCAGGCAGACCGAGCCTTCGGTATGCCCCTGCCGCGCCGCCAGCCCGCCGGGGTGCGCCCGCAGGGGAAAGACGTGGCCGGGCCGCACCAGGTCGTCCGGCCGGGCCTCGGGGGCGATGGCGGCCTGGATGGTCGTCAGCCGGTCACGGGCGCTGACGCCGGTGGTGACGCCGTGGCGGGCCTCGATGGTCACGGTAAACGCCGTGCCGTAGGGGCTGCCGTTGTGCGCCACCATTTGCGGCAGGTCGAGGCGCTGCAGGGTGTCGTCGGTCAGGCACAGGCAGACGATGCCGCTGCCGTCGCGGATCATTTGCGCCATGCCACGCTCGGTCAGGCGCTCGGCGGCGAAGATGAGGTCGGCCTCGTTCTCGCGGTCATAGTCGTCCATCAGCACGACGGGCACACCTTCGCGCACGGCCTGCAGGGCTGCCTGCACGCGCTGGCGCAGCGCCTCGGGGGTGGAGGAAATTTCAGGAAAATCCGGCGCAGTGCGCTCGGCAACGGGGGATGAAAACATAGGGAAACGCTCCTCGGTAGAACAAGTGGAGAAGACGTTTTCGGGGCACGCAGCAGCGGTTGCTGCGCCCCGTCGTCCAGGGCGCAGCAACGCGCGGCGCATCTTCTTGCATCCGGACTGTGACCGTCGGCTCTGGAGTGGTGCCAGATCTGCTGACCCCATGGCCGCCTGCTGAATCAACAGCCGCTCGCCATGGGCGCTCGCGGGCTTGCGAAGACCCTGTGGCATTGCGCCACAGCCTCGCCTACCGCCGGTGGGGAATTTCGCCCCGCCCTGAAGACGCTGGTGTTGGCCGGGGCCAACGGGCGGATTGTAAAACCGGCGCCATGAATGAAAAGGGTAGCTTCTCCCACTGACACAATAACGATTCAAGATAAAAATAGCCTTGAAATCTTTATTTAACCAGCGGAAACAGCTCCTCAAAAGAAAGCATCAGCTTGCGCACCGGCGCAGGCAGCCCCAGGGCCAGCGCCTGCGGCCCGGTACACCAGGCCCCGGCGGCAGGGTGGATGTCGGGCACCGCGCAGCCGTCCGTGGCCGGTGCCAGTTGCACCACCACCGGGTGCAGGAACAGGTCGCGGTGCGTGAGCACATGCAGCACCACGGGCAAATCGTGGCGCTGCTGCGCTGGCGATGCCTGCGATGCCTGCGGCAAGGCGGCCAGCATCCGGGCCAGATCGGCCTCGCCGGGGTACACCAAGGGGCTGAACAAACCGGCCCAGATCGCATTGGCGCCGCCTTGCGCCGGGCGGCGTTCCAGCCAGTAGCGCCCCTGCGCATCGCGCAGAAACAGCAGCCACCACGCCTGGCTGCTGCGGCGCAGCTTGCGGGTCTTGACGGGATAGTCCTGCGGATTGCCCGCCTGCTGCGCCCGGCACTGCCATTGCAGCGGGCACTGCCGGCACACCGGCTGGCGCGGCGTACACACCGTGGCGCCCAGATCCATCAGCGCCTGGGTGTAGCGCGGCATGTCGGCACCCGCCTCGGGCAACAGTTGCTCGGCCAGCGCCCACAGCGCTTTTTCCTGCTGCGCCTGGGCCAAGTCGCCGGAAAACGCCAGCACGCGGGTGAGCACCCGCTTGACGTTGGCGTCCAGAATCGCCGCCCGCTCCTGAAAGCAGAACGCCGCAATCGCCGCCGCCGTGGTGCGGCCAATGCCCGGCAGGGAGGCCAGCGTGGCGGCATTGCGCGGGAACTGGCCGCCATGCTCGGCCATGACGGCCTGGGCACAGCGGTGCAGATTGCGGGCGCGGCTGTAGTAGCCCAGGCCGCTCCACAGCGCCATGACCTGATCGGCGGGCGCAGCGGCCAGGCTGGCCACGTCGGGCAGCGCCTGGATGAAGCGCTGATAGTAGTCCAGCACGGTCGTCACCTGGGTTTGCTGCAGCATGATTTCCGACAGCCAGACGCGGTACGGATCCTGCGTATGCTGCCAGGGCAGGTGGTTGCGGCCATGGCGGACCTGCCAGTCGATCAGGGGTGGGGCAATGGCGGGCAGCCGGGCCGAAGCAGAAGAAGAGGAAGGAGCAGGCATGAACGAGCGACCGCGCCGCCCCGTCCACAAGGCCGGGCCGGCGGGCCGGAAGGCAAAGCCCGGCAGTGTAGCGGCGCAGCGCGTTATTGCTGGAGCGGTTCCGTGTCGCCTGCCGCGTCGACAGGAATCACTGCGGGAGTGACCGCACAGGCCGCGCCCTCCAGCACGGGCAGGTGCAGCAATTGCTCGCACCGGGTGTGCAGTTGCTGGTCGAGCTGCTGCAGCAGGCTTTCGGCGCTTTCCACCTGGGCAATGTGCTCCATCAGCCCGCTGGCAGCGTGCTGGATGCGGTCGACGGCCTCGATGCGCCGGGCAAAGCTGCGCTTGCGCTCCTTGAGCTGGGCATCGAGCTGGGCCGTGGCCGCCTTGCTCCACAAATCCAGGTCGTTGGCGGCGTTTTCAAAAATGGAGCGCAGGCGCATTCCCAGCGCCTTGATCAGGCGCTCGCCAAACAGCGGGTTGGCCAGCTTGAGCACGTTGCCAAAACCCAGGTACTGCAGATAGCTTTGCTCCAGCTGGCCCAGCGCCTGCTCGAAGTCGTGCAGCTGCAAAGGCTCCGGCGACAGCAGGGAAAAGCCGAATTCCGCGTTCAGGTCCTTGAAGCTGGCGCCCAGCATGGCCTGCACCTCGGCGGCAGCGGCGCGTACCTTGTCGCCCAGCTCGCGCAGGCGCTCGAAGGTGGAGGCGTAGACCTTGCGCACGCCCAGCTTCAGCCCGGAATGCTCCAGCGCCTGGGCCAGCTGTTCCAGCTCGCGGCGCTGCGAGGTCGCGCCCAGGTGCTGGAAGGCCTGGTTCATCAGGCGCAGGTGCACGGTGCGCAGCGCCAGGATGCGCGTGCTGCTGGAATCGAAGCTGCGCTGTTCCTGCTCGATGCGCTGGCGCATGCTGTCGATCACCGTGGCGTTCTTGCCGCGCAGGCTGCGCAGCTCCAGCATCTGCTCGTCCAGATCGCGGCGGCGGATTTGAATCGCCCGGCGCACCTGGGTCTGCATCTGCCGCACGCCGCCGGTGACGGCGGACAGCAGAATGCTCTGCCGGTGCGCCAGGATGCCCTGGGCCAGGGCGTCCTCGAACGCGGGCAGGCCGCTCTCGGCCAGCAGATCGGGGCGCTGCTCGATCTTGGCCTGCAGCCCTTTCTGCGCCGACAGCGGCAGGATGCGCTGGGGCGAGATGTTCAGCATCTGCGCACTTTGCTGGCGCTGGCGTTCCAGTTGCACCTGCACCTGCGCGGCGCTGTCGATGCCGTTCCACAGCGCATCGATCTTGTTCAGTACCACCAGATGCGATTCGCCCTCGCGGTGGCTGGGCAGCAGGTGTTCGCGCCAGATGGCCAGGTCGGACTTGGTCACGCCCGTATCGGCCCCCAGCAGAAACACCACGGCATGTGCCAGGGCGATCTGATTGACCGTCAGCTCCGGCTCCGCACCCACGGCGTTCAGGCCCGGCGTGTCCAGAATCACCAGCCCCTGCTTGAGCAAGGGATGCGCCATGTTCACCAGGGCGTGGCGCCAGCGCGGCACCTCGACCAGCCCCCGGTCATCGACCATGGGGTTGTCCTGGGGCAGGGCATCGTTCCAGAAGCCCAGGGTGCGGGCTTCGTCCACCGTCACGGTGCGCGTTTCGGCGACCTTGGCAATCTGCGCGGCCAATTGATCGGGGTCATCCACATCCAGCGGCAGCTGCACCCAGGTGGACGGGCGGCTGCGCCATTGGGCCAGGCTGTAGGTCTGCTCGCGCGTCTCGATCGGCAGCAGGCGCATGCAGGCCGGCAGTGCCGGGTCATAGCCCAGCTCGGTCGGGCACATGGTGGTGCGCCCGGGCGAGGCGGGCATGATGCGCCGCCCATAGTGGGCGAAGAAGATGGCGTTGATCAGCTCCGACTTGCCGCGCGAGAACTCGGCTACGAAGGCCACGCACACCTTGTCGTCACGCAACTGCGCTTCCAGGCGCTGCAGATGGTCTTGCACTGCGGCATCCAGCAGCTCCTGCTCGCCCAACCAGCTGCGGAACTCGGCCAATTGGCTGGCAAACCCCTTGCGCCACACCCCCAGCTGGTCAAACTGCTCGTTAAATGATGGGCCCACCTGTTTTCTCCCGAAATGTGGATATTTGTGCGCAACGACTATAACCCCGCTCATGCTGCGGCAGCAGGCGGGTTTGTTACCGCTTGCGCTAGCTTTTCTGGCAGCGCGGGCAGTAGAACGTACTGCGCTGTCCCTGGCGCAGCAGGTGGATGGGCTGGCCGCAGTGGTGGCACGGCTGGCCCGCGCGGCCATACACCTGCACGGCGTGCTGGAAGTGCCCGGCCATGCCCTGCGCATTGGAAAAATCCCGCAGGGTGGTGCCGCCTTGCTCCACCGCCTGGGCGATCACCTGCCCGATGGCCGCAAACAGCCGCCGCGCCTTGACCGGGCCGATGGCACACGCGGGCGTGACCGGGTGGATGCGGCTGGCAAACAGCACCTCGCTGGCATAGATGTTGCCCACGCCCACCACCAGCTTGCCGGCCAGCAGCACCGCCTTGATGGGCGCCCGGCTGGCCTGCAGGCCAGCGGCAAAACGTTCCCAGGTGAAGCTGGCGGGGTCCAGCGGCTCCATGCCCAGGCCGCCCAGCAGTTTTTGCGCCCGGGGGTCGCCCTCCCCGTCCACGGCCACCACGGCGCCGAAACGGCGCGGGTCGTGCAGGCGCAACATGCCCTGGCTGGTCGTCAAATCGAAGTGGTCGTGCGCTCCGGGCGCAGGAAAGCTTCGGGCAAAGCGCAGGCTGCCGGACATGCCCAGATGCAGCAGCAACAGCCCGGCGCTCAAGTCCAGCAACAGGTATTTGCCCCGGCGGCGCACCTGCTGCACCGTCTGCCCGACCAAATCCTGCGGCGGGCAGCCCAGCGGCCAGCGCAAGGGCTTGCCCAGGCGCACCGCCAGAATCTGCGCGGCAGCAATGTCGGCGGCAAAACTGCGCCGGGTGACTTCGACTTCGGGTAATTCGGGCATGGGGCGGACTCTGTAAACCGGCGTTGGCCTTCGATTATTATGGCCGGATGGCCTCTTTACCCCGCCCTTCGCGCCCGTTCTGGCGCACTTCATGGCGCACGCTCGGCAGTGCCGCTGCCGTACTCGGTGCCTTGACTGCCTGCGCCCAGGTGCCGCCTGCGCCGCAAGCAGCCGCCCCGGCAGATACCGCCGACACCGCCATAGACAGCAACGTCGCCCTGGATGGACCGCTGTTCTATGAACTGCTGCTCGGCGAGCTGACCGCCAGCCAGGGCGATGCCCGGGACGCCGTGGCGCTGTTCCTGGACGCTGCCCGCCAGACCGGTGTGGAGGCGCTGTACCAGCGGGCCACCGACGTGGCGTTGCACTCGCGCTCCGGCCCCCAAGCCCTGATGGCCGCGCAGGCGTGGCAGCAGGCGTTTCCCGCTTCGCGCCTGGCCAACCGCTATCTGCTGCAAATTCTGCTGATGCTCAACCGGGTGTCCGACACGGTCGAGCCGCTGACCCGGGAGCTGGCCGCCACCCCCATCACCAGCAAGCCCGCCGCCTATCTGGCCATTGCCCAGCTCTACCGCCACACCAGCGATAAAAAGCTGGCCGCCGCCGTGGTCGAGCAAGCCCTGCAGGACGACCTGGGCCAGACCACGACCGCCCCCGCCGCCTGGGCCATGCTCGGCCACATGCGCCTGGCGGCCAACCAGAAAGAGCAGGCCCTGCAGGCAGCGGCCCAGTCGCAGCAACTGGCCCCGGCCAACGGCGCTGCCGCCCTGCTGGCCCTGGAGCTGCTGGAAAACAAACTGCCCCAGGCCGAGCCCCTGGTGCAGAACTACCTGCAGCACACCCCGAACCCGACCATCCGCCTGGCCTACGCCAAGATATTGCTCGACCAGCGGCGTCTGCCCCAGGCGCTGGTGCAGCTCGATGCGGTCGTGGCCCAGACGCCCGAAAACGCCGAAGCCTGGCTCACCCTGGCCGCCGTCCACGCCCAGCAAGGCCAATGGCCGCAGACCGAGCAGGCCCTGCAAGGCTTTGCCGCCCTCATCCCCGCCATGGCCGACGCCCAGCAGCGCGACACTGCCTGGCTGCAAGCCGGGGTGCTGGGCGCCCGCAGCGCCATGGCCGCCAGAAACGATGCCCTGGCCGCGCAGTGGCTGGCGCAAATCCCCAACGCCGAAGACAACCTGCGCGTCCAGGCGCTGCGGGCCGCCCTGCTGGCCCGCCAGGGCCAGCTCACCCAGGCCCGCCGCCTGATCCAGGCCGTGCCCGCCGAAGGGCCACGGCAGGCGCAGCGCAAAATCCAGGCCGAAGTGCAGTTGCTGCGCGATGCCGGCGCCTACGGCCAGGCCTACGCCCTGCAGGCCAGGCTGCAGGCGCAAGACCCGGAAGATGCCGACATCACCTACGAAACCGCGCTGCTGGCCGAAAAAATCGGCCAGCTGGACACCATGGAGCAGCTTTTGCGCAGCATCATGGCCCGCCACCCGGACTACTACCACGCCTACAACGCCCTGGGCTACTCGCTGGCCGATCGGGGCGTGCAGCTGGACGAGGCCCGCCGCCTGATCGAAACCGCGCTGCAATACGCCCCCGACGACCCCTTCATCACCGACAGCCTGGGCTGGCTGGAATTTCGCCAGGGCAACACGGAGCAGGCCGTCACCCTGCTGGAACATGCCTACAGCCTGCGTGACGACGTGGAAATCGCCAGCCACCTGGCCGAAGTGCTATGGGTGCAGGGCGACCGGCAACGCGCCCGCAGCCTGTGGCGCTCGGCCCTGCAGCGCGAACCGGACAACGAAGTGCTGCGCTCCACCCTGCAACGCCTGAACGTACAGCCCTGAGCCATTTCCCCATGCCCCGCTCCGTATCCCGACGCCAGCTGCTCGGCAGTACTGTTTGTGCTATTTTTTTAGGTGCTTTAGCCGGTTGCAGCACGCCAATTTTAGATAAAAATCATGCTGAAATGGTATGGAACGGGCGGATGGCGCTACAAACCTTCAACCAGGACGGCAGCCAGCAGGATAGCTGGAGCGCCAGCTTCACCCTGCAGGGCACGCCCGCGCAGGGGCAGCTGGACATCTTCAGCCCGCTCGGTGCCCAGCTGGCGCTGCTGCAATGGAGCCCCGCCGGCGCCCTGCTGCGCCAGGGCAGGCAGCAGGTGCCCTCGGATTCCCTGGCCGCCCTGATCGAGCGCAGCCTGGGCACCGCCCTGCCCATCGACGCCTTTTTTGCCTGGCTGCAAGGCCGGCCCCACGCTGCCGAAGGCTGGCAGGCCGACCTGGGCCAATACGCCCAGGGCCGCATCCACGCCCAGCGCCTGCAGCCGCTACCGCAAGCGCAGCTGAAAATTATTTTGCAAGCGCCTGCCGCACCCTGACCCTCTCGCCCCCTGATTCCTGCCGCCATGCGCACCCTCTACGACGTACCGGCCCCGGCCAAGCTGAACCTGTTCCTGCACATCACCGGGCGGCGCAGCGACGGCTACCACCTGCTGCAATCGGTCTTCATGCTGCTGGACTGGCAGGACAAGCTGCACTTCGAGCGCAGCGCCAGCAGCGCCATTGGCCGCGACGACCTGGCCAGCACCACCGCCCTGCCTGCCGACGACTTGTGCGTGCGGGCCGCCCGCACCCTGCAGGCCGCCACCGGCTGCACGCAAGGCGTGCAGATCGGCCTGGAAAAAACCATCCCCGCCCAGGCCGGCATGGGCGGCGGCTCGTCCAACGCGGCCACCACCCTGCTGGCCCTGAACCGCCTGTGGCAGCTCAACCTGCCGCGCCAGGCACTGGAGCGCATCGGCCTGACGCTGGGGGCCGACGTGCCGTTCTTCCTGCGCGGGCACAACGCCTGGGTCGAGGGCGTGGGCGAGCAGATCACCCCGCTGACCGGCCCCGCCGCCCTGCCGCCCGCACGCTTTCTCGTCATCAAGCCCCGGGCCGGACTGGAAACCGGCAAAATTTTTTCCAGCCCCCTTTTGCAAAGGGACACAAAGCAGGCTAGAATAGTCGGCTTTGCAGCAGATCACTACGGGTTTGGTCACAACGACCTGCAACGCGCCGCCAGCGGCCTGTGCCCGGACATGCAAAACGCCATTGCTTTTCTGGAGCAGCAGGGTTTTGTGGCTAGAATGACGGGCTCAGGGAGCGCAGTGTTTGCAAAAATCGAACGCAACCCCGACCTGGCCAAGGCCGCTTCGGACTGGCAGATCAGGGTGTGTGAGAACCTGCAAAAGCACCCATTGCTTGAATGGGCGCAGGATTAAAACTACCGGATTTATTCGTGTAGGGGAGTCGCCAAGTTGGTTAAGGCACCGGATTTTGATTCCGGCATGCGAGGGTTCGAGTCCTTCCTCCCCTGCCACATCCTTCGCGTTTACTTTTGCTTTCAGCACCCAGCACTGGGATAGCTTATGCCCTCCATACCCTCCAATTTTGTGGTGTTTACCGGCAATGCCAACCGTGGCATGGCCGAGGAAATCGCCCAGTATCTCGGCACGTCCCTGGGCGATGCCGACGTTGGCCGCTTCTCCGACGGTGAAGTCACCGTCGAGATCAAGCAGAACGTGCGCACGCGCAACGTCTTCATCGTGCAGCCGACCTGCGCCCCCACCAACGACAACCTGATGGAGTTGCTGGTGATGGTCGATGCGCTCAAACGTGCCTCTGCCGAAAGCATCTGCGCCGTCATTCCTTACTTCGGCTACGCCCGCCAGGATCGCCGCGTGCGCTCCACCCGTGTGCCGATCACCGCCAAGGTGGTGGCCAACATGCTGCAGGCCGCCGGTGTCTCGCGCGTGCTGACCATGGACTTGCACGCCGACCAGATCCAGGGCTTTTTCGACATCCCGGTGGACAACATCTACGCCTCGCCGGTGCTGCTGGGTGACCTGAAGCAAAAGCAGTACGAAGACCTGATCGTCGTCAGTCCCGACGTGGGTGGCGTGGTGCGGGCCCGTGCGCTGGCCAAGCAGCTGGGCTGCGATCTGGCCATCATCGACAAGCGCCGTCCCAAGGCCAACGTCTCGGAAGTGATGCACGTCATCGGCGACATCGAAGGGCGCAACTGCGTCATCATGGACGACATGATCGACACCGCCGGCACCCTGGTCAAAGCCGCCGAAGTCCTCAAGGAACGCGGTGCCAAGCAGGTCTACGCCTATTGCACCCACCCCATCTTCTCCGGCCCGGCCATCGAGCGCATCGCCAAGGGCAACGCCCTGGACGAAGTGGTCGTGACCAACACCATTCCGCTGTCGGCGGCGGCCAGGGCCTGCGGCAAGATTCGCCAGGTTTCCGTAGCCCCGCTGTTTGCCGAAACCATCCGCCGTGTGCAGAACGGCGAATCGGTCAGTTGCCTGTTCGAAGACTGAGCCTCGAACTTTTCCATTTTTCCCCCCAAAGACGGCAACCGCCGTCTTTTCTCAACCCGGTGAGGCTGGTCGCGGCCCACCATTCTGGAGTTAAAACCATGCAATTTGCAGCCACTACACGCGCACAACAAGGTACGGGTGCGAGCCGCCGTATGCGCATTACCGGCAAGACCCCGGGCATCGTCTACGGTGCCGGCGAGCAGCCCCAGCTGATCGAAATGGACCACAACGCCATTTTCCACGCGCTGAAAAAGGAAGTTTTCCACTCGTCCGTGCTGGACCTGGACGTGGACGGCAAAACCACCAAAGTGGTGCTGCGCGACGTGCAATACCACCCCTTCAAGCCCCAGATCCTGCACGTGGATTTCCAGCGCGTGGACGACAAGACCAAGATCGAAATGCGCGTGCCCCTGCACTTCGAAGGCGCCGACAACTCCGTCGCCGTCAAGGAAGACAAGTGCACCGTCACCCCGCTGATCCATGAACTGGCCGTGGTGTGCATGCCCGCCCACCTGCCGGAAAACATCGTGGTCGACCTGTCGGGCCTGACCGTCAAGAGCGCCCTGGGCCTGAACAACCTGGTGAAGATGCCCTACGGCGTCAAGGCCGTGGTGCGCGGCTCCAACAAGAACCCCGCCCTGGTCAGCATCAAGCTGCCGGAAGTGGCCCCTGCAGAAGGCGCTGCCCCGGCGCCCGCCGCTCCTGCCAAGAAGGGCAAGAAGTAATTCTTCGCCCCCGGCAAGCCCGGCCACCGGGCTTGCCCGCTGTCGATGGCCCACCTCGGTGGGCCATTTGTCTTTAGAACGTAAACACGTTCTTTGACCCGCCCCACGATAATCCCCGTCCATGATCAAGTTATTTGTCGGCCTGGGCAATCCCGGCCCGGAATACGCCGCCACGCGCCACAACGCCGGTTTCTGGTGGATCGACGCGCTGGCCCGCGAGCTGAAAGTGCATCTGCAACCCGAGCGCAGCTACTGGGGCCTGGCCGCCCGCGCCAATGTGCAGGGGCAGGCGGTGTGGCTGCTCCAGCCGCAGACGTTCATGAACCTGTCGGGCAAATCGGTCGGCGCCCTGGCGCGGTTCTTCAAGATTCAGCCCGACGAAATCCTGGTGGCGCACGACGAGCTGGATTTTTCGCCCGGCCAGGTCAAGCTGAAAAAAGGCGGCAGCCACGGCGGCCACAACGGCCTGCGCGACATCCACGCCCAGCTGGGCAGCGGCGACTACTGGCGTTTGCGCCTGGGCATCGGCCACCCGGGCCTGAAAGGCGAAGTGACCGGCTGGGTGCTGAAGAAAGCCCCCGCCGACCAGCAGCAGGCGATCGAGGACAGCATTGCCCACAGCCTGAAAGCCTGGCCGCTGCTGGTCGCCGGGGACATGGACAAGGCCACCGCGCAGATCAACACCAACAAGCCCCCGCGCCCCAAGCCGCCCCGCCCGAATGCAAATACCCATGCGCCCCGGGCAGCCAATGAAGAAATAAAGAGCTAGCCCCGCTTTATTCATAGGCATTTACGGTACTTTTATCTTTGAATATGGCGCTATTCCTGCGGCAAAAGCTCCTGATTTTGCTGTTCACCCTGTTCCTGGCCGCCACGGTGATCTTTGCCGTGCTGCACCTGCTGCCGGGCAACGCCGCCCAGGTTCTGATGGGGCCGGACGCCGACCCCGAGGCCGTGGCCGCCCTGGCCACGCAACTGGGGCTGGACGTGCCCGCGTGGCAGCGCTTTGCCGGCTGGCTGGTCGGCCTGCTGCGCGGCGACCTGGGGCACAGCTACGCCTATGGCGAGCCGGTGCTGGATTTGCTGCTGGAGCGCCTGCAACTGACCCTGCCCCTGACCGTGCTGGCGCTGGCCATCAGCGGCCTGCTGGCCCTGCCCATCGGCGTGTACGCCGCCGCGCACCAGGGCCGTTGGCCCGACCGGGTGCTGATGGGGCTGACGCAACTGGGCCTGGCCGTTCCCAGCTTCTGGCTGGCCATGCTGCTGATCGTGTTCTTTGCCGTGCGCCTGCAATGGTTTGCCGCCGGGGGCTTTCCCGGTTGGGGCGCAGACGAAGGCGGCGGCCTGCTGCCCGCGCTGCACGCCCTGGTGCTGCCCACCCTGTCGCTGGCCGCCGTGCAGACGGCCATCCTGGCGCGGCTGACCCGCGCAGCGGTGCTGGAGCATGTCAGCGCCGACTTCGTGCGCACCGCCCGCGCCAAGGGGCTAGGCCGCCACCAAGTGTTGTGGGGCCATGTGCTGCGCAACGCCATGGGGCCGATCCTGACCCTGCTGGGGTTGCAGTTCGCCAACCTGCTGGCCGGGGCCATCGTGGTGGAAAACGTGTTTTACCTGCCCGGGCTGGGGCGCCTGCTGTTCCAGGCGATTGCCAACCGCGACCTGCTGGTGGTGCAAAACGGCGTGCTGCTGCTGGTCACGCTGGTGATCGTGGTGAACTTCGCCATCGACGTGCTGCACGCCTGGCTCGACCCGCGCATCCGCGTGCCGGAGCGCAGCGCATGAACCGCCGCCTGCTGCTCGGATTGATGCTGACCGGCACGCTGGTGCTGGCCGCCCTGCTCTCCTGGGTCTGGACGCCGTATGCCTTCGACGCCATGGCCATCGACAGCCGCCTGCAAGCCCCCGGCGCCCGGCACTGGCTGGGCACCGACGCCTATGGCCGCGACGTGGTCAGCCAGTTGCTGGTGGGCGCCCGCAGCTCGCTGGCCGTGGGCGTGGCCGCCGTGGGGCTGGGGCTGCTGCTGGGCGGCAGCCTGGGCCTGCTGGCCGCCGCCCGCCGGGGCTGGGTCGACCAGCTCACCATGCGGCTGGCGGACTTCACCCTGGCGTTTCCCGCGCTGCTCACCGCCATCCTGCTCACCGCCGTGCGCGGGCCGGGCATGGGCAATGCCGTGCTGGCGATTGCCGTGCTGAACGTGCCCGTGTTTGCCCGTCTGGCCCGCGCCAGCGCCGCCGGCATCTGGGCGCAGAACTACGTGCTGGCCGCCCGCGCCTGCGGCAAGAACCGCTGGCGCATCACCTGGGAACACATCCTGCCCAACATCGCGGGCGTCCTCATCGCCCAGGCCAGCAGCCAGTTCGCCCTGGCGCTGCTGGCCGAAGCGGCGCTGTCCTACCTCGGCCTGGGCGTGCAGGCGCCCCAGCCGTCCTGGGGGCGGATGCTCAGCGAGGCGCAAAGCCTGCTCTACCAGGCGCCGCTGCTGGCCGTTTTTCCCGGCGTGGCCATCGCCCTGGCCGTGCTGGGGCTGAACCTGCTGGGCGAAGGGCTGCGCGACCGGTTCGCCCCGCCGGCGCAAGCCAGATCGGCATGGTGAGCATGGCACTGCTGGACGTTGCCCGCCTGAACCTGCTGCTGCCCGCCCCGGACGGGCGGCGGCTGCACGCGCTGCGCGACATCGGCTTTCAATTGCAGCGCGGCAGTTGTCTGGGGGTGGTGGGCGAATCGGGCAGCGGCAAAAGCCTGCTGGCCCTGAGCCTGCTGGGCCTGGCCCCCGGCGGCAGCCTGGTCAGCGGCCATCTGCGCCTGGACGGGCAGGACATCCTCGACCAGAGCGAGGCCGCCTGGCAGCGCCTGCGCGGCAACCGCATCGCCATGGTGTTCCAGGACCCCGGCAGTGCCCTGAACCCCGTCCACCCCGTCGGCGCCCAGGTGGCCGAGCCGCTGCGCCACCACCAGGGCCTGAGCCGCCGCGCCGCGCTGGCGCAGGCCGCCGATCTGCTGGCCCAGGTCGGCATCAGCCCCCGGCGCCTGCATGACTACCCGCACCAGTTTTCCGGCGGACAGCGCCAGCGCATCACCATCGCCATGGCGCTGGCCTGTGCGCCCGATGTGCTGATTGCCGATGAACCCACCACCGCGCTGGACACCACGGTGCAGCAGCACATCCTCGACCTGCTGCACCGTCTGGTCGAGGAGCGGGACATGGCCCTGCTGCTCATCAGCCACGACCTGGGCGTGATCGCGCAGAACGCCGACGACATCCTGGTCATGTACGGCGGCCAGATCGTCGAAAGCGGCCCCACCGCCGCCCTGTTCCAGCACATGGCCCACCCCTACAGCCGGGCGCTGCTGGCCGCCCGCCCGCGCCTGGGGGCGCCGCGCCAGCCCAGCGGCAGGCCGTATCCGTTGATGACCATCCCCGGCCAGGTGCCCGCCCTGGCGGCATGGGGCAGCGGCTGCCCGTTTGCCAACCGTTGCAGCTTTGCCCAGGCCGAATGCCAGGCGCAAACACCGCCGCGCATCGCCATTCCCAACCTGACCGCCATCCCGCCGCACAGCAGCCTGCAAGCCCACCATGTCTGGTGCCTGCGCCCCGAGGCGTTGCAGGCGGGCAGCACCCAGCGCTGGCAGGAGTAAGTTTTAACCCCATGGACGCCGCCGCCCTGCCTCCGCCGTTGCTGCAAGTGCGCCAGCTGTGCCACAGCTACGCCGCCCCCCGGCCCGGCCTGTTCGCCGGGCCAGCGCCGCACCCGGTGCTGCACAACATCGATTTCACCCTGCACGCCGGGCGCTGCCTGGGGCTGGTCGGCGCTTCGGGCAGCGGCAAGTCCACCCTGGCGCGGCTGGTGCTGGCGCTGGACACCCCCACCAGCGGCCAGGTGCTGCTCGATGGCGAAGACCTGCACCGCCTGCCCGCCGCCGCCTTGCGCCAGGCACGCCAGCGCATGGCCATGGTGTTCCAGGACCCCGCCACCGCGCTCAACCCGCGCCGCAGCGTCGGCTGGAGCGTGGCCGAACCCTTGACCGTGCTGGCGCCGTCCCTGCCCCCCGCCGAAATCCGGCAGCGCGTGGCCCAGGCGCTGGAAGACGTCGGCCTGCACGCCCGGGATGCCCAGCGCTTTCCCCACAGCTTCTCCGGCGGGCAGCGCCAGCGCATTGCCCTGGCCCGCGCCATCGTCACCCGCCCGCGCCTGCTGGTGCTGGACGAGCCAGTCAGCGCCCTGGACGTCTCCGTCCAGGCCCAGGTCCTCAACCTGCTGCTGGAACTGCAACAGCGCCTGGGCCTGGGCTACCTGCTGATCAGCCATGATCTGGCCGTCATCGACCACCTGTGCAACCAGGTGCTGGTGCTGCACCAGGCAGAAGTGGTAGAAAGCGGCACCCCACAGCAACTGTTGCACGCGGCCCGCCACCCGGTCACCCAGGCGCTGCTGCGCAGCGTTCCCACCATGACCCCGGGCGCTGCCCGTCTGCGTTACGCTACCAATAAAAAAGCTGCTTACGCTGATGAATAAACAATTTCAGGCATAAAACCATCTGAAATTGTTTATTTGCCAGCGGTAGCAGCTCTTATTTCAGGAGATACCCATGCCCACCCGCCGCCACCTGCTTGCCCATGCCGCCGCCGCCATGCTGCCGGCGCTGCTGCCCTTGTCCAGCCTGGCCGCCAGCAAGAACAGCCTGACCCTGGGCATGGCGCTGGAGCCGCCGGTACTCGACCCCACCGCCAGCGCCGCCGCTGCGATCGGTGAAATCGTCCACTACAACCTGTTCGAGACGCTGGTCAAGATCACCCCCCAGGGCACCATCGCCCCGCTGCTGGCCCAGCGCTGGGAGGTTGCCCCGGACTGGAAAACCATCACCTTCCACCTGCGCCAGGATGCGCAATTTCACAACGGCGTGCCGCTGACCGCCGACAGCGTGAAGTTCAGCTTCGACCGCGCCGCCAGCAGCGCCAGCACGAACAAGGACAAGGCGCTGTTCGCCCAGCTCACCGTCAGCACCCCCGACCGCTATACCGTGGTCGTGGCCAGCGCCCACAGCAACCCCGACCTGCTCTTTGCCCTGGGCCAGGCCACCGCCATCATCGTGGAACCCGGCAGCGCCGCCACCAACGCCAGCGCCCCCGTCGGCACCGGCCCCTACCGCGTGCAGCAATGGCAAAAGGGCAGCCGCCTCACCCTGCTGGCCTGGCCGCAATGGCGCGAAGCCGGGCGCATCGCCCTGCAGCGCGTCACCTTCCGCTTCATCCCCGATGCTGCCGCCCAGGCCACCGCCTTGCTCGCCGGCGACGTGGACGTCTTCCCGCGCATCGGCGCCCGCAGCGTGGAGCAGTTCCAGAACGACCCGCGCTTCCAGGTCATCGTCAGCGGCTCGCGGGCCAAGACCATCGTCAGCGTCAACAACGCCCGCCCCCCTTTGAACGACGTGCGCGTGCGCCGCGCCCTGGCCGCTGCCATCGACCGCCAGGCCGTCATCACCGGCGCTGCCGACGGCTTCGGCGTGCCCATCGGCAGCCACTACACCCCCGGCGCCCCCGGCTACATCGACACCACCGGCATCAACCCGTTCGATCCGGAAAAGGCCCGCCAGCTTCTGAAGGAAGCCGGCGTGGCCCAGCCGCTCAAACTGCAAATGACGCTGCCACCCACCCCCTATGCCCGCCAGGGCGGGGAAATCATCGCCGCCCAACTGGCGCAAGTGGGCGTGCAGGTGCAGCTCGTCAACGTGGAATGGGCGCAGTGGCTCAGCCAGACCTACGGCGCCAAGCAGTACGACCTGACCCTCATCAGCCACGTCGAACCGCTCGACCTGGGCAACTACGCCAAGGCCGATTACTACTGGAACTACCGCTCCAGCGCCTTCGACCAGCTCTACCAGCGCATCCAGACCAGCACCGACCCCGAGGAACGCAACCAGCACCTGGCCGCCGCCCAGCGCCTGCTGGCCCAGGACTGCGTGAACCTCTTCCTGTACCAGCCCCAGTGGGTCACCATCGCCAAAACCGGCCTGCGCGGCCTGTGGAACGACATGCCGATTGCCGTCAACGACCTCAGCGGCCTCGCGTGGGGGTGAGATTCCACTTCCCCGTCACACCCGCCTCACCCCGTCAAGCGCCCCACACCCCCACCGGCAGGCTACCGAAGTGCTCCTGGCGCTGCCAGATCTTCTCGTCCCACGATGTGCCGGGGTTGCGGTTGAAGATGATCAGGTGCGCCTCGTCTGCCCCCACCTGCCGCGTGTAGTCCGCCGTTTGCTCCAGCCCCACGGCCAGCACCGCATCCAGTGCGCCGCGCTGGATTTTCAGTTCGATGACGATGCGTTGCAGCGGCCCGTACATGCCTTGCTGCGGGTCGGTGGGCCATTCGATGAACAGGTCGGTGCGTTTGCGCCCCAGCCCGTATTCCCGGTTGATGCGCCCACCGCCGTTGATGATGCGTTGCAAAAAGGCCTGCATGAGGAGCTGCGGGGCCGCTTCCTTGTAGCTGAAGCCTTCGCTCCAGATGTCGCTGTGTTCCCGAAAGAATTGCTGGAAGGCGGTTAGCAGCCTGGGCATGTCCAGCCGATGCTCCGGCGTGACGTACCAGCTTTGCTCCTGGTTGGCGATGCGCGTCTGCGCCACCCAGGTCAATTCGCGCGGGATGACTTCGCGGTAAATACGGTTGCTGATGCGCACCGAGGGGCGTGTGACGATCAGGCCCAGATCGGCCACGTATTGCTGGTCGTCGGGTTTGACGGCGCCCAAGTCCTGCTCGTCCTTGCTGCCGATGATGGCGCAGAGCACGCTATGCACGCGCGGCTCGCGCAGCTTGTCGCTCAACTGGTCGAGGTGCGTGGCGCGGGAGTAGATCAACCGATCGCGGGCCTACTGGTAGTCGGCCAGGCTGATCGAGCGTCTGCGGTCACGGGCGGCTTTGTTTTCCCCGATCGCTTCATGCCCCAGGGCATTGACCAGCCAGGGCTGGCCCTCGGTATCGAGTCACAGCGCCGGGAAGATGGCCTCATCAAACACCTGACCCGTCGCTTCGGTGTGCTGTTGCCACAGCGCCTGAATTTCTTGTTGGGTGAAGTTGGGCAGCCGCAAACTTGCTGCCTTGATATTAAAAACACTGCTGCCTGCCATAACAGCTGTGTCGCCGTGGTACATCCGATAATCCCGAATATCACGCTGCCCACATAAAACAATCGACTGCGGAAAAGCATGAGGGCGCTGTTCGTACCGGGAGCGAATTTGGCGCAGTAGAGAAATCAGCGAATCGCCCACCAACGTATCGACCCCATCGAGCAGCAGCACAACAGGTTTGGCGCAGTGCCGTGTCCAATACGAAAGCAAATCTGCAAACTGGCCCAATGCCGAAACATCAGCGCCGGTGTTCTCATACCAATGCAGTAGCTCTGCGCCGGGGCAAGCATCATCTATCGCTTGCGCAACGACTTTGCACACTAAAGGAAGGTCTTGACCGACATCCCCCCGCGTCGCCTGCGCCCCTTCGATGTTGGCGTAGGCGCAGGCATAGCGCCCCCCGGCATTCAGCGCCTTCATCATGGCCAGCAGCGTGGTGGTCTTGCCCGTCTGGCGCGGGGCGTGCAGGACGAAGTAGCGCTGGGTGTCGATCAGGTGCCGCACCTCGTCCCAGTCCAGGCGCTGGAGCGGGTCAAGCTGATAGTGCAAGTCCGGTTTGGTCGGGCCAGCGGTATTGAAGAAGCGCTCCATAGCGGGCATTGTAGGAGTGCCGTTCTGCGGGCAGGTTTTCTGGTTATCAGAATCAATATTCATAGCTTTTATTGCTTATGAATAAACAATTTCAAGGTTAAAAAATATTGAAATCCTTATTGCATCAGCGGCAAAGGCTTCTTTTTTTGAAAATGACTGCTGTTTCCGATTTGCGCCGCCCATAAAAAAACCAGCCCCGAAGGGCTGGTTTTGATACTTTGCTTATCCAAGCCGGGGCAAGCCCAGCATCAGATTAGAAAGCGTGGCGGATGCCCAGTTGCAGGCCGTGTTGAACGCCGCTGTTGGACAGGTTCAACAGTTGGTTGCCTGCAGCATCCTTACCCAGGGACATTGCACCATTCAACTGCAGACCCATGTTGGCATCTTTTTTGTTCTTCAGGTAAGCGTAGGTGCCGTACAGAGCAGTGCGCTTGGACAGGTTGTGGACATAGCCAGCCGACAGTTGGTTAGCCTTGGGGGTCTTGCCGCCATCAGCGCTCACGCGATAGTGGTTATAAGCAACACGCAGTTCACCAGCAGCACCAACGGGAGCAGTTACACCCAGACCAAAGGTCTTGAATTTAGCACTGTCGTTTGCACCAACTTCTTTGTACTTAGTCTGCTTGTAGAAACCCAGCAGTTTGGCCACGCCAAAGTTGTAGGCACCGCCCAGTTGCCAAGTGGTCAGGTCGTCGCTCCACTTCTCTACAACTGCAGGAGTTACAGAATCATCAAGCTCTGCAAAAGCAACATCGTTCATACGATCAAAGCCGACACCCAAGCTCAGAGGGCCGTTGTCATAGGTAGCACCTACACCGATGTAGCGGCTAGTACGGGCTTTTTTCTGTTCGCCGAAACCATACTCACCACCAAACTTGAAACCATTGAAGCTGGGGCTGGTGTAGGAAATAGCGTTTTCAGCACGAGGGGCATAGCCATTACCCCAAGCACGGCTGGCGCCAATACCGGTATCGCCGAAAGCGTCGTAACGGCTGACAGCCAGGTAGGAGCTGGTCAGCATGCGGCCCAGGCGCACTTCACCGAAGTTGCCAGCCAGGCCCACGGTCGAGGTACGGCGGAAAGCCATGCCATTGCCCGTGAAGTAGTCGGTACCATCGTCCACACCCATACCTGCTTCCAGGTTGAAGGTGGCTTTCAGGCCATTGCCCAGGTCTTCCACACCGCGGAAGCCCAGACGGCTGTTCGTGTTGCCGCCGACGTGGGTCAAGCCGTACACAGATTCTTTACCTTTGCTGTAGGTCAGACCGGTGTCCAGCACGCCGTACAGGGTCACGGAAGATTGAGCCATGGCAGCGCCGGAAGCAGCCAGCACAGCCAGGGCGATCAGGGATTTTTTCATTGCAATTACTCCAAGGTTTGACAGAGGGCGCAGTGTTTACCGCCAAAAAAGACGGCCTTTCGGCCGCGCCAACCTCCTTTTCGGGAAGTTGGAGCTATTGCACCAGAGAACCCCCGCCGTCGTAAAGAAAACGGCCCCCGCAGGGGCCAAAAAGGGTGTTTTGTGTTGCACTACCGCAACAGACCGCCGTAAGCCAGTTTACCTGGGCGACTTACCCTTGCGCGGCTTCTTGCGGATAGGCCTGAATAGCCGCCGCCAGGGCGGCAATGCCCTGGGCAATTTGTGCCGGCGGCACCGTCACATACGACAGGCGCAGACAGTTGTGCTGCGGATTGCCCGGGAAGAAAGGGGCACCAGGCACAAAGGCCATGCCGCGCTCCACGGCCAGCGGCAGGAGCTTTTGCGCATCCATGCCTTCGGGCAATTGCACCCACAGGAACATGCCGCCGACAGGACGCGTCCAGCGAACCTCCAGCCCGGCCATTTCCTTGTCCAGCGCGGCCAGCATGGCATCGCGCTGGTCTTTGTAGAGCGTGCGGATGGTGGGGATGTGCTGGTGCAAAAAGCCGTCTTTCATGACCTCGGCAACCACGCGCTGGTTGAAGCTGGGGGTGTGCAGATCGGCCGCCTGCTTGGCCTGTACCAGCTTGCCGTAAACCGATTTGGGCGCGATCAAAAAGCCCAGGCGCAAACCGGGGGCCAGCACTTTGGAGAACGAGCCCATGTAGAGCACGCCCTCGGGATTGCGAGCAGCCAGGGGCAAGGGCGACTCGCCTTCAAAGCGCAGGTCGCCATAAGGGTTGTCTTCGATGAGGGGGATATTCAATTCCCGCGCTTTGTCGACCAGCGCCTGACGGCGTTGCTCGCTCATGGTTCGCCCCGTAGGGTTTTGGAAGTTGGGCAGCACGTAGGCAAAGCGGGCCTTGTCCGCACCGGTGCCAACTTTGGCAGCGAAGTCTTCGACCAGCATCCCCTCATCGTCGCTATCGACACCGACGGCCACCGGCTCCATGGGCGTGAAGGCCTGCAGGGCGCCCAGGTAGGTAGGGCGCTCGACCAGCAAGCGGCTGTCTTTGTCCAAAAAGATTTTGCCGATCAGGTCCAGCGCCTGCTGGGAGCCGCTGACGATCAGTACCTGCTCCGGATCGACATCCCAGGGCAGAAAATCAGCCACGGCCTGGCGCAAGGCAGGCAGGCCTTCGGTGGTGGAGTACTGCAGGGCGGCACTGCCGTCACGCTGCAGCACAGTGTGGCAAGCAGCTTCAAAAGCGCTGATCGGAAAGGTTTTGGCTGAAGGCAAACCGCCTGCCATGCTGATGATGCCGGGGCGGTCGGTAAGCTTGAGGATCTCGCGGATGGCCGACGAGTTCATCTTGGCAGTACGTCCTGCCAGCGTCCATTGGGTCATGATGGTTCTCTCAGAGAAAAAGCCGGGGATCACCCGGACAAAAAATTTTCAACAGGGGACAGCCGCTGATGGCAAGGCTGGCCTGCTCCGAAAAGCGGCCATTGTGGGCATATCTGCCCTTGATGCCTATGGCACAAACCCAGGGGTGTGTTTCAGGCCTTGAGCATCCACAACGCCGTAGCCACCAGCAGTGCGGCCATGCAGCGATTGAACCATAGCAGACGCGCCTCCTGGGCCAACCAATGGCGCAGGGCTGCCCCGACGCAGGCGTAGGCGAGATTGCTGCCAAAGGCAAAAACCACCATCACCGGCACGACGATGCCCAGGCGCTGCAGCGCATTGGGCTGCCCCACGACCCACCCGGCGATGATGGACAACGCCAAAAACCATGCCTTGATGTTCACAAACTGCAGCAGCACGCCCTGCCCAAAACCGACATGCAGCAACTCCCTTCGGGCCTGCGTCAGTTGGCGGCTGCCGGCCAGACGCCAGGCCAGCCACAGCAGGTAGCCGCAGCCCAGCAGTTGAATGGCCCAGCGCAACACGGGAATTTGTGCCACCAGTGCCCCCGCGCCAGCCGCGCACAACAGCAAAAGCAAGCACCACCCCACCGGCACGGCCAGCACAAAGCGCAGGCTGCGGCGCAGCCCGGCATTGGCCGCCATGGCCGTGGCCAAGGTGGTATTGGGCCCGGGGGTAAAACTCATAGCCGTGGCCAGGAGCAACAGGGCGGTAAATTCAGTCCAAAGCATGGGCAAGAATAATGCCCTGTTTCTTTAAGGAAAGTGAGCTTGTGATGCGTGATGCAGACAACCTGGGCACCGTCATGCCCGCCAGCGGCTATGCCGGCGACATCCCCCCTGCCCTGGCCTGGCACTGGGTGCAAACCGGCCAGGCCGTGCTGATCGATGTACGCACCGATGCCGAGCGTGCCTGGGTCGGACAGGTGCCCGGCGCCGTGCCGGTGGCCTGGAAGCAATGGCCGCAAATGCAGATGAATGCAGATTTCGACGCACAATTGCAAGCAGCGGTGCCGGCAGGCGGCAAGGTCGTGCTGCTGTGCCGCAGCGGTGTGCGTTCAGTTGCCGCTGCGCAGCAGGCCACGCAGTTGGGACTGCAGGCGTTCAGCATCCTGGAAGGGTTCGAGGGCGATCTGGACGCCAACGGTCAGCGCGGGCACGTCAATGGCTGGCGCTACCGTGGACTGCCGTGGCACCAATGACGCAGCCCCGCAAGGGGACTGGCATCCGCCCTGCGGGGCTGGTGCAAAAAGAGGTGAAAATGAAGCCGCAATCAGCCGCCGCACGCGCCGCCGGAGCAGCAGCCGCCGTTGGCGTGCGGGTCTTCGGCGGCGCCTTCCGTCCTGGTAATCACGACGCGCCACAGATCGGGGCCTGCCTGGTCATACGCCCATTGCACCTGGCCAGGGGTACGTGATTCGAGCTGAAAGCGCAGGGGAACGGGGTCATGGTCGTTCACGATGGTGATGGATTCACCCGAGGCCAAGGCATCAAACTGGCCAAAAATCTGAGCATGGCGCAGACGCGGTTCAATGGTGCGGACATCGATCACAGTGCTCATGGAAAAGCCTTTCAAAAAGAGCGGTCAGGGGACGAATATGGTGAAGGTGTTGTTGGCAGGGCTGTCTTAGAACGTGTTTACGATCTCGGCGCGAAGGGGTGCGGGAAGCGGATCGGGATGGGCTGCAAGGCGCAAACCGCAGTCATAGCAGTGCTATGGCGAGGATTTGCAACGACGCAGAGCGCCCGAGGCAGCGACTGCACACCCGCGTGGAGATCGTGAACACGTTCTTAGCCGTCCTTGCCGTCCAGGCGCGAACGGAGCAGCCACGGGGTGTAAATCACCAGGTAAATTCCAAAAGCCAGTGCCCAAAAGGTGGCGGAAATTTCCAGGGCGCGAGGGTAGAGCTGGGGCGCAATCACCGGCAGCACAACCCGTACGACGGTGGCCAACAACACCAGCGCGTAGGCGATGGTTTCACCGCGCGTGGCCTGCAGGGGACGGCCCGTATGGCCCCGGGCGGTACGGGTGACCATGCCGATGATCAAGCCGCCAATCACCCCGACTGTCAGGGCATGAACGGCAAAAGTCTGGCCCAGCCAACCCAGTTGGGCGCCAGCCAGCATGGCAAAACCGATCGGCATCCAAGCATACGAGAGGTGCAGCACCCACAAGATCGGGCGCTTGAGCGTGACCCAGGGGCTCCAGCGGTACAGGCGAATGGCGTGCAGGAGGGCTGCAATCGCACAGGCCGCCACAACCAGCAAAGTCGGTGCCGAACACACCCACAGCAGCAACGCGATAGCGGTAACGGCCAGCAAACTCAGCTCGAAGCGGCGTGACGTGTTGATCACCAACCCAGGAGTGACGTTGCGCGTGAACATGGGCACAACGCGCCCGGTCATGACCGAGACGACCATCACAATCAGCGCCAGTTCGGCATACAGGGGATGCAGCGGATCCAGCGCGATGACCTGCAGCTGAATGAGGTGAAAGCACAGATTGGCCACACTCATCAGCAACAACAGGGAAATGAGCGGGATATTGCGCTTGTTGCCCGCCTGCAACAGCACCCGCAGCAGGACGACGGCCACTGCGGGCAGGAACAGCATGTCGATCACTGCAAACACGGCATACGGAGCGCACAGCGCAGCCACCCGCGCGGCCAGCCACAACAGGGCCAGAACGGCCAGCAAAGGTCCACGGGCAGTGTCAAGCCCCGTCCAGGCCCGTACCGCCGTGAGCAGGAAACCTGCAACCACGCCAGCCGCAAAACCGAACAGCATTTCATGCCCATGCCACAGCAGGGCGGACATGGGCAATTGCAAAGGCATATAGCCCAGGAATGCGGCCACCCACACCGGCACGGACAGGCAGGCCATCAGCGCAGTGAGCAGGTAAAACGGGCGAAAACCCAGGCGCAGCAGCGGCCAGCCCACCAGGGCCGGGGGTGCTTGCGGAGGACGGGGCGAAAGGTTCGGCAAAGGCTGTGACATAAGTGTCTGCCGACGGCAAAGCCGGCGGGCAGGAACTGGGAATAATAAGATTTATTTTACATGAATCTTTTGATCTGCATCTAACACCGGGAATGTTTCCCACACTGTGCATCCAGGTACAAAAAGTAACAAACAGGCAGGGAAATGAACCGTCATAAGATTTATATGAAATAAATGTTTGGCAACCGCACCCCCTCTAACCCACTTCTTTCACCCTTCCCCCTCTGGAGCCATCTGTATGAACATCGACAAATTCAAACATCAGCACGTAGACATCCTGTCGCGCATCGACCAGTTGCGCACGCTCACCCACGCAGGTGTGGAAACCAATGCCCAGGCAATTGCCCAGGGCATCATCAATTTCAGCTCTCTCATCAAGCTGCACCTGGCGGTCGAGGACAAAGCGCTGTACCCCGCCCTGCAGCGCAGCGGCGATGCCGCGCTGGCCCGCCTGGGGCAGCAGTTCCAGGAAGATATGGGGCCGATCGCCCAGGCATTCGACGGGTTCGCCCGCCGCTGGAACACTGCCGAGCGTCTGCGCAACGACCCCACCGGTTTTCGCAACGATGCCAACACCGTACTCAAGCGCGTGTACGAAAGAATGCAGCGTGAAAACCGCGATTTCTATCCGCGCATCGAAACCGCCCAGAACGCCGCCACCATGGCTGTCTGACGCCCCCCGAGCGCCGCATTCCCGTAATCAAGAGTACGTTCCAAGGTCAAAGTACGGGATATCCATAAGCTCAGGTAGAATCAAAAACGATTCTCATTCGTTAAGAGCTTATTATGCAACGCAAATTTTGGTGGCTGCTGGCCGTATTGGGGTGTTGGGTAGGACTGGCGGGGCCGGTCGCCTGGGCGGAGGAATCGGCCTCGGCACAGTCCCGCCAGCTGTGGCAATTGCTGGATTACGTAGCCGTTGATTACAGCGGTGCCGTCGAAGACGGGGCCATTGCCGACGAGGGCGAGTACGCCGAAATGCTCGACTTCACCGCCACTGCACAACGGCAGATCACCGCCTTGCCAGCACACGCCGAGCAGGCGGCGATTGCCGACACCATCGCGCAACTGCGCCAGGCCGTGGAAAACAAGGCGGATGCCGCCGAGGTGGCCGAACTGGCACACAGCGCCGCCGATGCCCTGGCCCGGGCCTACCCCTTCCCGATGGCCCCCGCCTTCGAGCCGAACCTGGCTCGGGGTGCCCAGCTGTACGCTGAACACTGTGCCAGTTGCCACGGTGCCAACGGCGCAGCCGACGGCCCCGCTGCGCAAGGCCTGGAGCCAGCGCCGATTGCCTTCACCGATGCCGAGCGTGCCGATGCCCGCAGTCTGGCGGCGCTCTACCAGGTGATTACCCAGGGTGTCGAAGGTACCTCGATGGGCAGCTACGGCAGCCTGTCGGAAGAAGACCGCTGGGCGCTGGCATTTTTCTCCGGCACGTTGTCGTATGACGCGCAGCTGACCGCACAGGGCCAGCAGCAGTGGCAGCAGGACGCGCAACTGCGCAGCCATTTTGCCGAGATGGGCGCCCTGACCACCGCCACCCCGGCCAGCCTGCAGAAAGCGCTGCCGCAGGCTGATGGCCGGGCCACCCTGGCCTACCTGCGCCAGCATCCGGAAGCCATCAACGTGGGCAAACCCACAGGCACCGCCCTGTCGCGCCTGCGTCTGCAGGAGAGCCTGGCGGCCCTACACAGCGGCGACAACGCCACGGCCATGCGCCTGGGCCTGTCGGCGTACCTGGATGGATTCGAGCCGCTGGAGCCTGCCGTGGCCGCCCGCGACAAGGCGCTGATGGTGGCAGTGGAAGCGGCCATGCTGCAGTACCGTGCCGCCATCACGAAAAATGACATCCCCGGGGCGGAAGCTGCCGCCGGGCACCTGGAAGCGCAACTGCAAAAGGTCGATACCCTGCTGCAGGACGGCGCCAACGACACCACGGCCACCTTCCTGGGCGCCTTCACCATCCTGCTGCGCGAGGGGCTGGAGGCGATGCTCATCGTCATCGGCACCATCGCCCTGCTGCGCCGCGCCAAGCGCACCGATGCACTGGGCTATGTCCATGCCGGCTGGGTCAGCGCCCTGGTGGCCGGCGGGCTGACCTGGGTTGTCGCCACCTACATGGTGGAAGTCAGCGGCGCCAGCCGGGAGCTGACCGAAGGTATCGGCTCCATCCTGGCGGCGGTGATTCTGCTCAGTGTCGGCCTGTGGATGCACAGCAAGAGCAGCGCCAACCGCTGGCAGGAGTATCTGGACGGCAAACTCCAGCACGCACTGGGCAAAGGTTCGCTGTGGGGGCTGTTCATGCTGTCCTTCATCGCCGTGTACCGCGAGGTGTTTGAAACCGTGCTGTTCTACACCGCCCTGGCCGCCGATGGCCACTACAACGCCCTGGCGGGCGGCGGCCTGGTCGCCACCGCAGTGCTGGCCGTGATTGCCTGGATCCTGCTGAAAACCAGCGCCCGGATGCCGATCGGCAAGTTCTTCAGCGCCACCTCGATCCTGGTCGGCGTCCTGGCCGTGGTGCTGATCGGCAAAGGCGCATCGGCCTTGCAGGAAGCCGGCTGGTTCTCCGCCACCCCGGTCAACGGCCCGCGCATGGAATGGCTGGGCACCTACCCGACGGTGGAAACCCTGACCGCCCAGGTCGTGATGCTGGTCATCGTGCTGGCCGGGTTTGGCTTCAACATCCTGAGCGCCCGCCGCACGGCAGCTGCCAAAGTCTAAAACCATAGCTGCTATCGCCTGATAGATAATAATTTCAGGCATGAATGACTTTGGATTCCAGGCAGCACTATCGGAGGCTGCTATCCAAAGTCATTCAACGGCCCTATTGAAACAGCATTCACGGTGGCCCCCAACGACCCCGGATTGCTACACTCAGGCAGAGGGGGCGACGGGATTTTCGGTAACGGGGGGCACCGGCACTGGCACGGGGGGCGACTCCGAAGCGAGCCGCGTCACCAGCACCTGGTCGATGCGGTAGCTGTCCACGTCGATCACCTCGAACTTGTAGCCGCCCCAGTCCACGCTGTCGGTGCGCCGGGGCACGCGGCGCAGCATGACCATGAGGAAACCGGCCAGGGTGGCGTATTCCTCGTCATGCGGCAATTCGTCCAGTTGCAGGGCGTGCAGCACGTCGTCGATCGGCGTGATGCCGTCGATGAGCCAGGAGTTGGCATCGCGGCGCACGATCTGTTCCTCGTCGGCATCCGGGCTGACCAGGTCGCCCATCACCGTACTCATCACGTCATTCAAGGTGACGACGCCCACCACCAGGCTGTATTCGTTCAGGATGACGGCGAAGTCCTCGCGCACCTGCTGGAACTGGTCCAGCACTTCGGCCAGGGTGAGCTTGTCCGGCACGATCAGCACGCGGCGGATCAGGCTGCCGTCCTTGAGCGACAGCGGCTGATTGTTCAGCACGCGCTGGAACAAATCCTTGGCGTCCACGTAGCCGATGACGTGGTCGATGTCGCCATCGCACACCGGGTAGGTGGAATACGGCTCCTCCGCAATGCGGGCGCGGATGATGTGGTCGGGGTCGTCGCGCAGAAAGTAGGCGATGCGGTCACGCTGCGTCATGGCCGAGGGCACGGTGCGCGAGTTCATATCCATCACGTTGGCAATCACCTGCTGCTCGCGCAGCGCCAGCACCCCGGCGCGGGTGCCGTCCTCGGTAATCGCCAGAATGTCGTCGCTGGTGATGCGCTCATCACGCACGGCGGGCAGGCGCAGCAGCCGCACCACCGCATTGGCCAGCAGGTTGAACAGCCACACCAGGGGCTTCAGGACCACGATGCACCACAGCATGGGGCGCAGCAGGCGCACGGCCAGGGCCTCCGGCTCGGCCATGCTCACACGCTTGGGCAGCAGATCGGCAAACAAAATGAACAGCGCCGTCACCGTGACGAAGGAAAGCAGAAAGCCCACCGTTTGCGCCTGGCGCTGCGGCAGCCACAGCGCTGCCATGTCGGTCAGGTAAGGCGACAGCGCCCCTTCCCCCACCACACCGCCCAGAATGGCCACGGCATTCAGGCCGATCTGGGTGACGGTGAAGTATTCCCCCGGCTGGCTTTGGACGTGCATCACCCCTTCTGCCCGCCTGTCGCCTTCCTCCAGCATCTGGCGCAGGCGCAGCCGCCGCGAAGCGGCCAGGGCGATTTCCGCCATCGAGAAAAACGCACTGGTGGCGATCAGAAAAGCAATGGTGATAAGGCTTTGTGTCAAAGTCATAAGCAAAGGGGGTGGCGCGGTGATGGCCCAATCTCACCGGAATACATGCCTCCTGCGCATGTGGGCGTGACTATTTTTTTGCGTCGCTGCCACACGACCAAAAACGAAAAAACCGCCCTGGCAGGGCGGTTTTCATCATATCCGTAGAAGCTTTCCATCCATAGCGGGTATGGCCGGACTGCTGCCACAGGCCATGGCTCAGGCGGTCAGCACTTTTTGCAGCTCGCCCGATTCGTACATCTCCATCATGATGTCCGAGCCGCCAACAAATTCGCCCTTGACGTAAAGCTGCGGGATGGTGGGCCACTGGCTGTAGTCCTTGATGCCCTGGCGGATTTCGGCGTCGTCCAGCACGTTCACGGTGGCGATCTTGTCGGCCTCCACGCCGCAGGCTTTCAGGATCTGCACCGCACGGCCAGAAAAGCCGCACATCGGAAAACTGGCGCTGCCCTTCATGAACAGCAGGATGTCGTTGGATTTGACCAATTGGTCGATACGTTGTTGAACGTCGCTCATGCAGATAACTCCAGGGCTAAAAAGACGATGCGCTCCAAAGGCGCAGCAGCCCGGGATTATTTCACTGTCCGGGAGTACGTAGGCATTGCAGGGTTGCAAGCGGCAGCATCCCGCCACTGCCCGCCCGTGCAGCGCCACTGCCCGGCCAGGTCCTGGCGGCTGACCACGCCCTGCAAACCCGCCCCGCGCAGAATGGCCTGCACCGCCTCGGCCTGATCCCAGCCGTGTTCCAGAAGCAGCCAGCCACCCGCTGCCAGATGCACGGGCGCCTGTGCGGCAATGGTGCGGATGTCGTCCAGCCCATCCCGCCCGCTGGTCAGCGCCTGGCGCGGTTCGTGGCGCAGGGCGGGCATGTGGGGGTCGTCCTCGCGGATATAGGGCGGGTTGCTGACGATGAGGTCGAACACCCCCGGCACGCCTGCCAGCCAGGACGACTGAACGCATTGCACCGGCAGTTGCAACCGCTGCGCATTGGCACGGGCCACGGCCAGCGCATCGGCGCTGAAATCCACCGCCGTGACGGCGGCCTGCGGGCGCTGGCTTTGCAGCGCCAGGGCAATGGCCCCGCTGCCGGTGCCCAAGTCCGCCACGCGGCACGGCGCGGCGGCGGGCAGCAGCTCCAGCGCCCATTCCACCAGGGTTTCGGTATCGGGCCGAGGGTCCAGCACGCGGGCATCCACCTGCAAGTGCAGGCCGAAAAATTCCTTGCACCCCGTCAGATACGCCACCGGCACGGCATCCAGGCGCTGGGCGCACAGCGCTTGGTATTGCGCCCACTGCGCGGCAGTCAGTGTGTCCTGGTCATGCGCCAACAGCCAGGCCCGGTCGTGGTGCGGTCGACCCAGCAGGTGCAGGAGCAGGATGTGGGCGTCGATACGCTCCAGCCCCATCTGCCGAGCATGGCGCAGGGCATGTGCCAGCGTGACCGGTTCAGCCATTGATCGCCAGTTCCTCCAGCAGCTCTGCCTCCCGCGCGGCTTGCAGGGCGTTCAGCACTTCGTCCATGTCGCCTTCCATGATGGCCAGCAATTTATAGAGCGTGAGGTTGATGCGGTGGTCGGTCAGCCGCCCCTGCGGGTAGTTGTAGGTGCGGATGCGGTCGCTGCGGTCGCCGCTGCCGATCAGGCCCTTGCGCAGGGCGGCTTCCTTGGCTTCGCGCTCCTTGCGCTCTTTTTCCTGGATGCGGGCTTGCAGCACCTGCAGCGCCTTGGCCTTGTTGCTGTGCTGGCTGCGTCCGTCCTGGCATTCGGCGACGATGCCGGTGGGCAGGTGGACGACGCGCACGGCGGAATCGGTCTTGTTGATGTGCTGGCCGCCCGCGCCGCTGGCGCGGAAGGTGTCGATGCGCAGGTCGGCCGGGTTCAGGGTGATGGCCTGGGTTTCGTCCGGCTCAGGCATGACGGCGACGGTGCAGGCGCTGGTGTGGATACGGCCCTGGGTTTCGGTGGCCGGCACGCGCTGCACGCGGTGGCCGCCGGATTCAAAGCGCAGGCGGCCATAGACGTTTTCGCCTTCGATGCGCAGCACCACTTCCTTGTAGCCGCCGATTTCGCTTTCGTTGGCGCTCATGATTTCCACGCGCCAGCCCTGGTTGGCGGCGTAGCGGGTGTACATGCGGGTGAGATCGCCGGCGAACAGGGCCGATTCGTCGCCGCCGGTGCCGGCGCGGATTTCGATGAAGGCATTGCGCTCGTCATCCGGGTCCTTGGGCAGCAGCAGGCGTTGCAGTTCGTCCTCCAGCTGCACCAGTTCCTGCTCGGCACTGGCGATTTCTTCCTGCGCCATGTCGGCCATGTCGGGGTCGGCCAGCAACTCCTGCGCGGTGGAGCGGTCGGCCTCGCACTGGCGGTAGCGGGCGTAGCGGCCCGCGATCTGCGTGACCTCGGCATGTTCGCGGGAGATGCGGCGGTACTGCTGCATGTCGCCCATGATGTCTTCGCGGGAGAGGAGGAAGTTCAGCTCCTCCAGACGCTGGGCGTAGCGTTCGAGCTGGTTGCGCAGAAAATCTTGCATGATGAAGGCCTGAAACTATTGAATGCATAGCTGCCAGCGCTTGCAATGCAAGGTTTTCAGAATGATTTAGTCTTGAAAATCAATAAACACCGGCGGTAGCAGCTACGGTAAAAGCAGTGCAGCAGCGCTAACGCTGGTGGTTGCGCCCGCGCAGGAACAGGCGCTGCACGGTGGCGGCGGCCTGTTCGCGCTCGGCATCGCTGCCCTGGCGCAGGGCGGTCATGCTGCCGTGCAGCATCTTTTGCGTCAGGCCGCGCGAGAGGGCTTCCAGCACCGTGTCCACGTCCTCGCCCTTGGCCAGCAGCTTTTTGGCGCGGGCGATTTCCTGGGCACGCCACGCATCGGTCTGCTGGTTGAGCTGCTGGATGAGCGACACCGCCCCGCCCTGCGGGTTGCGCTGCTCCAGCCAGTGCAGAAAGCTTTGCACGCCGTGGTCGATGATGACCTCGGCCTGCTCCACCGCCGCCTGGCGCTGGGCCTGGCCGGTGCGCACCACGCTGGCGAGGTCGTCCACGGTGTAGAGGTAAACGTCGCGCAGATCCTTGACCTCGGACTCGATATCGCGCGGCACGGCCAGATCGACCATGAAGATGGGGCGGTGCTTGCGCTTCTTCAGCGCCCGCTCGACCGCGCCCAGGCCGATGATGGGCAGGGTGGACGCGGTGCAGCTGATGACTGCGTCGTATTCGTGCAGATGCTCGGGCAGGTCGGCCAGCGGCATGGTGCTGGCGCCGAACTGCGCGGCCAGCTTCTCGCCGCGCTCGACCGTGCGGTTGGCAATCGTCATCTGCTTGGGATGGCGAGCGGCAAAGTGGGTGGACACCAGTTCGATCATCTCGCCCGCGCCGACGAACAGGATGCGGATTTGCGTCAAATCCTCGAACAGCTGCGCGGCCAGCCGCACCGCCGCCGCCGCCATGCTGATGCTGTGGGCGCCGATTTCGGTGCTGCTGCGCACTTCCTTGGCCACGGCAAAGCTGCGCTGGAACAACTGGTGCAGGGTGGAACCCAGCGCCCCGGCATCTTCGGCGGCCCGCACGGCGTTCTTGAGCTGGCCGAGGATTTGCGCCTCGCCCAGCACCATCGAATCCAGACCCGAGGCAACGCGGAAAGCGTGGCGGGCCACGGAACCGTCTTCCAGCAGGTACGAGTGCGAGCGCAGCGTCTCGGCGCTGACGCCGCCGGACTGGGCCAGCCAGCCCAGGGTGTGGTCCAGCGCCGCCGTGTGCGCGGCACAATAGATTTCGGTGCGGTTGCAGGTGGAGAGGATGGCCGTCTCCACCTCCGGGTGGCGCGTGGCGCTGGTCAGGGCGCTGCGCAGGCCCAGCAGCGTGGGCGCGATCTGATCGAGCGCAAATGCAAAACGGCCCCGCAAATCCAGCGGCGCCGTGTTGTGGTTGATACCTAATGCCCAAACTGCCATAGGCGCCGATTATAAAATCACTCACCAGCCAAGGGTTAGTCCGAAGTCAAAGACTTGATCTTGGTCATGATAAACATGGACGCAAATGTATTTTTCTGGCACTTGCTCAACTTCCTGGCCCCCGCCGCCTTCCTGGCCGTGACCCTGGGGCTGGGTGCCTGGGCGCTGCGCATCCCCCGCCGCCTGCCGCTGTGGACGGGCATCGGCCTGAACTTCGTGCTGGGCAGCATCGTGCTGGGCGCGGGCCTGGCGCTGACGGGCAGCGACGGCAAACTGACCACCTACGGCGCACTGGTGCTGGTCATGGGCAGCTTCCAATGGTTGTTACGGCGCAACACTGGCGCGGCCTGAACTATCAAAACAAAAGCGTTTTACGCTGGCAAACAAAGAATTTCAGGGTGTTTATTACCTGAAATCCTTTATTCATAAACGCTAAAAGCTCTCTCTTTGTCTGCTTTCGGGCGCATCCAGCGCCGGGCGGGCGCCCAGATACTCGCAGCAGACCTTCACGACCTGCTGCACAAAGTTCACGTCCCGCGTCGGCAAGTCGGCCAGCCAGGTCGCCAGCACCAGAACGTCGGAAACGGGCAACTGCGGCGTTTCCTGCAATAAATCCCCGCACGTCGTGCCCAGCACCGCTGCCAGCCGCTCCAGCGTCAGCAGCGAGGGCACATGCTTGCCGCGCTCGAAACGCGACAGGGTTTCCGTTTCCACTTCCAGGCGTTCGGCCACCTGGGCCTGGGTCAGCCCCAGGGCTTTGCGCCGGGCCGCCAGGTTGCGGCCCAGCCGGGCAGGCAGGCCGCTGGGCGGCGCAACGGGGATGAATGAATTGGAATTGTTGTCAACCATTTTTGTTGTATTGGGATTCAACGCAAATAGTCGTTTTTATTTTATTTGAAACCAGAATGTAAAATGTCGTGCAACCACCAGACAATTTACACCGATTGATGCTGCATGTAACTTGATGTAGTATTTTTTAATCGTAGAAAAATTCTTGGGAAATTTATTTTCCATTCATGGGATTCAATAAAAAACCGATTATTCCAAATGCAATTGAAAAATATCTCCATCGGCAAGAAAATCTGGATTTCCCTGTGTTTGATCATGGTATTGCTGACGTGTACGGGCGGCATGGCCATTTACCACCTGAATCGCGTCAGCCTCGATATGGGGGCGCAAACCAAATATGTGGACGACCGCAAGGTGGAAGTGGAACGCTGGCGCGGGCTGTCCCAGCTGTGGCTGGACAGCGTGGAGATTTCCAGCACTTCGGAAAATCCCGACGTTATTTCCGCCGCGCGGCTCAGGCAACAAAACTACATGGGGCAAATACGTAGCCTGTCGAATAAGTTTCTGGAAGAGACCTTTCGGGAAGAAGTCAAAACCATTGTCATGAAGGTGCGTGGCCTGCGTGCCCAGGCCGACGAGATCAACGACAAGGTGCTGGGCCTGCGCGAACGTGGCGAACATGCCCAGGCCATGCAGGCCTGGGAACAGGAATTGCAACCCACCATGCGCCAATGGAATCAGGCCGTGCATGAATTGGCCGAGGTACAAACCCGCATTGGCGACCATTTGATTGCCGAGGGCCGCCACAATTTTGCCGACGCCATCGTGTACAGCGCCCTGGCCGCCGGGGCAACCATCGCGCTGGGGCTGCTGATTTCCTACCTGGTGGTGCGCCAGATCACGGTGCCGCTGGAACGTGCCGTGCAGTTGGCCGACACCGTGGCGGGCGGCGATCTTTCCGTACAGGCACACGATGATCGTCGCGACGAGCTGGGCCAGCTTTTGCGCAGCCTGGATGCAATGGCCGCCAGACTGCGCGGCGTGGTGGGCGAGGTGCGCAGCGGGGTGGAGGCCGTCTCTGCCGCCGCCGGGCAGGTGGCCACGGGCAACCTGGATTTGTCCAGCCGCACCGAGCAGACCGCCAGCAATCTGGAAGAAACCGCCGCCAGCATGGAGGAGCTGACCGCCACCGTCACCCAGTCGGCAGACACCGCCCGGCAGGCCAACCAGTTGGCGGCCACGGCAACGCAGGCGGCCGAGCGCGGCGACGGCGTGATGCAGCAGGTGGTGCAGGGCATGGCGCAGATCAACACGGCCAGTCGCAAGATCGGCGACATCATCGGCGTGATCGACGGCATCGCCTTCCAGACCAACATCCTGGCGCTGAATGCCGCCGTGGAAGCGGCCCGTGCCGGGGAACAGGGCCGGGGTTTTGCCGTGGTGGCCAGCGAGGTACGCAGCCTGGCCGGACGCAGCGCCGAGGCGGCCAAGGAGATCAAGCAGCTCATCACCAACAGCGTGGAGACGGTGGATGCCAACACCTCCCAGGTGGCGCTGGCGGGCGAGCAGATGCAGGAGATCGTTGCCAGCGTGCGGCGGGTGACGGATTTGATGGAGGAGATCACCGCCTCGGCCACGGAGCAGCGCGACGGCATTGCCCAGGTGAATCAGGCCGTGACCAGCCTGGACCAGATGACGCAGCAGAACGCCGCGCTGGTGGAGGAATCGAGCGCCGCCGCCTCGGCCATGAACGAACAGGCGCAGCGGCTGGCGCAGGTGGTGTCGGTGTTCAAGGTGGGCGATGCGGTGGCGGCTGCGCCCCACGAGGGCTGGCGCGGGGACGAGCAGCTGAAGCTATCGTAATCAAAGCACCTTCCGCAAATAAACAAAGGGTTTCGGATATTTATCTATCCGAAACCCTTTGTTTTCAATCGATAGAAGCTCTGTTTTTTACTGCTTGCGGGCAGCGATGGCCTTTTCGGCCATCTCGACCAGATTGGTGCCGATCTGCGGTTTCCACTTGGTGTAGACGCTCTTGGTGGCATCGGCAAAAGCCTTGCGCTGCGCGGCGTCCAGGTCGGTGACGGTCACGCCCAGGGCTTGCAGTTCCTTGACCAGGGGCTTGCCTTCTTCGACCAGCCCTTTGCGGGCGATGGCGATTTCTTCCTTGCCTGCGTCAATGGCGGCCTGGCGCACGATTTCGCGGTCTTCGGGCGTCCAGCTGGCCCACACTTCCTTGTTCACGACGAAGATCAGCGGGTCGTTCATGTAGCCCCACAGGGTGATGTGGTTCTGGCCGACCGATTGCAGCTTGGCCGCCTGGTAGACCGCCAGGGGGTTTTCCTGGCCGTCCACGGCCTTGCTGGCCATGGCGGGCTGGGCATCGGCCCAGCTCATCTGCGTGGGGTTGGCACCCAGGGCGGTGAAGGTGTCCAGGAACAGCGGCGAGCCGACGACGCGCACCTTCAGCCCCTTCAAGTCGCCGGGCTGGACGATGGCGTGCCTGGAGTTGCTGATCTCGCGGTAGCCGTTCTCGCCCCAGGCCAGGGGCTGCACGCCGGCCTTGTCCAGCGCCTTGAAGATTTCCTTGCCGGTGTCGCCCTGCACCACGGCATCGACGGCGGCGTAGTCGGGGAACAGGAAAGGCAGCGAGAACAGGTTCAGCGCCTTGACCTGCGGCGACCAATTGATGGTGGAGCCGACGGCCATGTCGATCACGCCCTGGCGGATGGCGCTGAACTCGCGCGTCTGGTCGCCCTGCACCAGCGAGGTGCCGGGGTAAAGCTTGATGTTGATGCGCCCGTCGGTGCGCTCGCGCACCTTGTCGGCCCACAACTGGCCGCCCTGCCCCCAGGGGAAGGCGGTGCCCAGCACCAGGGACATGCGGTATTCACTCTTGTATTTGGCCGTCTGGGCCTGGGCAGCGGGCAGGCCCACGGCCAGCAGGGTGGCGGCAGCGGCGGTGGCCGTCAGCAGGGTACGCAAACGCAGGGTCATCACGATGTCTCCTTTTTTCGTCGTCAAAAAATGCCGGGGTCAATACCCCAGCCGGGCGGGCAGCCACAGGGCAATCTGCGGCCACTGCAACACGATCAGCATGGCCACGGTCATGGCCAGCACCAGCCACAGCACCCAGCGGGT
Organism: Comamonas nitrativorans; assembly: GCF_042654765.1. Taxonomy (NCBI): domain Bacteria; kingdom Pseudomonadati; phylum Pseudomonadota; class Betaproteobacteria; order Burkholderiales; family Comamonadaceae; genus Comamonas; species Comamonas nitrativorans. The sequence continues at coordinate 183,168 of NZ_JBHSEW010000006.1, read as the reverse complement.
GGTGGCTTCCATACGCACCTGGGCGATCTTGCTGGCCACCATCAGGTTCACCGCCATCGGCGGGGTGAACTGGCCGATGGCCACCGTCAGCACCAGCAGCACGCCGAACCACACCACGTCCCACTGGTAATGCACCATCAGCGGGTACAGCAGGGGCACGAAAATCAGCAGGATGGAGATGCCGTCCAGGAACATGCCCAGCACCAGCAGCATGACCAGCACCAGCAGCAGGATGCCGGTGGAGCCGAGGCCCGAGTTCACGATGGCCTGCGTGATCGGGTCGATCACCCCCAGGGTGGAAAGCGAGAAGGCGAAGATGCCCGCCAGCGATACCACGATCAGAATGACCGCCGACAGCTCGCCCGCTTCGCGCAGGATTTCAAACAGATCACGCACGCCGATGGTGCGATGCACGACCATGCCGACGAACAGGCCGTAGAACACGGCCACCACGGCGGCCTCGGTCGGCGTGAACCAGCCCAGGCGCATCCCGCCCAGGATCAGCACCGGCGCGGCCAGCCCCCAGGCGGCTTCACGCAGGCTGCGCCAGAACGGCGGGCGCGGCAGGCTGGCTTCGAGCTTGCCCATGCCGTGGCGGCGGGCCAGCCACACGGCAGGCACGATCAGCGCCACCCCGGCCAGCACGCCGGGGAACATCCCGGCCGCAAACAGCGCAGGCACCGATGCGCCGGGCACCAGCACGGAATAGACGATGAAGGCCACCGAGGGCGGAATCAGAATGTCCGTGGCCGCCGCGCCGGCCACCACGCTGGCCGAGAACCCCGCCGGGTAGCCCGCGCGATGCATGGCGGCAATCATCACCCCGCCCACGGCAGCAGCGGTGGCCGGGCCGGAGCCGGAGATGCCGCCCATGAACATCGCCACGCAAATCGCCACCAGCGGCAACATGCCGGGGCCGCGCCCGACGATGGCGACGGCAAAGTTCACCAGCCGCGCCGCCACGCCGGAGCGGTCGAAGATCGACCCCACCAGCACGAACATGGGAATCGCCAGCAGCGGGTACTTGCCCAGCCCGGCGTAAAAATTCTGCGGCACGGCCAGCAGGCCGAACCACTGGCTGTCGCCATTGGCCAGGGCGATGCAGGCCGCGCCCGCCAGCCCCAGGGCGGCGCCAATGGGCACCCCGGCAAACATCATGGCCAGGAAGGCGACGAACAGCAGGGTGACGATCATGGCTGCGCCCCCGGCTCATCTGCATCGGTGACGATTTCCGGCGCAAACGCGCCGGGGCGGCCCTGGCGGACGAACAGGCCCAGCGCCCGCAGCGCAATGGCGATCGAACACACCGGCAGCCAGATCGAATACCACCACTGCGGCACGCCGATACCGGGGGAGGTTTCCTCGTAACGCCAGTCGTCCCACACCAGCCGCACGCTCAAAACGGCCAGCACGGTAAACAGCAGCGCCACCATCAGCGCCCCCAGACGGGCCAGACGGCGGCGGCGCTGCACGCTGCCCTGGCCGCTGAAAAACTCGATGCGGATGTGCTGGTCGCGTGCCACGGCGCTGCTGCCGCCCACCATGGCCAGCACGATCATCAGGAACACGGAAATCTCCTCCGTCCAGGCAAAGGATGCGTCGGTGAAGTAGCGCACCAGCACGTTGGCGAAGGTGATCAGGGCCAGCAGGGCCATGAGGATGACCACCAGCCAATCCTCCACCGCCAGGGCTTTGGCAGAGGACAGGGGGGCAGGCGCATCGGAAGAAGGCTGGGGATCGGTCATAACGGCACGGAAAGTGGCACAAAAGCCAGAAAACAGAGCCTGCCCGGGCGGCGGCAGGCTGCGCTGCATTATTGCGAACTTGCCCCGTGCAAACCGCAAGGCCAGCGCCCGCCAAACACGAAGGCAGCGCCATAATCACGCGATGGAAACCAAATGGCTTGAAGATTTTGTCAGCCTGGCCGAGACGCGCAGCTTCAGCCGCTCCGCCCAGCTGCGCCACGTCACGCAACCGGCCTTCTCGCGCCGCATCCAGGCGCTGGAAGCCTGGGCCGGGGCCGATCTGGTCGACCGCAGCTCCTACCCCACGCGCCTGACGCCGGCAGGCAAGACCATGTACGACCAGGCGCTGGAGATTCTGCAAGCGCTGCAAAGCACGCGCTCCATGCTGCGGGCGCACGCCAGCTCGGACGCCAGCATGGTCGGCTTTGCCGTGCCGCACACCCTGGCGTTCACCTTTTTCCCGCGCTGGGTGGCGCAGGTGCAGGCCAGCTTCGGGCCGTTCAAAAGCAGGCTGATCGCGCTGAACGTCCACGATGCGGTGATGCGCCTGGTCGAAGGCGGCTGCGACCTGCTGATCGTCTACCACCACAGCTCGCAGCCGCTGGAGCTGGACGCCTCGCGCTATGAAATGGTCAATCTCGGCCAGGAGCTGCTCGCCCCCTACTGCAAGCCGGACAACCTGGGGCAGCCGCTGTTCCCCCTGCCCGGCAGCAGCGAGCGGCCCCTGCCCTTCCTGGCCTACGGGCCGGGCGCCTACCTGGGGCGGCTGACCGAACTCATCCTGAAGGAAGCGGGCGTGCCCGTCCACCTGGAGCGGGCCTACGAAACCGACATGGCCGAGGGCCTCAAGGCCATGGCGCTGGAGGGGCTGGGCGTGGCCTTCCTGCCCTTCAGCGCCGTGCGCGACGATCTGCAAAGCGGCCATCTGGTCAGCGCCGCGCTGGCCGACGGGCCGCAGTTTTCCCTGCCGATGAACCTGCTGGCCTACCGCGAAAAGCCCAATCCCAACAACAAGGAAAGCCGGGCCGTCCATGCCCTGTGGCACTTCCTGCAGGAGCAGGCTGCGGGCTTGCCCTTGGCAGGATAAGCAAAAAAATTGCAAAACCAAGGGTTTTTCCGGGGGAAACAACCAATTACCTATTTGCCAGCGTCCTTTACGATGAGCCGCCTGTTCGTTTACGAGACGACTTTCCCCCAGACTTACGCTGTTCAACCAGCAAGGAGCTCTCCTCTATGAAAAAACATTTGCTAGCACTGGCCGTTACCGCTTTGGCCGCCTCCAGCGCCATGGCCCAGGCGGGCGACACTCTGGCCAAGGTGAAGTCCTCCGGTGCCATCACCCTGGGCGTGCGTGAATCGTCGGGCGCCCTGGGCTATACCCTGGGCGACGGCAAGTTCGTCGGCTTCCACACCGAAATGGCCGAGAACATTTCCCGCGACCTGCAAAAGAACCTGGGCCTGTCCAGCCTGAACATCAAGTACCAGCCCGTGACCTCGCAAAACCGCATTCCCCTGGTGACCAACGGCACCGTGGATCTGGAGTGCGGCTCCACCACCAACGACCTGAACCGCCAGAAGGAAGTGGACTTCGCCAACACCACCTATGTGGAGCAGGTGCGCATCGCCGTGCGCAAGGATTCCGGCATCAAGGACGTGGAAGACCTGAACGGCAAGACCGTGGCCACCACCACCGGCACCACCTCGGTGCAACTGCTGCGCCAGAGCAAGCGCGGCAGCAACATCGACTTCAAGAACATCCTGGGCAAGGACCACGCCGACAGCTTCCTGCTGCTGGAAACGGGCCGCGCCGATGCCTTCGTGATGGACGGCTCCATCCTGGCCGGCAACATCTCCAAGTCCAAGAACGCCAAGGACTTCATCCTGGTGGGCGAACCCCTGTCTACCGAACCCATCGCCTGCATGGTGCGCAAGAACGACCCGGCCTTCCTGAAGGCGGTGAACGACTCCATCGCCCGCCAGGCCAAGGACGGCACCCTGGCCAAGCTGTGGGACAAGTGGTTCATCCAGCCCATCCCGCCCGCCAACGTGCCCGTGGGCCTGGCCTTGTCGGCTGCCACCCAGGATGCCTGGAACAACCCGAACAACAAGCCCAAAGAAGACTACAACAAGTAAAGCCCGGTCGTTCGACACACGCCCCTGCCTGCCCTGCTGCGGGCGGGGCGTTTTTTGTTGATGTGACCCGTTGGATGGAAGGAGTGCCCAATGGCATGGGACTGGCAAGTATTTTGTGAAGACACCCTCGACCGCACCGCCGTAGCCGGCTGTTTTGGCAAGAACGGGGACATCACCTATCTGGACTGGATACTCTCGGCCTGGGGCTGGACGGTATCCGTCTCTCTTTTGGCGCTGCTGCTGGCCCTGGCCAGCGGCATGGTGGTAGGTGTGCTGCGCACCCTGCCGGACAGCAAATGGGCCGTGCGCTTTGGCAACGGCTGGGTGGAGTTTTTCCGCAACATTCCTTTGCTGGTGCAGATTTTCCTGTGGTACCACGTGATTCCGGCGATTTTCCCCGCGCTCAAATCCGTCTCCGGCTTCGTCCTGGTGGTGCTGGCACTAGGCTTTTTCACCTCGGCACGGATTGCCGAGCAAGTGCGCTCAGGCATCCAGGCGCTGCCCCGGGGCCAGCGCCACGCGGCAATGGCAATGGGCTTCACCACGTGGCAGGTGTACCGCTACGTGCTGTTGCCCAATGCGCTGCGCATCATCATTCCGCCGCTGACCAGCGAGACGATGAACATCTTCAAGAACTCCTCCGTGGCCTTCGCCGTTTCGGTGGCCGAGCTGACCATGTTCGCCATGCAGGCGCAGGAGGAAACCGGGCGCGGGGTCGAGATGTACCTGGCCGTGACCGGCCTCTACATCGTTTCCGCCTTTGCCATCAACCGCATCATGGCCTGGATTGAAAAGCGCTCGCGCGTGCCCGGCCTGTCCGCACCCAGCGCAGCAGGGGGGCACTAAGCATGAATTTTTCTCTGGATTGGTCGTTTTACAGCTGGGACCTGATCGCCAACTTCGTCCTCAAAGGGCTGGGCTTCAGCCTGATGCTGACCGTCATCGCCACCATCGGCGGCGTGTTCTTCGGCACCCTGCTGGCCATGATGCGCCTGTCCGGCCGCAAATGGCTGGACGTGCCCGCCACCATCTACGTCAACGGAATGCGCTCCATCCCGCTGGTGATGGTGATCCTGTGGTTCTTCCTGCTGGTGCCGTTGCTGATCGGCCGCCCGATCGGTGCGGAAATCTCCGCCGTCATCACCTTCACCGCGTTCGAAGCGGCGTACTTCTCCGAAATCATGCGGGCCGGCATCCAGTCCATCCCGCGCGGGCAGGTGTTCGCCGGGCAGGCGCTGGGCATGAGCTACGGGCAGAACATGCGCCTGGTGGTGCTGCCGCAGGCCTTCCGCAACATGCTGCCGGTGTTGCTGACGCAGACCATCATCCTGTTTCAGGACACCTCGCTGGTCTACGCCATCGGTGCTTACGACATGCTCAAGGGCTTTGAAGTGGCCGGCAAGAACTATGGCCGCCCGGTCGAAGCCTATCTGGCCGCTGCCGTGCTGTATTTCGTGATGTGCTACGGCCTGTCGTGGATCGTCAAACGCATCCACCAGAAGATCGCCATCATCCGGTAAACCCTGCCGCAAAAGGAAAAACCTATGATTGAAATGAAAAACGTCTCCAAGTGGTACGGCAGCTTTCAGGTGCTGAACGAATGTTCGACCAGCATCGAAAAAGGCGAAGTGGTCGTGGTCTGCGGGCCGTCCGGCTCGGGCAAGTCCACGCTGATCAAGACCATCAACGCCCTCGAACCCATCCAGCAAGGCGAAATCTGGGTCAATGGCGTGGGCGTGCACGACCCCAAGACCAACCTGCCCAAGCTGCGCAGCCAGGTCGGCATGGTGTTCCAGCACTTCGAACTGTTCCCGCACCTGACGGTGACGGAGAACCTGACCATCGCCCAGATGAAGGTGCTGGGCCGCAACCCTGCCGACGCCAAGGCCCACGGCCTGAAATACCTGGAGCGCGTCGGCCTGCTGGCGCACAAAGACAAGTTCCCCGGCCAGCTCTCCGGCGGCCAGCAGCAGCGCGTGGCCATTGCCCGGGCGCTGTCGATGGACCCCATCGTCATGCTGTTCGACGAGCCGACCTCGGCACTCGACCCTGAAATGGTCGGCGAGGTGCTGGACGTGATGGTCAGCCTGGCCCACGAAGGCATGACCATGATGTGCGTCACCCACGAAATGGGCTTTGCCAAGAAAGTCGCCAGCCGCGTCATCTTCATGGACGTGGGCGGCAAGATGCTGGAAGACTGCTCCAAGGACGAATTCTTCGGCAATCCCGAAGGCCGCCAGCCACGCACCAAGGAGTTTCTGAGCAAGATTCTGCAGCACTGATCTGCGCAGCACACAACCTGAAAAGAGAGCTGCTACCGCACGTATTCATTAGATTTCAAGGTGTTTTATCCTTGAAATTTATGGATACCAAGCGGTAGCAGCTCTTTTTTATTACTCGAACGGAGAGGCCAAGCCCTCCAGACCTCCATCGGCAAAATACCGGAATGGTGGGAACGCGGCAAGCTGCATGAAGCCTGTCCAGCCACTGCCCCGGCGTGACGCCCGCCCACAAAAAAGCAGCCTTTGTTTGCACAAAGGCTGCTATCAAAAGCAAAACACTCAAAAACCCACCCCTGCCGTTACAGGAAGGGGCGGGCCATACCGCCGTTTAACGCAGCAGGCTCAACACCTGCTGAGGCAGTTGGTTGGCCTGGGCCACCATCGCAGTACCGGCTTGTTGCAGGATCTGCGTGCGGCTCAGGTTGGCCGTTTCTTGGGCAAAGTCGGCGTCAACGATCCGGCCACGGGCAGCCGACAGGTTCTCGTTCTGGATGTCGATGTTTTCCACCGATTTCTCGAAACGGGTCTGGATGGCACCCAGTTGGCCGCGTGCCGTACTCACCTTGTCGATAGCGCTATCAATGCGCTGCAAAGCTTCCCAAGCGTCCTTTTGCGTAGCAATTGTGATCTTGTCAAAGCCCCGGCCAGCGGTGCCAGTCACTTCCGTCGCGCCACTCACAGCACCAATCGAAGCAGAGGAGCCGCCACTCATCGTCACAGCCATAGCGGTGTAGGTACCATCGCTCTCAATGGTGCCGCGCAGCTCAATGCCCGTTTTCGCTTCATTCAGGAAGGCCGTCACGCCGGTATCTGCCGTCTTGGAGTTGATGGCTTCAATCACCTTGCCCAGTGCTTCCTCGTTAGAGGTCTCATTGTCCGACTCGGCGATCGTTGCAGTCACTGCCGTACCGTTCGTACCCGTGATGCTGACCGTCACATCAGCGCCAGTCATCATGGCGCCAGTGACAGCCGGAGCCGTAATCGCGCCCGTGGCATAGCGCGAGTTGCCCAGTTGATCCACCTTGGTATTGGCCAAGGCGCCCACGGTGATGTTGTCGCCCGAGTTCGCTCCCACCTGGAACACTGCGCCGGTGAAGCTGCCGTCCAGCAGTTTGGAGCCGTTGAAGCTGGTGGTTTTGGCCACGCGATCCACTTCATCACGCAGTTGGGACAGTTCGGCCTGCAGGGCTTCACGGTCGGACGTGCTGTTGGTGGCGTTACTGGACTGCACGGCCAGCTCACGCATGCGTTGCAGCATGTCGCCGACCTTGCCCAGGGCGCCTTCAGCGGTTTGCGCCAGCGAGATACCGTCGTTCGCATTGCGCGAGGCCACCGCCAGGCCCTTGACCTGCGTGCTCATACGCTCGGCGATGGCCAGACCGGCAGCATCATCCTTGGCGCTATTGACACGCAGGCCGGAAGACAGGCGCTGCATCGAAGTAGCCAGCGAACCGCCCGACAAGCCCAGATTGCGCTGGGCGTTGATGGACACGACGTTGGTGTTAATTGACATACCCATTTTGATTCCCCTTCTTGATGGATCTACCGTCAGTGATATGCCTTGGCCCAAGCTTTGAAATATGACTTTTCAAATACTTGGGTTTGGGCTTTTTGTGCGGGGGTTGTTACGCCCCCGTTTCCTTGCGCACCGCCGGGCTGCGGGTTGAAGAGGCTGGCAGCCCGATGGCGCATAACGTTTACGCCCTCCCGCTTACTGCAACAGTTGCAGCACTTGCTGCGGCAATTGGTTGGCCTGGGCCACCATCGCGGTGCCTGCCTGTTGCAGGATCTGCGTGCGGCTCAGGTTCGCGGTTTCCTTGGCAAAGTCGGCATCGGTGATACGGCCACGGGCGGCAGAGATGTTCTCGCCCATGATGTCGATGTTCTCGATCGACTTCTCGAAACGGGTCTGAATGGCGCCCAGCTCGGCACGGGCAGAGCTGACACGGTCAAGTGCGCTGTCGATGCGTTGCAAGGCTTCCCAAGCATCCTTTTGCGTGGAGATTGTGATCTTGTCAAAACCCCGGCCATCGGTGCCAGTCACTTCCGTCGCGCCACTCACAGCACCAATCGAAGCAGAGGAGCCGCCACTCATCGTCACAGCCATAGCGGCGTAGGTATCACCGCTCTCAATGGTGCCGCGCAGCTCAATGCCCGTTTTCGCTTCATTCAGGAAGGCCGTCACGCCGGTATCTGCCGTCTTGGAGTTGATGGCTTCGATCACCTTGCCCAGTGCTTCCTCGTCAGAGGGAGCCTGCTCCGACTTGGCGATCGTTGTAGTTATTGCCGAGCCGTTCGCACCCGTGATACTGACCGTCACATCAGCACCGGTCATCATGGCGCCAGTGACAGCCGGAGCCGTAATCTCGCCCGTGGCATAGCGCGAGTTGCCCAGTTGATCCACCTTGGTATTGGCCAAGGCGCCCACGGTGATGTTGTCGCCCGAGTTCGCTCCCACCTGGAACACTGCGCCGGTGAAGCTGCCGTCCAATACCTTCTGGCCGTTGAAGCTGGTGGTCTTGGCCACGCGATCCACTTCATCACGCAGTTGGGACAGTTCGGCCTGCAGGGCTTCACGGTCGGACTTGCTGTTGGTGGCATTGCCGGCTTGCACGGCCAGCTCACGCATGCGTTGCAGCATGTCGCCGACCTTGCCCAGGGCGCCTTCAGCGGTTTGCGCCAGCGAGATACCGTCGTTCGCATTGCGCGAGGCCACCGCCAGGCCCTTGACCTGCGTGCTCATGCGCTCGGCGATGGCCAGACCGGCAGCATCGTCCTTGGCGCTGTTCACACGCAGGCCAGAAGACAGGCGCTGCATCGAAGTAGCCAGCGAACCGCCCGACAGGCTCAGATTGCGCTGGGCGTTGATGGAGACTACGTTGGTATTGATGGACATGGCCATGATGCGATTCCTTTAAACGGACGGTGTTTGAACAATGCTTTGCTTGTCGCAGCCGGTCTGCCTGGCCTCTGTGGGCCGTTGTGGCGTGTGGTGCCTGCTGCGTACAGATGAGTTATCGGGGCGTGCCGAGGAATCTTTAGAACTTTTTATGAAACTGTCGGAAACCCCTTATCCAACAAACATGAAAAGCTCTGATTTCAGAAGCAAAACACGCTCGAAAAAAGCCACAAACCGGGAAGAAGGGCCGCAAACCCCACGCTTATCGCTGCAATAACCGCAGGGCAAGAAGGGAAGAATCCACTCCATCGCTCCTGTTGCCTGCCCGCTTACCGGTGCCCATGGTTTCTAGGCGACGCGAAGCAACTCGCATCCTCCTTTCTTGCCTAACTGAAGGAATCACAGCAATGGCCGCAACTATCAATACGAACATCGCCTCGATCAACGCACAACGCAACCTGACGCTGTCCGGGGCATCGCTGAACACCACCATGCAGCGCCTGTCCTCCGGTCTGCGCGTGAACAGCGCCAAGGACGACGCGGCAGGCTTGGCCATTGCCGAACGCATGAACACCCAGGTCAAAGGCCTGACCGTGGCCTCGCGCAATGCGAACGACGGCATTTCGCTGGCACAAACCACCGAAGGCGCCCTGGGCAAAATCGGCGACATGCTGCAACGCATGCGTGAACTGGCCGTGCAGGCCGGCAACGCCACCAACAGCAAAAGCGACCGCGAAGCGCTGCAACTGGAAGTCAAACAGATGGCCGATGAGGTCGATCGCGTCGCCAAGCAAACCAACTTCAACGGCCAGAAGGTGCTGGACGGCAGCTTTGCCGGTGCCGTCTTCCAGGTAGGCGCCAACTCCGGCGACAACATCACCCTGGGGGCACTGGTGGATACACGTGCCTCGCAGATTTCTTCGGTGTCGTACGCCGAATCCGGCGTTGCCTCCATCGACACCGCAGAAGCAACCACACCGATCACGAGTTTCAGCGCCCCGGCAACCGGCCTGACGATCACCGTCACCAGCCCGGGCGGAAGCACCAACGTCGTAAAACTCCCCGACCCCATCCCTGCTGCCGACAGTCCGCAAGAACGCCTGGGCCAGATCGTGGAGGCCATCAACAACAAAAGTTCAGACACCGGGGTGACGGCCTACCTCACCAAAATCGACGGTACCGAGCAATACAAGATAGAAATCCTGTCCAGCAAGCTGGACGGCAATGGCGAGCCTGTCCAGGTTTCCTTTGACAACTTCTCCGTGGCAGCCACGGGCATGGACGCAACCAGCATTGATATTGCTGGCGGGGCCGGCGCGGGTTCGGTTCTGAAAGCCCGGGGCATTGAAGACATCGACGTCTCCACCCAGGCCGGTGCCTGGGTCGCCCTGCAAAAGATCGACAGCGCCATCGACCAAGTGAACGCTGCCCGCGCTACCCTGGGCGCCGTCCAGACACGCTTTGAAACTGCCGTGAACAACATCGACATTCAGGTCGAGAACCTCGCCTCTGCCCGTGGCCGGATTGTGGATGCCGACTTTGCCAAGGAAACCGCCAACCTGAGCCGCACCCAGATCCTGCAACAGGCAGGCACCGCGATGGTGGCCCAGGCCAACCAGATTCCGCAAAGCGTGCTGCAACTACTTCAAGGGTAAACCCGAAATCAAGGCCCATAGTGGGCCTTTGCTCTTAAAAAATTAGCTGCTAGCGCTTGTTATTTCTAGACTTCAGATAGATTACTATCTGTAAATTAGAAAATACATGCGATAGCAGCTATTTTTCCTGTATTTACAGGGTCTCTCCCTAAAATCGTCACGTTCTCAACCACGACCTGCAGCAGCCAGACAATGCCCAGGCCACTTTTACAGTACCGTTATGACCATCGCCCTCGACCAATTCATTGAAAGCTTCTTGACTGCTGTTGATTTTCAAGAGCCCGTAGAAGTCACCCCGGACACCGTACTGAAAGACCTGCCCGAGTGGGACTCTCTGGCCGCTCTGGGGGTCATCGTCATGTTTGACGTGGAGTTTGGCAAAACCATTACCGGTGACGACATTAAAAACTGCACCACCGTGGTCGACCTGCACAAACTGCTGGGCTAACGTAACAAAGGACTACACCATGGCGCTGTCCACCCTGCACAACGTCCGCTTTGCGGGCATGACAAGCTGCGTGCCGCGACGAGTACTTGACAACTTGCTCGATTGCCCACCACAACTGAAGTCAGATCGTGAACGGCTCGTTCGCAATATCGGTATTCAACACCGCCGCATTTGCCATGAGTGGCAGTGCTTTTCCGATTTGGCTTTTGAGGCTGCACAAAAGCTACTGGACACTTTGCAATGGCAACGAGAAGAAGTCGGCGCCTTAATCGTCATTTCCCAGTCACCAGACTATTTAATGCCTTCTACCGCCATCATCTTGCAAAATCGGCTGGGTCTGCCCCAGACAACCATTGCATTTGATGTCAATCTGGGGTGTTCCGGCTATCCCTTTGGCCTGCACTTACTGGGCAGCATGATTGCAGCAAGTGGCATCAAGAAGGGATTGATCCTTGTCGGAGATAAGTGTGCATCTGTGCAAGACCCCCTTTTCTCCGATGCGGGTACCGCCACAGCGCTGGAATTTGATGCCAACGCCGCCCCTATGCACTTTGATCTGAACAGTGACGGCAGTGGCTACCAAGCCATCATGCTGCCAGCCGGCGGACATCGCGAACCGTTCAGCGCCGAGCATCTGATACCCACACACGACGAAAACGGCCTCAAAAAATGGCCGGGTGCATTGCATTTAGATGGCCCTGCGGTACTCAGCTTTTCTACGCAGCGCGTTCCTCCAGCGGTCAATCGGCTACTCGAATACGCCAACATGCCCAAGGATGAGGTGGATTATTTCGTCTTTCACCAAGCCAATCGCATGATTAACGAAACCATTCGCAAAAAGCTAGGTCTGCCTGTGGACAAAGTACCATCCACTTTGCACGACTTCGGCAATACAAGCGGTGCCTCCTTACCTATTACCATGACGGCGCGGTTGCGCGAGGCACTTACCAGCCACCAACCAAAACGCCTGCTGCTCAGTGGCTTTGGCATCGGCCTCTCGTGGGGAACATGCCTTGTGAATATTGATGGGCAAGCCCAATTTCCTGAATTAATGGTGTCATGATGTCCGCATTCAGCCTGCACGGCAAAACCATCCTGGTCACTGGCGCCAGCTCCGGAATTGGCCGACAAATTGCACTGAGCTGCGCCCAGGCAGGCGCCCAGGTTATTGCCTCGGGACGCGATGCCCAAAGACTGGATGCCACGCTCGAAGCCATGCCAAACACAGGGCACCGAACCCTGCCCCTTGATCTATGCGACGATGCAGCGGTCAAATCCACCGTAGCGGTCTTGGGCAAAGTTGATGGCGTGGTGCATGGCGCTGGTATTTCCTTGCTGGCCCCGCTACGGCTTGCCACTCGCCTGCACATCGAAAGCCAGCTCGCAGCCAACTTGGTTGGCCCCATGCTGCTCACACAACAACTGCTGCTCAGAAACTCCGTACAGCCGGGCGGTGCCATCGTCTTCATTTCGTCTATTTCGGCCCACATCGGGGTGCATGGCGTATCGTCGTACTCTGCCAGCAAAGGGGCGATCGAGGCTATGGCACGCAGCCTGTCTATGGAAATTGCAAAGAAAGGCATCCGTGTCAATTGCTTGGCGCCCGGCCTAGTGCAAACGCCCATGTTTGAGGCAGCTCTCAGCACCACAGGCGGCTTGGACGAAACCATCAAAAACTACCCTCTGGGGCTGGGCCTGCCTGAAGATGTGGCCAACGCAGCCATCTTCTTTCTCTCACCAGCCAGCCGCTGGATCACCGGTGCAACCCTGGTACTCGACGGCGGCCACACAGTCGGTTGAAGCTTCGCATGGGACTACGCAAAAAACTCATCATCGTCGGCGCAGGCGGGCTTGGCCGCATCGTCCATGACGTACTAAGCCAGGACGAAGAAGTCACCCACAAATACACGCTTGCCGGCTTTCTCGACACCCGTGCCGACCCGGAGCTGCCCGCTGAATTGCAAGGCAACGTACTTGGCTCTCCTCTGACCTACCGGCCACAGGCCGACGAAGTCTTCATCCCTGCGGTAGGAGACCCAAAGTGGCGCAAGAACCTGTTGGAGCCATTGATCCAGCAAGGCGCTAGCTTTTATAGCTATACACACCAAGCCTCCATCGCGGCCCGGGCACGCATAGGCCAAGGCGTTTTCCTAACACCCGGTGCGGTCATCTCCACCGATTGCGAAATTGGCGACTACAGCTATATCGATACCTACGTCATCCTCGGTCATGACGTAAAAATCGGCCCCCACTGCATGATTGGAGCCATGAGCTTTCTTGCGGGCGGCGTACGAGTGGAAGATGGCGTAGCCCTGCATCCTCGTACCACGGTTGCCAAGGGAGTGACATTGGGACAAGGCTGCACGGTCGGTATTGGCTCCGTGGTTGTCAAAAACGTACCGTCTCAGGCCACGGTATTTGGCAATCCAGCCAGAGTCATATCCACTTAACCCTAGCGGCGTGCAACGCACAGCTATCCAGCGGTCCTTACGCACTTCATCGACCATTGACCATGCACACCCCCACACGTCTGAGTGGTACACAGTACCCGGAATATTTTCCCTAGCCATTGCCGAGAACAAAGATGTCAGAGATCGACGGTATTGTTTGCATACCCGACCTTCTGCGCGGCACGCGCAACTTCCCCGAAGCTTTTTTTGATTTAGTGCGCGAGCCGATTCGGCAGGGCGCAGGCATCGCTATTGGCTATCCGCCTGGTGGCAGGAAGCCTCACGGGCTAGCACCAGGATTCGATCTTGCTGAATTCCGCACCCGCGCCGGTATGACCGCAGACACTTTTAGCGATAGCGCTGCACGCCAGCGCCAGTGGACGGCGTTCTACCATGAGATAGCTGATAGCGCTATCGAATACCTGTTTCAGCACCTGCCTGCACGCCACCTTCTCCTTACATTCGAGATTCCCCCTTGGCTTGCACGCGCTTGCGTACAGCGCGAAGTCGAGTTCCTTAATCTAGGGGTCTCGCCCTTGCGCTTTGGTCGAGATCTGTATGTGGCCTTGCATTGCTCCAGCAAAGTACTCTGGTCACGCATTGCATCTCATCGCGTATCTGATGAGGAACTGCGTCTAGAGGCCTCGCTTCTCGGAGCCAATGTGCGCATGCACCGGCTTCGGATGGAAACTGAGCGCAACTACCCCATTGAGCATCTGGACGGTGCCCTGCTTTTTGTCGGTCAAGCACCCTACGACGCTTCACTGCTGGCATCAAACGGGCGCTCACTCCGATGTGCAGACTATGCCGACACACTGCGCACATTGAGCCTGAACAAGCGCGTGGTATATAAGCCGCACCCGTTCGGTCTGGATTTTGCTCGGGAGGAATGCCAAGCACTTCAGCGCATCACTGGACAAAAGCCTCAACACTGCCATCAGAACGCTTACCAGATCCTTAGTAGCGAAGATGAAGTGGAGCTCGTCGGGATTTCTTCAGGTCTATTGCAAGAAGCTGAATGGTTCGACAAAAAAGCGCACACCCTGTTTCGGCCTTTTATTCCACTAGCAAAAAAAGGAAGAGGGGGGGGCAATGTCTATCAGCAAGTACATTTCAAAACTATTCTTTCACCCAGTTTCTGGCACCAGGTTTTAGCACCCCAGCGCCAAGCCCCGCAATTAATCGCTTTACCCGACATGGCTCACAACCATGCGCGAGAGACACTTGATCACTGGTGGGACTATTCGAAGGTAATGACCTGGGAGCGCAGCCTCCCTGTCGAGTCCTTCGAGCGCTCCGGGGGCGGTCTGCTGCGCCAGCACATTGAGTCACTGGAACGCTCATTGGCACAGCTATCCGCAGCACAAGTCGAAAGCAACGCAGAGTCGCAAAAAACTACAAGCATTACTCCCGATACACAGCGTTGGCAAAACCTGGATGCACGACACCTGAAGGAATTGACTGATCCCCAGGAAGCCGCTGCACTGTTCAAACACAGCGTACGCATGGTGGAAATTGAAGTGTCCTCATACTGCAACCGCAAGTGCTGGTTCTGCCCCAACTCCACCTATGACCGCATGTCCAACAATAAGTTGATGCCGGCGGGAATGTATTCGTCCATCCTGCGGCAGTTGGCGTCGATTAGTTACGACGGTGCCATCACCTATAGCCGCTACAACGAGCCGTTGGCGGACAAGATGATTCTGGAACGCATCGCCGAGGCCCGGCGCATGCTGCCCAATGCACAGTTGCATACCAATACCAATGGCGATTACCTGAATCTTGAATATATCGAGCAACTCTACGCCGTAGGCCTGCGCAGCCTCAACATCCAAATTTATCTAGCCAACAAAGAGCGCTACGATCACGAAAAAATCAAGATTGCCGGCGATAAAACTCTGAAACGGGTGCAATTGCCCCATACCCTAATAAGGGACACCCCGGGCGAGTGGTATGAGCAACGACTGCATTACCGGAATATGTCCATCCGTCTGTATGGCCGCAATTTCGAAACAGGCGGTACCAGTCGGGGCAGTGAAGTGCCCATTCACATGGACTATCAACGCACCTCTCCTTGCCTGATTCCTTTCTGGGCGGTCTATATCGACCATGATGGCTCCACCATGCCATGCTGCAATCTCCGCTCCGACATTCCGGCCCATACCGACTATGTGATTGGCAAGCTGACACAGCAACCAGATCTGTTCTTGCAATATGCCAGCCGCTTCGCGGCAAACTTTCGTGCCAGTCTCATCAAGAATGGAGTGAAAGAAGGCTTGTGCCGCAACTGCCATTACGCTGAGGAACGGCCTAGCCAAGAACAAACCATACAACTGGCGAATTTGCTAGCAGCAAGGGGGACGTGATGGATATAACCCAGCTTGTTTGCCTGTCCAATTTTTTTTCCAGCTACCGAGCTGCTCCGGAAAGTTTTTTCGCTTTCGTCCAAGAACCGATACGCCAAGGCTGCGGCATTGATCCCGGCTGGCTACCAACGGCAAAAAAGCCATCCGCCTTGTTGCCAGGGTTCAATTTGCAAAAGTTTCGCACGCTTGCAGGTTGGAGCACGATGCATGCCACCCATTTTTGGATGCAGACTTGGCATACTGCGCCAGCATCGGCAGTGGATTATTTATTTGCATACGTGCCGCAAGGAACCTTGATCCTGTCGTACGACATGCCACCCTGGCTGGCTCAAGCATGTGAACAACGCGGCTTTGACTGGCTCGACATGCGCCCTTCGCCCTTGGCTTTCGGGCGTGACTTATATGTGGCGCTACATGCCTCAAATGCCGTTTTGCAACAGCATCTCGTCCGCTGGAGCGTGTCAGATGAAGAACTACGATTGGAAGCTGCGCTACTAGCAGCCAACTTGCACGCACATCGGTTGGACATCGAAGAAGGGTTTCATTACAAGTTCAATTTAGATGGGTGTTTGGTGTTCGTGGGACAGCACCCAGAAGACGCCGCACTCCTTTCACCAGATGGGCACTCCTTGCGCTGTACTGATTTTTCGGAACAACTGCGTGAACTAGCCAAGGGGAAAACCATGCTTCACCTGCTGGACAGGCGCAATCTTGGACGTGCAGCCCTGGCACCGCATATTTCAGATCTGTGGACCCATGTCAAGCGAGAGTGCGAGACTCTGAAAAAAATCGTGAATGCTCCCGTACAAATATGTCAGCAAAATATTTATCAGATTCTCAGTTCAGATGACGATGTACAGCTAGTCGGCATCTCTGCACCCGCTTTGCAAGAAGCCGCATGGTTTGACAAACCAGCCCATGAGTTGTTTCGCCCGCGCACCCCTTTAGCCACTATGCATGCATCGCCGGATGCTGGTGAGAGGAAATACGTGCAAGTGCATTTCACTGATGTGCTGAAGCCCGCTTTCTGGCATGCGGTACTGACTCCCGACGCCCCATACCCAAAACTACCGGCTTTACCCGAACTGGAGCGCAATCAGGCGCGTACGGGACTCAACAACTGGGGGGATTACGAAAAAGTGATGACTTGGGAGCGTCCCTTGCACACTGCAAGTTTCGAGCGATCTGGCGGTGGCCTGCTGCGCAAACGTATTGAAAAACTGGAGCAGTCTCAAAACTCAGTGGCCACCGCCAGCAGCATGGACGATGCGGCTATGCAAGCTAAGATTCGCACCTTAAAAGACACAAAAAAAGGCTTGACGGCTTATGTGCTCGGCAATGGTCCTTCCCTGAACGAACTCAATGCTGTGGCTTTGTTGAAGGAGGAGTCATTCTGGTGCAACCAAGCGTACGAGCTAGAGCGGCAGAACATTTCTTTCACACCCAAATACTATTTCGTAGGCTCTCCTACTGGTTTCCAGGAGTTTGGCCACCAAATGATGGCCGTGAAAGCAGAAAAGAAATTCTTTCGAGATGAAGTGTATCGATTGGCTCAGGCTCGTTTTCCACAATCCTTCCCAGATCAGAACGTAATCAAGTATGGAGGCCCCCCTCGTCCCTTAATGTTTGAAGAGGGAGAGCACTTCTCGGCAGACCCATCTTTATTCGTAAATGCCGGAGCAACGATTCTGGTTGAAGCAATTCAGTTTGCTTTTTACATGGGATACGAACGAGTTTATGTTGGTGGTGTGGATTTAGACTACTCCAGCACTCCCTATTTTTTCGGCGGCCAATCACTGGACTATGTACCTCGTGATGCATGGTCAGAAAATATGCGTCAATCTTTTATTGTCGCCAAGCATTATTTCGAGAAGCATGGCCGTATACTGGCAAAAATCACAAAATCGCCTAATCTCCCTCTGAATTATGTAAAAATACAGGAAATGTGGGCCAAACCATGAATAAAATCAAAGCCCTGATCTTTAATGACACACGCCCGGCAATTCATTTCGGATGCGAGCGTGTTATGGACAACTTATTACTACTACTGAAGCAGTGTAATATCGAGCCGATACATTTACACTCTACATTTGACTTTTGGGAAAATAAAGAGAGCTTCGTTCGAAGCAAAATCAAGGAATGCGACCTTGTGATTGTAAATGGGGAAGGCTCGATTCACCATTCAAATGCAAAAGCTGCATCGCTGGCCGCCATTGGTCCTTTAGCAAGGTCCCTGGGTAAGCCTGCCATTCTTTTGAATACCACATTTTATAAAAATAATTCAGCTATCTACTCCAACATCGCGAAATATAGCTCCATCTATGTCAGAGACGCTTATAGCGCATCTGAATTTATAAAACATGGTGGAACAGCCTTTTATGCTCCAGACCTTACATTCTTTACCGACATCCCTCTCTTACGATGCTCTTCCGATATCACACGCTCTGACAACAGTAGATTACGAATATTAATCGGCGAAAGCGTACTCAAGGACACCAGTACACAGCTTTCACAGTTGGCTGAAAGAAAAGGCTGGGAGCGACTCTACATTCATCATACAGATGATCTTAACCTTTCAATCGACACACATTTCAAAGAGATGCAGCGCACTGATCTCATTATCACTGGACGGTTTCACACAGTCTGCTTTTGTATTAATATGGGCATTCCTTTTATTGCACTGGAATCCAATACAAACAAAATCTCAAATTTACTCAATGATTGCTTCCAATCAACTAGCAGGTTATTAACACATGACTTGCTAAACTGTCCTGATTTGAATACTTTTTCAACATGGACTGCACTTGAAAAAAGATCTATCTTTGAATTTAAAGAACGAGGAAAAAGTAGATTCAATACACTAACAGATGATTTAAAGATGCTAGCATCAACAACTGCATGAATAATTCGCAATATTTATTTGTACGTCCTGACCTCAATAATTCATCTGCGGAGAACCCTATCATTCTTCGTGCTTATGATTCAGGGTTTACAGGCACAACAGCTTTTTTCAGAAACCGGATATTTATCGAGACTTTCTCGGAAATACTAGGAAACTTGAAAAAGGATGTCCGTATTATGATCCATGCCTGCTCAATTGGAGCAGAAGCGTACTCTCTGGCCGCATGGTGGCAACATGAAATTACGCCTCGATTCGGATTTGGCTTGCAAATTTTCGCAAGCGACATGAATAGTCATTTTCTGGCCTATGCACGCGAAGGCCGCTATCCGCGAGAAATTCTGCAAGGAATGACACCAAAGGAACGAGCTTGGTTTCATACCGAAGGTGATCTAGTTGTTATTCCAGCCTCGCTCAAAGCAATGGTGAAATTTTGTGAACCATCGAATTTCATCACTGCCTCCCCTCCCCTGGGAGGAAAGCACTTCGATGCAACACTTCTGATGAACGCACTGACCTACGTTACACCAGCAGAGCAGTCCACTGCAATTATGAATATCGCTTCCTGCACCAGATACATCATGTGTCTAACAGCGTTCCACCCAGATCAGATTAAATCTGATATTTCTCACTCCGGATTCCATCCCTTAAAATTAAATCATCGTGAGATTCACAATGGATGGAGTGAGCGGCTTTCAAGTATTCCATTAAAAGCAGGTGCGCCAGATTACTCATGGAAACTACCCCCATATGAAATTCAATCAAAAGATTATGAATGGCGATACGCTTCTATTTTTATAAAAGACAAATAAATTGATAGATTTTTACTATGAATAAAGCAGCAGAACCTGCCTACTCACTTAAAGATATCCAAGGATTTCGGCAACGATCTGATATTGTCAAGTTGTTAAAGCCGGGTGCTATCGGCGTTGAACTCGGTGTGGCGGAAGGCAAATTCTCCGAGACCCTCCTTAAAACTGGATATTTTACCCACCTCTACAGTATCGACATGTGGGCTGGTGACCGTAATCATGATACGAAAGAATACAAAATCGCATTAAGCCGTTTATTATCTTTCCGTGAAATAAACACCACGCTACGCATGAAATTTGATGAAGCACTGGAATTATTCCCGGATGCATTCTTCGATTTTATTTATGTCGATGGCTACGCGCACACCGGTGAAGAAGGTGGAGCTACATTCGAAAACTGGTGGCCCAAACTCAAGCCAGGCGGCATAATGGCCGGAGACGATTACTCTCCCAAATGGCCACTAGTCATTAAAGCAGTTGATACCTTTATTGCCAATTACCATTTAGAAATGGCAGTATTAGATTTTCAGAAATCGGATGATCGATGGTCACAGTATCCCTCATGGGTAACGGTTAAACCCTTGGAGAATTAACCTCTGCGCAATGCAACGTTCTTTCATTCAGCACTACTATTTACTGATTCAGTGCACGACCTGTTGTAGTACGGCCAGTATTCTCTGACGCTGTACTGCCGTTAAGCTTAAAAAGAACGGCAACCCAAGCAGGGTCTGCGCCAGTTCCACCGCATTCGGCGTCTCCAATGACAAGCACCGCTGCTCCAGCGCCCCCATATGCTGCAGCAATGGCTGGTACCATCGTCGTGTGGTGATATATGCCTGCTTACAGGCTTGCTCGAGTGCATCACGAATCTCGGTATTCGGCAACCGTGTACACAACAGGGTGGGAGCCATCAGTGGGCCACCTGTACCTTGATTCTGCCAAGCCAGGGTGTGACCACTAGCTTGATCCATTTCATGCATCAAATTGTCCTGTAACGCACGTCGTTTCTTCGCATAAAGCTCCCATTTTTGCAGAGAAATCAACCCAAGAGCTGCATGATATTCACTCATCTTGGCATTACTGCCCAGGCTGGCTAAGGCACCCACGGGCATATTGCCCGCGGGGTCCAGATTGATACCGAAGTTGGAGAGCTGGCGCACCTTGGCAGCCAAGCCTGGACGCGTGGAGACGACCAAGCCACCCTCGCCCGCCGGCAGGCTTTTGGTGGTATGCAGGCTGAAGACCAGGGTGCCTTGGGCCCCTTGCAACCATTGGCTTCCGTAGGCTGCTGCCGCGTCAATGACGACGGGTAAGCCCGTGTCCAACTCAAATTGCTGCCAGGCCCGCATATCGTGCGGCATACCGAAGGTGGCGACGGGCAGAACGGCGTCAATGCGCATGCACTCGCAAGCGGCGCGTGCGATTTCAGGGGTGAGCATCCATACCTGGGCGTCTACATCAGCTAGCACGGGCTGATAGCCCACACGTATCACAGCCGTGGCTGTGGCAACAAAGGTAAAGGCGGGCAGCAGAACGCGGGCACCAGGTGCCAAGCCCAAAGTCTGCAATACCAGCTCCAGCCCCTGCGTGGCATTGGCCACTGTGGTGAGTTGCTCACTCGCCATACCGAACTGCTGCGCGAATGCAGCTTCCAACGTCCGCACCAGCGGGCCGAAATTGGAATAGTGCCGCGCCGCATGCATGCGCTCCAGCCAGGGGAGCAACTCTTGCGGAGAAGGCATGTCAGGCACCAGCAAAGGCACCCACTCCCCTTCGCAGACATCCGTCATGCGGCGTTCTCCGATTCAGCGAGCAATTGCTCAAGATCGGCATCGGTATCGCCAATTCCCAGATTCCCGCGCAAATGATTGAGCCACATGAGACGATAGGCTTTTTCCAACTCTGCCGTGCGTGAGGCGTAGTCCATCAGTCCGCAGTTCTGAAGACGATCACGAACTACGGCACGTAACCGAAGCAAACGTTCGGTATCCCTCATGTAATCTAAAGCACGTTCCACATACTCCTGCTCGCTATGAGTGGCCGCTCTCTCCCAACCTAACGCATCCAGAATACGCGCTGAAGACGCCCCCACCCCACGCTCAGCATCCAGCGTAACGATTGGCAGCCCCATCCACAGCGTATGCAAGGTTGTCGTACCGCCCGAGATAGGTGAAGTATCTAGGGCAACATCCGCGATATGCCCCATTTCCATAAACTGGTCGAGTGGCTGCCGGTGCAGCACGAAGACACGATCTAACGGCATACCGGCTGCTTCCACGCGCGGCTGCATATGCGCTTGGGCGGCATCGGCATTTTCTTCCTTGACCATGATAATGAGACGTGCATCCTCACGCGCCTGCAGAATACGCGCCCAGATACGTAGCATCTCATCGGTGATTTTGGCCGAGCTGTTGAGCGATACCAGCGTGGGGTAGCCGTTGCGTAACATAGGCAGTTCTTCGCACAACGGGGCATAGACAGGTGGTGCATAACTGGCCATAGAAGACACTCGAAACAGTGTTTCGCTATAGTGAGATTCATGGCCAACGGGGGCAATACCGTAATCCACCATCCGGTAATCCATCGCCTTCATCCCCAAAGGCAGCATATACCCCAACCACGTCACCTGCACCGGTGCAGCACGGCGGGCAAATACGCCCAGGCGATGGCCGTGGGTAAAGCCGGACAAATCAACCAAAATATCAATTTGATCTTCCCGGATTCGTTTGCAGACCTCCTCGTCGCTCATTTCCATGATATCGAGCCAATGGGGCACCAATACCCGCAATTGCGGGGTAATGTGATCCCAGTGCCCGTTGAAATAGACGTGAACCTCCACGTTGTCGGGGTTGTGGTGCTGTAGCACGGGCAGCATGAAGAAGGCTACCGAATGCTCCCGGAAATCGGCTGTGACGTAGCCGATTTTTAATTTTTTCCGAGGATTGCGGTCTTGCACCTTTAAGGGCTTGGCATTGCGCGTGAGCGGGTCGGCAAAGCGCTTGCCCCAATCGCGGGCGGTTTGCAGCGCTTCCAGCGGGTCGCTGGAGGTGTGGGCGTGGATGTAGGCCCGCAGCATCCAGTCGCCGCTTTCATTGGAGTGCTTGACCACCTTGTCGATCAGGGTACAGGCTTCTTGCTTGCGCCCCAGGCTGAACAGGGCCAGCGCCTTGATACGGTGCGCCTGCCATTGCAGGGGGTCAAGGGCAATGGCGGTGTCCAGCGCCCCCAATGCGTCCGACCAGTTGGCGATGCGGGCATAGACATGTCCGATCAGCATCCACAACTGCGCATTGGTAACGTGGTCTGCTGCCAGCACCATGAGTTGCCGCAGTGCCTCGACAAACTTGCCTTTGGCGACCAGCCCCGTGCTGATTTCATGCAGCTTCTCTTCTACCGAACCAGGCTGTGGGGGGATGGGCTGTTTCTTTTTGGACATAAGCGTGCTGCGGCTCCAACAGGACAACGGGGGTGGCAAACAAAGGGGGTTAAGTCGCCAGCCGCGCCAGATCGGCCACTTGGTTCATGGCCTGGTGCAGGCTGGCGAGCAGGCCCAGGCGGTTGGCTTTGAGCGCGGCATCGTCAGCATTGACCATGACCTGCTCGAAGAAGGCATCCACCGGGCTGCGCAGGGCGGCCAGGGTTTGCAGGTGGGCGGTGGTGTCGCCCGCTTGCAATTGCTGCTGCGCCTGGGGGGCGATGCTTTGCAGGGCCGCAAACAGGGCTTTTTCGGCGTCTTCCAGCAACAAGGCTTCGCTGACCTGGGGCTGCACTGCCGTTTCGGCTTTTTTCAGGATGTTGCCCACGCGCTTGTTGGCGGCAGCCAGGGCGGGGGCTTCGGGCAGGGCGGCAAAGGCGCGGACGGCGGCCAGGCGCTTGGCCACGTCGGCCAGGCGCTGCGGGCGCAAGGCGAGGACGGCATCGACTTCCTGGGCACTGAAACCTTGTTCGCGCAGGTTGACAGCCAGGCGGTCGTACATGAAGTCGGCCAGGGCGCTGCTGGGGTCTTGGATTTTGTCGCCAAAGGCGGGGATGGCGCTGGTCAGGAGCTGGCCCAGGTTCAGCGGCAGATCGCGCTCGACCAGCATACGGATCACGCCCAGGGCGTGGCGGCGCAGGGCGAAGGGGTCGCGGTCGCCGGTGGGCAGGTTGCCGATACCGAACATGCCGACCAGGGTTTCCAGCTTGTCGGCCAGGGCGACGATCAGGCCGACGTTGTCGCGCGGCAGTTCGTCGCCGGCGAAGCGGGGTTTGTAGTGGTCTTCGATGGCGTGGGCCACGGTGTCAGGCAGGCCGTCGTTCAGGGCGTAGTAGGCGCCCATGGTGCCTTGCAGTTCGGGGAATTCGCCCACCATGTCGGTGACGAGGTCGGTCTTGGCCAGCAGGGCGGCGTTGTCCACGCAGGTGAGCAGCCAGTCCTCGGCCACCTCGCCTTCGTGGCTGTTCAGGCTGGCGTGCCGGGCGCCGAGGTTGTCGAACAGTTGCACGGCAATGGCCTTGGCGATGGCACGCACGCGCTGCACGCGCTCGCCCTGGGTGCCCAACTGGTTGTGGTAGACGACCTTGTCCAGTTGCGGCACGCGGCTGGCGAGGGTCTTTTTGCGATCCTGGTCGAAGAAGAATTTGGCATCGGCCAGACGCGGGCGCACCACGCGCTCGTTGCCGCCCACCACGGCGCTGGCATCCTGCGGCGCAATGTTGCTGACGACAAGGAACTGGTGCGTCAGCTTGCCCTGCGCATCCAGCAGCGGGAAGTATTTCTGGTTGGCCTTCATGGTCAGGATCAGGCACTCCTGCGGCACTTCCAGAAATTCCTTTTCAAACTCGCACACCAGCACGTTGGGGCGCTCGACCAGGGCCGTCACTTCGTCCAGCAGGGCAGCATCTTCAATGGGCTGCACGCCGCCGCCGACCTGGGCCGCTGCGGCTTGCAGTTGCCGGGCGATAAGGGCGCGGCGTTCGGCAAAGCTGGCAACCACTGCGCCCTGGTCACGCAATTGGCCGGCGTAGCTGTCGGCGTCTTGCAGCACCACGGGGTGAGCGCTGGCCTCGAACCGGTGGCCCTGGGTGCTGTTGCCCGCCGCAAGGCCCAAGGCAGTGACGGGCACCACGGCGGCCCCATGCAGCGCCACCAGACCATGCGCCGGGCGCACGAAGTGGACGCTGCTCCAGCCATCCTGCAACTGGTAGGTCATGACCTTGGGGATGGGCAGCTTGGCAATGGCCTCGTCCAGCGCCTTTTGCAGGCCTGCAGCCAGGGTGGCGCCCTGGGCGATGCTCTCGAAATACAGCACTTCCGCCTTGCCATCATCCACGCGCTGGAGGCTGGCGACGGCACTGGCGTCCGCACCCAGAGCCGCCAGTTTTTTCAGCAGTGCGGGCTTGGGCTGGCCGTCGGCCTCCAGCCCGACGGCCACGGGCATGAGTTTTTGCGACACGGCCTTGTCCGGCGCCTGCGCCAGCACGGCGGTGATGTGCGCAGCCAGGCGGCGCGGCGAGGCGTAGGCCGTCAGTTGCGAGGCGGCGCTGGTCAGCCCCTGCGCGGCCAGTTGGTCGCGCAGTACGCTGGCAAAGGCATCGCCCAGCTTTTGCAGGGCTTTGGGGGGCAGTTCTTCGACGAACAGTTCAACAAGGAGGTTGGCAGTAGTCATGGCAATCTTGATAGCTTCCAGCGCTTGTTCAGCAAGCCCTGGAGGGTGATTTTTTTAAAAATTTTTCAGGCAGCTTTTTTCTGCTTTTCGGTAGCCTTGGCCAGTTCGGCCAGCACTTCGTCGGCGTGCGCTTTGGGGGCCATGGGGAAGCCCAGGCGGGCGCGGCTGTCCAGATAGCTTTTGCCCACGGCGCGGGCCAGATTGCGGATGCGGCCAATGTAGGCAGCACGCTCCGTCACGCTGATGGCGCCGCGTGCGTCCAGCAGGTTGAAGGTGTGCGCGGCTTTCAGCACCTGCTCGTAGGCGGGCAGGGCCAGTTGCTCGGCAATCAATTGGTTGGCGGTTTGCTCGTGCGCGGTGAAGGCGGTGAACAAAAAGTCCACGTTGGAATGCTCGAAGTTGTAGGTGGACTGCTCCACCTCGTTCTGGTGGTAGACGTCGCCATAAGTCAATTTGGAGCCATCAGGCCCTTCCGTCCACGTCAGGTTGTAGACGTTGTCCACGCCTTGCAAATACATGGCCAGGCGCTCCAGGCCATAGGTGATCTCGCCGGTGGCGGGCTTGCAGTCGATACCGGCAACTTGCTGGAAGTAGGTGAACTGCGTCACTTCCATGCCGTTAAGCCACACTTCCCAGCCCAGGCCCCAGGCGCCCAGGGTGGGGTTTTCCCAATCGTCCTCGACAAAGCGGATGTCGTTTTTCTTCAGGTCGAAGCCCAGGGCCTCCAGGCTGCCCAGGTACAGCTCCAGAATGTTCGCCGGGGCGGGCTTCAACACCACCTGGTATTGGTAATAGTGCTGCAGGCGGTTGGGGTTGTCGCCGTAGCGGCCATCCTTGGGGCGGCGGCTGGGCTGCACGTAGGCGGCCTTCCACGGCTCGGGGCCGATGGCCCGCAGAAAGGTTGCCGTGTGCGACGTGCCCGCGCCCACCTCCATGTCATACGGTTGCAGCAACGCGCAGCCCTGGTTGGCCCAGTAGGTCTGCAATTTCAGGATGATGTCTTGGAAGGTGAGCATGTGCGGTTCTATGTTGATCGTTCTGCCGAGGGGCGGAAGCACCCGCGCTAGGCAAAACGCCCGATTTTAGGCCCGCACACCCCCATCTGCCACACCCAACGACTTTTCAATATTAAGAGCGTCTACCGAAAAGCCTTAGACATTTTCAGGATGTTTATTACCTGAAAATGGCTATATTCAAGCGGAAACAGCTATCAAGATTGCACAACCGCAAAGCTGGTGGTGATCTGCGCGGTTTTGCCCAGCATGATGCTGGCCGAGCAGTATTTCTCGTGGCTCAGGGCAATGGCACGCTCCACCGCCGCTTCGGGCAAATCCTTGCCGGTCACGGTGAAGTGCAGGTTGATGGTGGTGAACACCTTGGGTTCGACCTCGGCGCGTTCGGCCTGAATCTGCACCGTGCAGCCCCGCACGTCATGGCGGCCACGCTTCAGGATCAGCACCACGTCGTAAGCCGTGCAGCCGCCCATGCCCGCCAGCAGCAGCTCCATCGGCCGCGCCGCCAGGTTCTGGCCGCCGTTGGCAGGGGTGCGCTCATCGGGCGCACCGTCCATGTTCACGATATGGCCGCTGCCGGTTTCCGCGACAAAGCCCATGCCCGAACGGGTACCGCTGGCGCCCGTCCAGCTCACTGTGCATTCCATGCAATCTCCTTGTGAATTAAATTTGTTGCAACGCAACACAAATCTACTTAGAATCCCTGACATCGCGAATGTATCGCACCTGTTGTCTCCTCCACCCTCCAAAGGTGGATTCCAACCCTGGGTTTCACGACCCGGGGTTTTTTTTCGCCCATTCCTGCCAATAGAGACTGGCGATGCCCGGCCTCGTACTGCGTTCGCGCAGGCGCCGGGCGTAGTGCCTATGATGTTTGGCTTTGCGGACGGGCACCGGCCCGCCCCCCGTATTCCGAATACTTATGACGACCTTGCCCCCTGAATCTACCGCGCTCACACCCGCCGACTATCTGACCCGCATCCTGAACGCCCGCGTCTACGACGTCGCCCTGGAAACCGACCTGGAAGTCGCCAAAAACCTCAGCCGCCGCCTGTGCAACAAAGTTCTGCTCAAACGCGAAGACCAGCAGCCGGTGTTCAGCTTCAAGCTGCGCGGCGCGTACAACAAGATGGCCAATCTCACCCCCGGCCAGCTGGAGCGCGGGGTGATCTGCGCCTCTGCCGGCAACCACGCCCAGGGCGTGGCCCTGGGTGCCCGCAAGCTGGGCTGCCGCGCCATCGTCGTGATGCCCACGACCACGCCGCAACTGAAAATCGATGCCGTGGCCGCGCTGGGGGGCGAAGTGGTGCTGGCAGGCGAGAGCTATTCCGACGCCTACCAGCACGCCGTGGTGCTGCAGGAAAAGCAGGGGCTGACCTTCATCCACCCCTTTGACGACCCGGACGTGATCGCCGGCCAGGGTACGGTCGCCATGGAAATGCTGCAACAACTGCAAAAGCTGGGCAGCCCCCGCCTGGATGCCGTGTTCGTCGCCATTGGCGGCGGCGGCCTGATCGCGGGCGTGGCCAACTACATCAAGGCGGTGCGCCCGGACATCAAGGTCATCGGCGTGCAGACCAAGGATTCGGACGCCATGCGGCAATCGGTGCTGGCGGGCCAGCGCGTGGAGCTGCCGGATGTGGGCCTGTTCTCGGACGGCACCGCCGTGAAACTGGTGGGGCAGGAGACTTTCCGCATTGCCCAGGCGCTGGTGGATGACTTCGTGGTCGTCGATACCGATGCCGTCTGCGCGGCGATCAAGGATGTGTTTGTCGATACCCGCTCGATCGTCGAGCCGGCAGGTGCCCTGGCCGTGGCGGCCATCAAGCAATATGTGGCCGAACACAAGACGGAAGGCGAAACCTACGCCGCGATCTTGTGCGGTGCGAACATGAATTTCGACCGCCTGCGCTTCGTGGCCGAACGCACGAATGTCGGCGAAGAGCGCGAAGCCCTGCTGGCGGTGACCATTCCCGAGGAACGCGGCAGCTTCCGCCGCTTTTGCCAGCTGATCGACCTGCTGCCGGGCGGGCCGCGCAGCGTCACCGAGTTCAACTACCGCATCAGCGACCAGACCCGCGCCCATGTGTTCGTGGGCCTTTCCACCAGCGCCCCCGGCGAATCCACCCAGATCGTCGAACACTTCCAGACCCACGGCTTTGCCGCGCTCAACCTGACCCACGACGACATGGCCAAGGAGCATCTGCGCCACATGGTGGGCGGTGCCTCCACCCTGGCGCAGGATGAGCGCCTGCTGCGCTTTGTCTTCCCGGAACGCCCGGGCGCCCTGCTGAAATTCCTGAGCCTGATGCACCCCAGCTGGAACATCTCCCTGTTCCACTACCGCAACCAGGGTGCCGACTATGGGCGCATCCTGGTCGGTATCCAGGTGCCCGCCCAGGACAATGCCCAGTTTGCCGCTTTCCTGGACAGCCTGGGTTACCCTTGGGTGGAGGAAACCAGCAATCCAGCCTACCAGCTGTTTTTGCGCTAAACCCGCCACACACAAGAAAAAAGCCCGGATAGACAAACTATCCGGGCCACAAGAACACCTTGGAGGGCGTTAAAACAGGCAGTACATCAATGCAAGGCCGAGCCTGCCGGCGCTGTCCCCATATATTCCAGGGTAGCCAGCCACGGTTCAGCCAGCAGGCGGATTTGGGCATCATTGCGCAGGATGCGCTGCATGATGCGTGTTTTTTCCTTGCGCTCTTGCGACGATAGCGCCTGCTGCTCACCTTGCGCCCGCAGTTCACCGATCAACACGGAACAGGCCTTCTCGCAATCCGCCACCGCATCCCAGTTGCTGTCCATGGCCGCCTGCAACATGTCTGTGCTCTTGTTCTCGATAGCTTTGTAAAAATCCAGCAATTGCATCTCCCTCACTCCTTGGCGCTGTCAGGCGCCAGCAGTTGTGCTGCCCTGTGGGCCAATTTCTTTCCAACCTTGTGCTACGGGCTGCAGCACCCCCATGACTTCCTCGACCAGGGCCGGATCGTTGCGCACGTTGGCCTGGGTGAGCTGTTTGACGCAATAGTCGTACAGCAGCTTCAAGTTGCCAGCCAGCTCCCCGCCCTTTTCCAGATCGAGGCCCGCCGCCAGCCCTTCCTGCAAGATACGCACGGCCTTGCCCAAATGGCGTCCTTTTTCCTCCACCTCGCCACGCTGTATCGCACCGCGAGCAGCATTCAGGCTTTGAAACAGGCCATCGAACAACATTTGTATCAAGGCATGGGGCGAGGCGCTTTCCACCCCCGAATGCGCACCTACCTGGCGGTAGGCATTGGCCCTGTTGAATCCTGGAGAAGAAAACATGCGAATCCTTGGCAATCGTAAAAAGTACAAGCGCGGTGCCGACCTGAATGGGGGTATTAGCTCTTCGAGTTATTCCACGTAGTCACCATTTGCGAGACATAGGAATTCAACGCATTCAGCGAAGACATTTTCACGTCCAGCGCCGAGTACTGCGCATACAACCGTGTCTCCAGCGCTTCGGCGCGTTTATTGACCTTGTCCTGCTCGGCAGTGTTGCTCTTGAGCGTGCGCTCCAGCGAGTCGGTCTTCGTGTTCAGCGTCCCGTCAAACGACAGCAGCTTGTCGGTAAAGTTCTTGAAGTTCACGGCAATCCCGCCGCCCTGCCCCAGACTGTCGGCCTTGTTGGCAAACAGACCTTTCAAACCGTCCAGATTGGTCAGCGCTTTATCCAGCTTGCTGGTGTCCATGCTGAGCTTGCCGCCCTCCTGCATCTGGATGCCGATATCGGCCAGGCGAGTCAGGCCATCCTTGCTGCCTGAAATCCCCTGGGGCAGCATACGCAGCGAGTTCTGCAAGCTCACCGTGGCGCTATCCCCCTGGAGCGCACCAGCCATCTTGGTTTCTTCAGTGTACTTGGTGGATTTACCCAACAGGTCGTTGAGTTCGTTATAGGCGTCGACAAACTCCTGAATGTTCTTTTTCATGGCCTCGGTATCGGCCTTCACCGCCAGAGTAGCGGTGTTTGTGGTCACTTCGGACACGGTGAAAGACATGCCAGGAATGGTTGCCGAAAAGGTGTTGCTGTTGGATTCCACCGCCACGCCATTGAGTTCCACCTTGGCGTTCCGCGCCTCCTGGGCCTCGGTCTGCTCCAGTTTGTTCAGGGCGGAATCAATATCGACGGCGAATCTTTTGTCAGTACCGGTCTCCTTGGAGCGCAGCATCAGGCGCTCCTTGCCGTCTACATCGGTCACCACCGAAGCCTGAATGCCCATCCCCGTCTCGTTCACCTTGGCAGCGATCTTGGTCAGCGTATCGGAACTGGAAATACTCAGTTCCTTGACCTGATCGCCCATCTTCAATGTGATCTTGCCACTGGCCCCCATGGTTTCATCCTTGGCCAGAGCGGCAGCATCAGCGCCACCAACGACAGTCGTTTGCGCCTGTGCCAATTGCGTGACCTTGATGTTGTACGTGCCAGGCGTGGCAATTCCGGTCATGGTGCCGGAAATGGTGCTGTTGCTGGAACTGATGTTCACCCCGTTCCAGGCACTGTCACGCGTCAGCTTGGAGACGATATCGCCCAGCTTGGAGGTCAGCGACTTGATCTCGCCATAGGTGGAGATCTGCGTCTGGATGCCTTCGGCCTTCACCTCCAGCTTTTTCAGCGGTGTTTTCTCGGCCGCAACCATCTGTTCGACGATCTTGCCGACATCCAGACCGCTGCCAATACCTGCGGATGAAATTGCCATGATGAATACTCCTCAAACCGCTATGCAGAACCACAGGCCATGCATGCACTAATGTCTATTGTGGCGCTATTGGTCTTGAAGCAAAAGCCTAAAAACTGCCGCTAGCACCAGCCAATCCTCTTGACCCCAACTACCTGCGCACCTCGGGCTTAGCCCTTTATCGGCAGGTTTTCCGCAAACTTGAACGCTTCAATGCAAACGCATCTTGGTGCGCAATCGGGCAATCGCCTGGCTGTGCAGCTGACTGATCCGCGACTCGGTGACGTCCAGCACGGCAGCGATTTCCTTGAGGTTCATGTCATGCTCGTAATACATGGACATGACGTACTTTTCACGCTCGGGCAAGTTTTCAATCGCCTGCACCAACGCCTGGCGCAAGCGGTGATCACGCAGTTGGGCAAAAGGATCGGCCTCGGCGTCGGCCACATGGCGATCAAGAAAACTTTCTCCCTCATCACCACCTTGCCCGATATCTTCCAGATAAATCAGCTGGGTACCACGTACCCTTCCCAGCAATTCCTGGTACTCGGCCAGCTCCAGCGCCATTTCCTGGGCGATTTCAGACTCCTTCGGAGGTCGCCCCAAAATTTGCTCCAGACGGTGGATCGCTGCTTCGATATCTTTCTGACCTTTGCGGGCACTGCGACTCATCCAGTCATTGCCACGCAACTCATCGAGCATCGCACCCCGGATGCGCTGGCTGGCAAAGGTCTCGAATTGCACGCCCTGGCTGGCCTCGTAGCGCGACAGTGCATCGGCCAGACCGATCATGCCCACCTGAATCAAGTCGTCCAGTTCGACACTGGGGGGCAGTTTGGCCATCATGTGCTGCGCAATACGCCGCACCAGCGGCGCGTGCTGGCGTATCAGAGCATCAAGACTTAACTGTCCGTGAACGGTGTACATCAACTCAATGATTCCACACTGAAGATAAAGCGGGAGAAGGGGCAGAAAATGGGAGCGGCGCAGCCGCCTGCCCAGGCATGGCGACGATCTGGCTTTGCTCTAAGCATTGTAGCGCCCAGCGCTGCAATCCCCGTGGATCGCCCGGATCGACCTGCTGGGCCAGCGGTTCGGTACGCAAATGATGATGCGCACACTGCGCGATCGATTTCAACAAGGGGTCGAGCCCGGTATGGGCCGGACGCAAGGCCAGCAACTGCGGCATGACCCCCGTATGCATGAACATATGCTTGAGCGCCCGGTAGCACGGAACGACACTGCTGCGCCGCCCCGGCACCAGCACCCAGGGCGCTTGCTGTATTCCCTGCAATACCGGTGCCAGCAAGGGCGCAGGGGCCAACAGCACGACCAGCGCATGGTTGCGCAAATGCCGATACAGCAGACTCAACGGGCGCTGGCCGCTCGCCAGCCCCAAATGTGCCAATTGCACCAATCCCCGCGCGGCCGGCAAGCTGGCAATCGCATGGGGACGCGTAATATCTGCCGACAATGCGGTCGAGCCGCAATCGGCATGGCCTTGCAGGATGTCCTGCAGTCCAGGTGCCTGGTCTGTTTCTTGTTCCAGGCCATCCAGGATCACCACTGGATAACCTTGCTCCTGCAGCACGGCACAGGCACTCCAGAGGGCAGACAAGTCTTCTGCCTCCCCAGATGGAATGATGCTCAAAACCCGCAAACCACGGGTGTACCAGCGCAGGCTGCTGCCTTGGTGCAAGCTGCTCTCAAGCATGGAAACCTCCCGTCGCGGCCCCCAATGGAGAATCTGCGTAGAAAAAATCCAAATCCAGGCTGCTGGGATCAAAAGCCGATTTGCTGTGTGTACGCATCGAAGTAGCAATCAACTCGCTGGCCACGGCACGCTCAAAGTCTTCTGGCACCCGTTGCCCCGTAGTGACACCCCGCAGCACCATCTGATGGCGGATCAAGGCATCGAGTGCAGGCCCAAGCTTGACGGCCTCATCGACCTTGGAAAGGATGGCCTGACGGCAGTTGCCATGTTTGAAGGCGGCCAGCGACTCATCCAGGGTATCGCCATGGCAACCGGCATTGGTCACCAGCAATTGCTGGACGCCCGGGAGATCCAGCACCTGCAGGATGTCGTCCTTGCGAGGGTCGCGGGGAGCCACGCCCGTCGTGTCGATGATGACCATCTTCTTGCCAGAGAGCAGGCCCAGCAAATCTTGCAATGCAGCCTTGTCGTGCGCCAGATGGGCGACCACGCCCAGCATCCGGCCATAGGCACGCAGTTGCTCATGGCCGCCAACGCGGTAAGTGTCCAGCGTAATCAGGCCCACGCTTTGCGGGCCATGCTTCTGGGCACACAGGGCTGCAAGCTTGGCGGCGGTGGTGGTTTTGCCCACGCCAGTAGAGCCGATCAGCGCAAAGACGCCGCCCACTTCGTAAATCGGGGACGCAGCAGCGTCGGTGCGCAAATTGCGCTCCAGCACCTGCATGAGCCAGCGCAGGGCTTCGGCCGGGCCGCTGTTTTGCGGTACCCGTTCGATCAGCGTGCGGGCCAGGGCAGGGGAAAAACCGGCGCGGATCAGCTTCAGAATCAGGTTGGACTGCAAGGGATTCTGCCGCGTCTGCCCCAGCCAGGCCAAGGTATTGAAGCGCTCTTCAATCAGGCTTTTGACCGATTGCAGCTCGTGCAACATGCCCGGGCTGACGGCAGGCAGCGCCTGCAGCGCTTTGGCCTGGGGTTGCTCGGTCGTCATGGCTCGCAGGGGGTTCTGGCGCACGGGCTGAGGAGCCGCCGCCGCTTGCAAGCTTTCCTGGCGGGCCTTGCGGGCAAAAGTGGGCAATTGCGCGTCGGGCAAGTCTGTTGCCTGGATGCCCTCGCTGCGGCGACGCAACATGCGCTCGCGCACGTAGTCCTGAAACGACAAGGTACTCATCGCCAGTTGCTCGGTATCCTCGGCCACGCTTTGGCGTGGGCTGACTTGCACGGGGGCTGCTGGCCGTACCGGTGCTGCCGGGGCGGCCACCGGGGCCGGGGCTTTGCGCAGGGGGCGTGTTTCCTCGGCTTCCCGGGCCTGGATGGCGGCCCGCAGGCCGGAACTGGTCGTCTGGCCACTGTCCATGTGGTGCAGGTTGTCTTCTGCCGTGGCCATCACCTCGACCCCTTGGGCCGTCGCGCGGTTGGACAGGATCAGGGTGCCTTCGCCAAAAACAGACCGTGCTTTGGCTAAAGCTTCACGCGAGGTGGGAGCAATAAAGCGTTGGATGTTCATAGTCATGCACCTTTAAGAATCGGGCCGATGCGGATGGAATGCGTTTCGGGAATTTCACTGTGCGCCAGCACTTGCAGGCGCGGGGCCACGCGCCGCACCAGGCGGGCAATGGCATTACGGATTTGGTCGGGCACCAGCAGGCAGGCCGGCATACCCAGCTCTTCCTGCTGATTGGCCACTTCGGCAGCACGCTGGGTGAGCACATCGGCCACGCCAGGGTCCAGAGAGGGGCCGTTGGCATTGGTCAGTGCCTGCACCAACAGGCGCTCCAGCCCTGGTTCGATGGCAATCACATTCAGCTCGCGGGTCGGCCCGTAGATTTGCTGGACGATGGCCGGTGCCAGGGCAATGCGCACGCGCCGCGCCAGCTCCGCCGGGTCTTGCGTCACGCCAGCGTTTTCTGCCAGCGTCTCGATGATGGTGCGAATATCACGGATGTGCACCGCGTCCTCCAGCAGCAGCTGGAGAACTTTCTGGAACACGGTAATAGGCACCATCTTGGGAATCACTTCTTCAATCAACCGGGGAGCGGACTTGGCCACATGGTCCACCAGTTGCTGCACCTCGGAACGGCTCAACAACTTGGCAGCATGCATTTGCATCAAGTGTGACAAATGTGTCGCCATGACAGTTTCCGAATCAACGACGGTAAAACCCGCCATTTGTGCCGCTTCCTTCTGGCGCTCATCGATCCAGTGCGCAGGCAGGCCGAAAGCAGGGTCGGTGGTGGGTGTGCCGATCAGCGGCGTGGTGATGCCACCCGGATTGATCGCCAGGTACATGCCGGGGAAAGCTTCACCCTCGCCAACCATCACGCCGCGCAAGGTGATGCGATAGGCACTGGGCTTCAGTTCCAGGTTGTCACGCACATGCACCGCAGGCGGCAGGAAGCCCACTTCCTGGGCAAATTTGCGACGCACCCCCTTGATGCGGGTGAGCAGATCCCCCTGCCGTTTTTTATCCACCAGGGCAATCAGGCGGTAGCCCAGTTCCAGACCCAGCAAGTCCACAGGCTGCAGATCGTCCCAGGTCGCCTCGGTTTCCTGCTGGGGAGCGGCCAGCGCCTCCTGAGCGGCGGCAACCTGCGCCTCTGTCTCCTGCGGCTTGTTCTGGGCCTGCATGGCAAGCCAGGCGCCATAGCCGAAGACGCTGCCCATCACCAGGAACACCGTGTGCGGCATACCCGGAATGCAGCCCAGCAGAATCAAAATTGCCGCCGTAATTCCCAGGGCACGGGGCGACATGAACATCTGGGCAGCAATCTGTTTGCCGGTATCGTTGTCCTTGCCGACGCGGGAGATCACCATGGCCGCCGCCACCGAGATCAGCAGGCCAGGAATCTGTGCCACCAGGGCATCGCCCACCGCCAGCAGAATGTAGCTGTTGGCCGCTTCCCCAGCCGACAGCCCGTGCTGGGCCATGCCGATGGCAAAGCCGCCAATGATGTTGATGATCAAAATCAGAATCCCGGCCACCGCGTCCCCGCGCACGAACTTGCTGGCACCATCCATGGAGCCGAAGAAATTGGCCTCTTCCTGCACTTCCAGACGACGGCGCTTGGCCTCGGCTTCATCGATCAGTCCTGCATTCAAATCGGCATCGACGGCCATTTGCTTGCCGGGCATGGCATCCAGGGTAAACCGGGCCGACACCTCGGCAATCCGCTCGGCCCCCTTGGTCACGACCATGAAGTTGATGACCACCAGGATGGCAAACACGATCAAGCCCACGGCAAAGTTGCCGCCGATCAAAAAATGGCCAAACGCCTCGATCACCGCCCCTGCAGCGCCGGGGCCGGTATGCCCTTCCATCAGCACCACCCGGGTCGAGGCCACGTTGAGCGACAGACGCATCAGGGTCGTCAGCAGCAACACCGAAGGGAAGGCGGCAAAGTCCAGCGGCTTGATCATGTACGCGGCGACCATCATCACCATCAGCGCCACGGCAATGTTCAAGGTGAAGAAAGTGTCCAGCAACCACGGCGGAATGGGCAGCACCATGAGCGCCAGAATCGCGATCACCAATACCGGTGCAGCCAGCCCTTGCGCAGCCAGTCCACGCTGGCCGACCCATTGCTGGAGATTTTTCAGACTTGCGGTACTCATAGCACGACCACCTTCTTCGATTTATCAAACGTTCTGCGCCGGGGGGCGCTTTTTGCTGTGCGGATCCAGCTCTTGCGGCACGTCCGGCTGCACCAGCACCCCCGGCGCAGGGGCATCCCCACGCAGGCTGGCTTTCAGGCGATAGACATAGGCCAGCACCTGGGCGACGGCGGTATAAAGCTGTGCCGGTATGGCCTGGTCCAGCTCGGCATGGGCATACAAGGCCCGGGCCAGCATCGGTGACTCCAGCACCGGCACGCTGTGGGCCTTGGCCACTTCACGGATTTTCAAAGCGATCAAATCCGCCCCCATGGCCACCACTTGAGGCGCTGCCATGGTCGCTTCGTCGTAGCGCAAGGCCACGGCATAGTGGGTCGGGTTGGTGACCACGAAGTCGGCCGTCGGCACGCGGGAGACAGAGGCACGGTGCGCCATCTCGCGCTGCTTTTGGCGAATCTTGCCCTTGACCTCCGGGCTGCCTTCGGACTCCTTGTGTTCCTGTTTGACTTCCTGGTGGCTCATCTTCAAGCGCTGCAGGAACAGGAATTTCTGCAAGGGCACGTCAATCAGGGCAATGATGAACACGACCAGCATCAGCATGGCAAGGCCGGACAGGATCCAGTTGCCCACCATGGCCAGCGCCATCGGACTGCCCTGGGCGGGCAGCTTGGCGACATAAGGGATGCCATCGCGGATATGCAGCCAGGCGACAAAACCCAGAATCAGCGTGAGTGCCACGTTTTTCAGCGCCGTTATCAGCTGCTGCTTGGAAAACACATTGCCCAGCCCGGCCAGGGGATTGAGCTTGCTGAACTTGGGCATGATGGGCTTCCAGCTGAAGACCCAGCCGCCAGACATCAGACTGAGCAAGATAGAGGCGATATTGATGCACAGGGCAAACACGCACACCCCGACAATGCCAAGGCCCATCATGCTTGCCAGGCGTTCCAGCATCAGCTGCGGCACCAATACGCTGGCCCCATCAAAGGTCAGTTGCCGCCCCATTTCAATACGCATGTGCTGCAGCAAAGTCGGCCCCCCTGCCAGTACCACGGCACAGCCGACGCCCAAAACCGCCAGATGCGACAGATCCCGCGAACGTGACGTCTGTCCGTTCTCGCGGGTTTTCTGCAGCTTCCTGGCGGTTGCTGGAAGGGATTTATCTTGGCTCGATTCCATGGTGGCATGAGAGGTAAGGTCTCATGCCATTGTCCGGATCCGCCTTCCCGGTAAAGCAGGAATAAGCGCTTGTTAAGCGGCGCTTATTCTTTCACCCGGATACAAAAAAGTCCGAAATAGCTTAAAAACAGGAGCTTATACCGCTTGCTCCACAAGGGTTTAAGGCGCTTTTTATTAAAAACCCAAGCTGGCAAGCAAATCGTCCACTTCGGACTGCGAGGACACCACATTGGGCGAGCCTTGCGGGTCGACCACCGGGCC
The DNA here is from genome assembly GCF_042654765.1 of Comamonas nitrativorans. Lineage (NCBI taxonomy): Bacteria > Pseudomonadati > Pseudomonadota > Betaproteobacteria > Burkholderiales > Comamonadaceae > Comamonas > Comamonas nitrativorans. Next base: position 145,349 of record NZ_JBHSEW010000006.1, on the reverse strand, counting down.
GCTGAGTTCCGGGTGTGCCGGTGACGCCACTTCCCCGGAAGCGCCTTCTGCAAGGGCTGCGGCCCAGGCATCCTCGGCATTCGCCGCTTCCGGCACAGGCTCGGTAGCCGGTGTCACAGGCACCGCACCAGGAGGCGCGGTTTGCAGCAGCAGCTCGACCAGTTGACTTTCCAGGTTCGAGGCAAGGCTAACCACCTTAGCAATAACCTGTCCGGTCAGGTCATGAAAATCCTGCGCCATCATGATGTCGGTGAGCTGCTGATCCACGATTTCCGTGGATTTTTCCATCTCCTCCAGGTAATTCATGATGTGGCCCTTGGCCACAGCCGCCACAGGATCGGCAATCATGGACTGCCGCATCCGTTTGGTTTCACTGACGATAGTAGTTTGCCGTACCTTCGCGTCATCGACCAGGGTGAGGACTTTTTCCGCCGCTTCGCCTGTCAGGCGGGCGATATAGGACAAGCGATTCTGGGCGTCGGGCAGCTTGTCGGCAGAACTGCGCAGGCGGTCGGCATACCCCAACTCACGCAGAGCATCGTGCAACTGGCGCGTCAGCAAACCCAGTTTGTTGTGCACCCCGCCTTGGCCCAGACTGGCTGCGGGGGCATCCACAGGGGGGGGAGGGGACTGTTCTTCTTGCATAACGCTTTACGCCAGACCCTGCTTTTTCAGGATCAGGTTTACTTTCTCTTCCAAGGTCGCCTTGGTAAAGGGCTTGACGATATAACCGGCCGCTCCGCCCTGGGCGGCAGCAACGATATCCTCCTTGCGGGCTTCGGCCGTCACCATCAGCACCGGCAGGTGCTTGAGCTTTTCGTCCGACTTCACTTCAGCCAGAAGCTGAAAGCCGTTCATGTTCGGCATGTTGATGTCGGTTACGACAAAATCGAACTTGCTGCTGCGCAGCTTCTGCAGGGCAACGACACCATCTTCGGCTTCATCAGCTTCGGAAAACCCGCTTTCCTTCAGCAGGTTGCGCACAATACGGCGCATGGTGGAGAAGTCGTCGACGATCAAAAAACGAAGGGCAGTATTCGCCACACGGGCCCCTTTCGGTCAAAAGTTATTAGTCAAGGTGCAGTCGAACTGGTCGCAGTCGGCTGCGCTGCCAATCCATCTGCCAATGCCGGTATTGTCTCCGGTTCAGAGGGTGGATTGTCCGGGGTTTGCCCTGCCAGCACTTGCGGCACGGCGGTTTCCTGGGTAACGACCTGGGGGTTTTTCCCCAGGAGTCGCTCCTCGGCCTCGCGCGTGAGGACGGTAATCGTGATGCGCCGGTTTTGCGGCGCACGCGGTTGATCGGGCAACAGCAAATCCGTAGAGGCCAACCCGACGACCCGGGCCAGCTTGTCGTCCGGCATGCCGGCAGCCACCAATTCACGGCGTGAAGCATTGGCACGGTCTACCGACAATTCCCAGTTGCCATAGCCACGCTCACCATTGCCGTACGGAGCGGCATCGGTGTGGCCCGCCAGGCTGATACGGTTTTCCACGCCCCCCAACGCTGCCCCCACTTCACGCAGGATGTCACGCATATACGGTTTGACGATGGCGCTGCCGATGTCGAACATGGGACGGTTCTGCTCGTCAACGATCTGGATTTGCAGGCCATCCGGCGTGACGTCCATGCGGATTTGCGAGCGGTATTCGTTAAGGGTGGCGTTGCTGGAGATCACGGCATCGATCTTGGCCCGCAGCGCCTTGATACGCTGCGCATCTTCCTGGGCACGTCGGGCCTTGGCGTCAATGTCCTTGCGTCGGCTGGTATCGGCGTCGGATTCCGAGCGCTTGACCTGACCACTGATACGGGCCAGGTCGGTACCGCCGCCCGGAATGATGCTGGAGCTGTTGCCAGCACCGTCGCCACCTTGCATGGCCACTTTCAGCGGGGAATTGAAGTAGGCAGCGATCCCTTGCAAGTCCCCCTTGGCCGTAGAGCCGAGCAGCCACATCAGCAGGAAAAAGGCCATCATGGCCGTCACAAAGTCGGCATAGGCGATCTTCCACGCGCCGCCATGGGCGGCATGACCGCCCTTCTTGATGCGCTTGATGATGATGGGCTGGAGCTTTTTCTCGCTCCCACCCGCCTGACCCTGGGGAGAGGTTGCCATTTACTTCTTGCCCTTGACGTGGGACTCCAGCTCCAGGAACCCGGGGCGCTCGGTGGAGAACAGCACCTTGCGGCCAAACTCGATGGCAGTGGGCGGGTTGTAGCCTTGCATACTGGCAATCAAGGTGCATTTGACGCAGTCAAACTCTTTCGAGGCATCTTGCACGTTGTGTTCCACCAAACAGGCCATGGGCTCCACCAGGGCATAGGCAAGCAAAATCCCCAGGAACGTGCCGACCAGTGCCGATGCGATCATCCCCCCCAGCACCGAGGGCGGCTGCCCGACGGAACCCATCGTATTGACCACCCCCAGCACGGCAGCGACGATACCGAAGGCCGGCAGGGCACCCGCCAAACGCTGCAAGGCCATCACCGGACGATGTGCTTCCTGATGGTGAGCCTCGATCTCATTGTCCATAAGGGATTCGATCTCATGCGAATTGAGATTGCCGGAAACCATCATGCGCAGATAGTCGGTCATGAAGTCCATCAGATGATGGTCTGCCAACAGGTTGGGGTATTTCTGGAACAGGGGCGAGTTTTGCGGTTCTTCCACATCCCCTTCAATGGACATCAGCCCTTCTTTCCGGGCTTTTTGCAGGATGTCGTAGAGCAGCGCCAGCAAATCCATGAAACGGGCCTTGTTCTGCCGCGCTCCTTTGAAAGCACCCAGAACCGCCGCTATCGTGGCCTTGAGCACTTTGGGCGGATTGGAAACCAGGAACGCGCCAAAGGCCGAACCACCAATGGTGGCCATTTCGAAGGGCAGCGCCTCGGCCAGGACGGCAACGTTGCCGCCGTGCAAGATATACACGCCGAACACGCAACCGAAAGCGATGGCATAACCAATAAGGGCAAACATAGGAGATGGATTTTGTCAGACTGCCGGGCAGTCAAAAAAAGGAACTAAAGGGGCAATACCGTATTTCTTGTCGGCTCGAATGCGGCAATCTTGAGGCCTGCACTGTATCTTGCCCCGCAGATCACAGTACGAAGGCGGTGTTTACCGCAGGCAACGTAAAAAACAGCGGCCCCCATCATCGTGGGCATGCAACGCTTCAAAAGACCGGCCAGACCGCGCCGTAGTCGTTCAGGATGGTATCCAGGGGCTGGTCGTGCGCTTCCGGCTCAAAGCAATCGATGTACCCTGCTGCGAACCCCAGGCCCACGGTAAACGGCTTGGGCTGCAGCTGTGCCAGGGTACGGTCGTAAAAGCCGCCGCCATAGCCCAGGCGGTAGCCCCCGGCGCCGTAGCCGACACAGGGGACGAAGAGCAGGGTCGGCTCGATCACCTCGGTATCCTTGGGTTTGGGAATGCCGTAGGCATCCTCCTCCATCGGGCAGCCGGGGTACCAGACGTGAAAGCGCATGGTTTTGGTGACTTTGTCGATCACCGGCAGGCCGATGCGGCGCAGTTGCGGCTTGTCGAGCAGTTCGCCGTCTTCCTTCCAACGGTGCAGCACCGGCAATGGATCGAACTCGCCCTTGATCGGCCAGTACGCGCCGATCACCGTATCGGTACGTCCGACCAGCCAGATGCGCATGGCCCTTTGCAAGGCCTGGTTGCATTCCTGGCGGTCGGGCATCTGCAAACGCGCTTGCACCAGGCTGCGACGAAGGGCTACTTTGTCCATCAGATAATCCACACAATGAAACGGCTTGCAATTCTGACACCGCTGGTGGCTTTGGCCGCCACATTCTCCCTCCCTGGCGTTGTTTTCGCGCAGCCTTCGGGCGACGATGTACTGCTGCAGATGCAGCAGGCCGCCCGCAAGCAGGACAGCAAGGCCCTGGCTGCCCTGCTGCCCGCCACCCAGGGCCACCCGCTGGAGGTCTGGGCCCAATACTGGGCGCTCAAGGCCCGGCTGGACAGCGCCACCAGCCAGGAAGTGGAAGACTTCCTGCAGCGCTGGCGCGGCACCTACCAGGAAGACCGGCTGCGCAACGACTGGCTGCTGTTGCTGGGCCAGCGCCGCGACTGGGCGGAATTCGAGCGCCTGCACACCGACTTCCGGATGCAGGACGACAAGCAGTTGCGCTGCTACGACCTAGCCATCGCCAGCATGGAAGGCCGCCTGCCTGCCCACGCCGGCACGCAACTGCAGCAGCTGTGGCTGGACCAGCCGGCCAGCGACGATGGCTGCACCTACGCGGCCAGCACTCTTTACGCGGCCCAGCAACTGCCCGCTCAGACCGTATGGCAACGCGCCCGCCTGGGGGCCGAGCGCAACCAGCTCGGCACCGCCCGCGATGCGCTGGCCATTGCCGCCCCGCAGCACGTGGGCCCGCTGGCCACGCTGTTCAAATCCCCGCTGCAATACCTGACCACCGGCAAAACCACCCCGCCTGCGGCCCTGGCGACGCTGGCCCTCATCCGCCTGGCAGCCAGCGATCCCGACCAGGCGGCCCAGTTGCTGCGCACGCGCTGGCAGAAGACCCTGTCCGCCGAGGAACGCGACTGGGTCTGGGGCGTGATCGGCAAGGTTGCCGCGCGGCGCCTGTCCGATGACGCACTGGACTACTTTGCCGAAGTCCAGCAGCTCGCCGACCTGAACGACGACAGCCTGGCCTGGCTGGCCCGCGCGGCTTTGCGGGCGGGCCAATGGGGTCTGGTGCAGCAGGCGATTGCCGCCATGTCCACCGCGCAGCAGCAGGACAGCACCTGGGTCTACTGGAAGGCCCGCACCCTGCTGGCCCAGGGCACGCCGCAAGGCCAGGAACAGGCCCAGGCGCTGCTGGACAGCATTGCCGGCGTCGACGGCTTCTATGAGCAGCTGGCCCGCGAAGACCTGGGGCAGGCCGTGCTGCCGCCGCCCGAACCCCAGCCGCCCACCGCCGAGGAAGCCGCCCGCGCCCGCGCCAATCCCGGCCTGGCACGGGCGCTGTACGCCATCCGCATCGGCCTGCGCAGCGAAGGCGTGCGCGAATGGAACTACACCACCAACCTGCACCAGCCCGGCGGCATGAACGACCGCGAGCTGCTGGCCGCCGCGCAACTGGCCTGCCAGGCCCAGGTCTGGGACCGCTGCATCAACACCAGCGAACGCACGCGCGGCTTCGCGAGCTGGCAACAGCGCTACCCGATGCCATTCAAGGACGAGGTGGTGACCCGCGCCCGCAACATCGGCCTGGACCCGGCCTATGTCTACGGGCTGATCCGCCAGGAAAGCCGCTTCATCATGGACGCCCGCTCCCACGTCGGCGCCTCCGGGCTGATGCAGGTGATGCCCGCCACGGCCAAGTGGACGGCGAAGAAGATCGGCATGACCGATTTCCAGCCGTCGATGATCAACCAGCACGATGTGAACATCACCATCGGCACGGCCTACCTGAAGCTGGCGCTGGACGATTTCGACGGTTCGATGGTGCTGGCCGCTGCCGGCTACAACGCCGGGCCGGGCCGCCCGCGCAACTGGCGCAACGGCCCGGTGCTGGATGCCGCCATCTGGGCCGAGAACGTGCCCTTCACCGAAACACGCGACTACGTGAAGAAGGTGCTGGCCAACACCACCAACTACGCCGCCGCCATCACCGGCCAGCCGCAATCGCTGCGCTCGCGCCTGGGGCAGGTGGGGCCGAAAGATACGCCCGTGGCGTACAACAAGGCGCTGCCCTGAGGATGAATAAATAAAAATAGCGTCTACCGCTGGTATTCATTGGATTTCAAGGTGTTTTTCTATTGAAATTCAATGAATACCAGCGGTAGAAGCTATTTATTTCATACTAAACATCCACCAGCCACTCCTCCTCGCGGCGCAATGCGTTGCTGGCGATCAGCTCCTGCACCAGCGCCAGCGTCCAGGCCGCACTGTCCTGCTGCGCAAAATAGCGCTCGCGCAGCAACTGCATCAGGGACGTGGCGGCGCACCAGTCCTGCGCGTGTTGCAGGCTGGCGCGTTGCCATTCCAGAAACTTGTATTTCAGCAGCACCTTGGCGGCATAGCGGGCATGGCGCAGCGGGTCGGCGACGAAATCGGCCAGCCGCTTGCGGGCCACGGCCAGGGCGCCGGCCACGTCGTCGAACATGGGGCCGTGGCCGGGCAGTACCCAATCGGGTTGCAACCGCTCGATCACGTCCAGCGTGGCGGCCACGTCGGCAAACGCCTGCACGCCTTCGATTTCCGGGAACACGATGCCAAAGCCGCGCTGCCACAGCGCATCGGCGGAAATCAGCAGACGCCGCTGCGGCTCGAACAGCACCACCGAGTGCGGGTCGTGCCCCGGCGCGGCATGGACTTGCCAGGCATGTTCGCCCAGCAGCACCTCGCTGCCGGGCGCCAGCACGCCATCGGCCCGAAAACGCGGACAGTCCTGGCCGGTGGGGGTGTAACTGAGCGCCTCGGGGTTCCAGTCATGCACATGGGCCGCCTGCCCCGGCGCAATCAGCGTGCGGGCCTGCGGCCAGGCGGCCTGCAAGGCGGCATTGCCGCCGCAGTGGTCGCTGTGCAAGTGGGTATTCACAATCTGCGCCAGCGGCTGCCCGGCCAGCGCCTCGCGCACCAGGGCCACGGTCTGCGCCGACTGGGTGCAATAGCCGGTATCGACCACGCTCGCCTGGCCCTGGTTGAAGACGATGTTGTTGGCACTGAGCCAGCCACGCTCCAGGAAGCGCATTTCCGGCCACAGCGGGCCAGGGGTGGAAAAAGCTGTCATGGGCCATGATTGTCTTTTACGTAAACGTCAATTAATCTAAGGGAAATCCCAAACAATGGATTTCACCGATGACGCAAGAAAATTGCAGATACTCCAGGAAAGGCTTGATAAAAGTGCAGCATCCTGATTAAAACGCCAATTTTCGAAAAAAACATGCCATGACCGACAGCCACAACATTGACAAACTCGACCGCGCCATCCTGCGCCGCCTGCAAGAAAATGGCCGCCAGACCTACGACGTGATCGGCGAGCAGGTGGGGCTGTCGCCCAGCGCCGTGCTGCGCCGTGTCAAGCGCCTGGAAGACGTGGGCATCATCGAGCGCTATGTCGCCCTGATCGCCCCGGCCAAGGTCGGCCTGGGCCTGACCGCCTACCTGAACGTGCGTCTGGAAAAAGGCGCAGGCATCCACAAACGCAGCCCGATGGACGCCTTCCGCGAAAGCGTGCAAGCCTGGCCGGAAGTGGTCGAATGCGCCTCGCTGACCGGCGAGATGGACTACCTGCTGCAAGTCGTGGTCAGCGACATGGGCCACTACAGCCGCTTCATCATGGACACGCTGCTGCAACACCCCAGCGTGCAGGACTGCAAGACCAGCTTCGTCCTCGACCGCGTCAAGGGCACCACCTCGGTGCCGCTGTAGCCGCAGCGCCCATCTTAGAACGTGTTTACGATCTCGGCGCGAAGGGGTGCGGGATGCGGATCGGGATGATCTGCTAGGCGCAAACCGCAGCCATAGCGGTGCTATGGCGAGGATTTGCAACGACGCAGACCGCCCGAGGCCGCGACTGCATACCCGCGCGGAGATCGTAAACACGTTCTTAGTATTTACCCTAGGATTCTTGCGGACGTTCATTGTGTGTTGCAATGCACAAATTAAGGGTTTACCCCTGGATTTGTGCCATGTTGTTTGCTGCCTTCAAAAAATTCTTCCTGCGCCTGACCGGCCGCCCCCTGCTGCCCAAAGTGGTGCCCATTCGCACCCTCCAGGCCCGCCACCGTCCCCTGGTACTGGCGCACCTGTTGCAGTTGAGCGATGCCGACCGCTTCCTGCGCTTTGGCTATATCGCCAACGACGCGCAGATCGAGCGTTACGTGGCCAAGCTGGATTTCGAGCGCGATGAAATCTTCGGCGTCTTCAACCGCCGCCTGCAGCTGATCGCCATGGCCCATCTGGGCTACGGCCCCACGCCCCAGTCCGGGGCGGAGTTCGGCGTCTCGGTGATCAAGGCCGCCCGGGGCCTGGGGCTGGGCGCCCGCCTGTTTGCCCGCGCCGGGATGCACGCCCGCAACCGCAACGTCAAGACCATGTTCATCCACGCGCTGACGCAAAACAGCGCCATGCTGAAAATCGCCGCCAATGCCGGCGCTCGCGTGATCTACCACGGCACCGAGGCCGAAGCCTACCTGCAGCTGCCCGCCCCGGCCCTGGACACCCGTCTGGCCCAGCGCCTGGAGCAGCGCTTTGCCGAAGCAGACTACTTCTTCAAGAAGCACCTGCTGCGCGGCAGCGCCCCAAGCCAGCGCGGATAGTCCCTAAGCTGTCAAGCCCTATAAGCACGGCAGCGGCGCTGCAATCGGCTATTCTTGGCAGCTTGTTCGACTTGTTCACTGACCACTGTGTCCGACTCCCATCCAGAGCGGGAAGACAAACGCTCTTTCTGGCAAAAATTCCTCGAATTTCTGCACCCCAGCCCCGATACGCCCGACGCCCTCATCGAAACCCTGGTCGAGGCCGAGGACAAGGCCATCATCAGCCCCGAGGCGCTGGCCATGCTCGAAGGCGTGATCCGCATGGCCGACCGCACCACCGGCGACATCATGGTGCCGGCCCCGCGCATGGATGCGCTGGACATCCATGCGCCCTTCGAGGCGTTGCTTGACCAGGTCATCCGCACCGCGCATTCGCGCTTTCCGGTCTACGAAGGCACGCGCGAGAACATCATCGGCGTGCTGATGGCCAAGGATCTGCTCAAGCTGCAGCGCTCCCCCACGCTCAAGCTGCGGGCACTGCTGCGGCCCGTGAACTTCATCCCCGAAACCAAGGGCCTGCACGACCTGCTGCGCGAATTTCGCAGCAACCGCTACCACCTGTCGATCGTCGTCGACGAGTTCGGCAACATCGCCGGGCTGGTGACGATGGAGGACGTACTGGAGCAGATCGTCGGCGAGATCGAGGACGAATTCGACACCCCCGACGAAGAGGGCGACATCTTCGCCCTGGCCGACGGCAGCTACCGCGTGGCCGGCGACCTCGACCTGGCTCGCGCCGTGCAGGCGTTCGACCTGCAGCTCCCGCCCCAGGCCGTGGAAGACTTCGACACCCTGGGCGGTTACCTGGCCCACACCCTGGGCCATGTGCCGCGCCGTGGCGAGGTTCTGCAGTGGGAAGGCCTGGAACTGCGCGTCCTGCTGACCAAAGGCGGCGCGGTGCGCTGGTTCCAGGTGCGCCGCCCGGGCAACACCGCCAGCGAAGCGGCAGAAAGCACCCCATCTTGAAACCCCTGGCTTGGCAACTTCGCCCCTGGCAATGGCAGCTGGCGGTGCTGCCTGCCGGTGGGCTGCACGCCGCCTCCCTGGCGTGGCCCGGCAATGGGACGGCGCTATGGTGGCTCCAGCTATTGAGCCTGGCCGTGCTGTGCAAAGCCTTGCTCGCAGCACCGCGCCGGCGCGATGCCGCGCTGCTGGGCCTGCTCTTTGGCACCAGCTGGCTGGTGGGCACTTTCTGGTGGCTGTTCACCTCCATGCACACCTATGGCGGTTTGGCGGCCCCCCTGGCGGCGGCGGGCGTGCTGGCTTTGGCGGCTTTTCTCGCCCTGTATTACGCAGCGGCTTGCGCTCTTTTCAAGCATTTTTCCTTCACCCATCGGGCGGGCAATGCGCTGGTCTTTGCGGCCTGCTGGCTTCTGGCCGAATTGGCCCGGGGCGTGTTGTGGACCGGCTTTCCCTGGGGTGCCAGTGGCTATGCGCATACGTCCGGCCTGCTCTTTCCCCTGGCCCGCTGGGTCGGTGTCTATGGCATCGGCGCAGCTGCAGCCGGCCTGGCCATGCTGGTGGCACAAGCTCGCCGCGACGATCTGCGCGACCCCAAGATCTGGGGCCTTTGCGGTTATGGCGCTATGGTGCTGTTCGGCTTCCATGCCCAGCGCCAGCTCACGCTGAACAACTACCGCCATGAGGTTGCACCCATGTCCGTGGCCCTGCTGCAGGGCAATATTGCGCAGGATGAAAAATTCCAGCCCGGCAGCGGCATTCCCCTGGCGTTGGAGTGGTACAGCCGCCAGCTGTACGCCAGCCAGGCCGATCTGACCGTCGCCCCCGAAACAGCCATCCCCTTGCTGCCCCACCAGCTCAGCCACGGGTATCTGGACGGGCTGCGCTCCTGGTTCTCCACCTGGGGCGGGCACCAGGCCGCCCTGGTGGGTATCCCGCTGGGCAACGAAGTGCAGGGCTATACCAACTCGGCCGTTGGCTGGTCGCCCGACGAGCGCTCGGCCTACCGCTACAACAAGCACCATTTGGTGCCATTCGGGGAATTCATCCCGCCGCTGTTCCAGTGGTTTGTGCGCCAGATGGAGATTCCCCTGGGGGAATTTACTGCCGGCACGCCCCTACAGGCACCCTTTGTCTGGGCAGGCGAGCGCATTGCCCCGCATATCTGCTACGAAGACCTGTTCACCGAAGAGCTGGCGGCCTACTTTGCCGATCCCGCCCAGGCGCCCACCGTCCTGGCCAATCTGAGCAACATCGCCTGGTTTGGCAACAGCGTGGCCATTGACCAACATTTGCACATCAGCGAAATGCGGGCGCTGGAGTTTGAACGCCCCATCCTGCGTGCCACCAACACCGGCGCAACGGCCATCATCAACCACCGTGGGCAGGTTGTGCAGCGCCTGCCGGCGGCCCGGCAGGGCGTGCTGACGGGCCAGGTGCAGGGGCATCGCCCGCTCACGCCCTATGCCCGCTGGATGTCGGTCACCGGACTGTGGCCCCTGGCCGGGGTGGGCATCGCCGTCCTGGGGATAGCCCTGTGGCAGCAACGCCGCCAGCGGCTGCGCTGTGTCAAAACCCAATGACCGCTGCTGCAGTGCAAACCCTTGATAATGTGCCCTACACGTAGAAAGAGGGCCAGCGTTTACACTGCGGCCCAATTTATTTGCAGAGCACGTCCGCGCTAACACGGAGTAATTTGACCCATGCCCGAATCCTTTTCCTATGAACAACTGATTGCCTCTGGAGAGGGCAAGCTGTTCACCCCCGACAGTGGCCGCCTGCCGCTGCCGCCGATGCTGATGTTCGACCGCATCACGCACATTTCCGAAGACGGCGGCGCCCACGGCCTGGGCCGCATCGAGGCCGAGCTGGACGTCAAACCCGACCTGTGGTTTTTCGACTGCCACTTCCAGGGCGATCCGGTGATGCCCGGCTGCCTGGGGCTGGATGCCATGTGGCAGCTCATCGGCTTTTACCTGACCTGGCTGCGCCTGCCCGGCCGGGGCCGCGCCCTGGGCGCCGGCGAGGTGAAATTCACCGGCGAAGTCGGCCCTGACGTGAAGCTGGTGAAGTACGAGATCGACATCAAGCGCGTCATCAAGCGCAAGCTGTGCATGGCCATTGGCGACGCCCGCCTGCTGGCCGATGGCAAAGAGATTTACGTGTGCAACGACCTGCGCGTCGGCCTGTTCCTGCGCGAAGGCGATAAGGCAGGAGGCCAGGCATGAGCAAACGGCGCGTTGTCATTACCGGGGCCGGCATCGTGTCGTGCATCGGCAACGATCTGGCCACCGTCGAGGCGGCCCTGCGCAACGGCACCAGCGGCATCCGCGCCGTGCCGGAAATGACCGAAATGGGCCTGCGCAGCCAGGTGGCCGGCGTCCCTACTATCGATATCGAAGCACGTATCGACCGCAAACAGTTGCGTTTCATGGGTAATGCTGCTGCATACGCCCAGATTGCACTGGAAGACGCTATCAAACAAGCAGCACTGACGCCCGAACAGGTCAGCCACCCGCGCACCGGCCTGATCATGGGTTCGGGCGGCGGCTCCCCGGCCAACCAGATCGAAGCGGCAGACACCCTGCGCGAAAAAGGCATCCGCCGCGTCGGCCCTTACCAGGTCACGCGCTGTATGAGCAGCACCGTCTCGGCGTGCCTGGCGACCAACTTCAAGGTCAAGGGCATCAACTACTCCATCACCTCGGCCTGCTCCACCTCGGCCCACTGCATCGGTGCTGCCGCCCAGCAGATTGCCTGGGGAATGCAGGACATCATGTTCGCCGGCGGCGGCGAAGAACTGTCCTGGGGCATGTCGCTGCTGTTCGACGGCATGGGCGCCATGTCCAGCAAATACAACGCCACCCCGGAAACAGCCGCCCGTGCCTACGATGCCAACCGTGACGGCTTCGTCATCGCCGGCGGCGGCGGTGCCGTGGTACTGGAAAGCCTGGAACACGCCCAGGCCCGTGGTGCCACCATCCTTGCCGAAGTGGTCGGCTTCGGCGCCACCAGCGATGGCGAGGACATGGTTGCCCCCTCCGGCGACGGTGCCATCGCGTGCATGCAGCAGGCCATGGCAGAGCTGGACGGCCCGATCGACTACATCAACACCCACGGCACCTCCACCCCCGTGGGCGACATGCAGGAAGTCCGCGCCATGCAGGCCGTGTTCGGCGATGCCGTGCCGCCGTTCTCCAGCACCAAATCGCTCACTGGCCACTCGCTGGGCGCCACCGGGGTGCAGGAAGCCATCTACTGCACCATCATGCTGAACAAAGGCTTCATCGCCGGTTCGGTCAACGTGGAAACGCCCGACCCTCTGCTTGGCGACATGCCGCTGGTGACGCAAACGCGCGATGCGCAGCTCACCCAGGTGCTGTCCAACAGCTTCGGCTTTGGCGGCACCAACGCCAGCCTGGTGCTGCGCCGCTGGACAGGCGTCTGACCTGCCGGGCACCGGTATGAAAGTGGCGGTATTCGATTACCTGGGACTGGTCGACCCCGACGGGGTCGGTGCCGTCATGGACGCCCGACTGTGGCAGCCCCAGCCCGGGATCGTCGATGCCATCGCCCACCTGCACCACCACGGCTGGCACGTCGTGCAGGCCGTCAACCAGCCCGGCCTGGGGCGCGGCAGCCTGGAGATCGGCGAGCTCAACGCCCTGCAACAGCACGTGCTGCGCTGCCTGAGCGCCGCCGGTGCCCGCATCGAAGCCTTCTTCTTCTGCCCCCATACCCCCCAAGATAACTGCACCTGCCGCAAGCCGGCCCCGGGCCTGCTGGAGCAGATTGCCGCCCGCTACGGTGCGACGCCCCAGGAGATCTGGGTCGTCGGCCCGTCCGAATCGCACATCCAGGCCGGTTTGGCCATCGGCGCCCACGTGGCCCTGGTTGCCCCCGATCCCGGTTTGCCGCCTGCCGACACGCCTGCTGGCCAAGGCCCGCTGCCGCGCTACGCCGACTGGCAGGCCCTGGCCCAGGCATTGGCGCCGAATTGATCGGGCTGGCCCGCGCCCCAGCCTTTTCCCCTCTCTCCCCCCGCTACCGCCATGCTGTTTTTACGTTCTTGTCTGCACACACTGTGGATGGGGGTCACGGTGATCCCCTACACCCTGGGGGTTCTGCTGGCCCGCGTCCTGGGCCTGCCGCTGATGGTGCGCTGGCGCATCGGCTGCGCATGGCTGATGCTCAGTATCCGCGCTGCGGGCTGGTTCTGCGGCGTCCGTTACCGCGTGCAAGGACTGGAGAACCTGCCCACCGACCCGCAACAGGGCGTCGTTCTGCTGGCCAAGCACCAATCGACCTTTGAAACCTTTCTGCTGCCCAACATCCTGCCCCGGCGCATCGCCTACGTGTTCAAGAAGGAGCTGCTGCACATCCCCTTCTTCGGCTGGTCGATCGGCAGCATGGACATGATCCACATCGACCGCAAGCACGGCAGCCGCGCCTTCCACAAAGTGGTGGAGCAGGGCAAGCGCCTGCTGAACCAGGGCGTGTGGGTGGCCATGTTCCCCGAGGGCACCCGCGTGCAACGGGGCGAAGTCGGCGATTACAAAAGCGGCGCGGCACGGCTGGCCATCATGTGCAGCGTGCCCGTGGTGCCGGTGGCCATCACCTCGGCCCGCTGCTGGCCGCGCAACGGCTTTCTGCGTTACCCGGGGATCGTGGACATTTCCATCGGTGCCCCCATCCCCACCACCGGGCGCAAGCACGAAGAACTGACCGTTCAGGTGCAGCAGTGGATCGAGGCCGAAATGCGTCGCCTCGACCCCGAGGCCTATCCCCAGGACGGAGCCACGCCAGCGCAGCCATGACGGCCAGCACCGGACAGATCACCCTGCACAGCGGGCAACCTACCCCCTACACCCTGGTGCGCAGCCAGCGGCGCAGCATCGGGCTGGAAATCGGCCACCAGGGCCTGACCGTGCGGGCGCCCCTGCGGGCCAGCCAGGCGCAAATTCACCAGGTGCTGCTGGACAAGTCCCGCTGGATACAAACCAAGCTGCATCTACTGCAGCAGCGCCAGGCCGCACAGGAACACATCCACTGGCACGCCCGGGCCACTCTGCCCTACCTGGACGGCCAACTCCAGCTTGAACTGCATCCCAGCGCCCCCCGCCCAGGGCTGCTGGTGGCCGTGGCGGCGCAGCGCTGGGTGCTGCACCTGCCGGGCGACCCGCAGGCATTGGCCCCGGCCATTCGGGCGCTGGTCTGGGCCTGGTGGCTGCGCCACGCCCACACCTTGTTTACCCAACGCCTGCACCACTACGCCCCCCAGCTCGGGGTGGCCTGGCGCAGCCTGCGCCTGACCAACGCCCGCACGCGCTGGGGCAGCGCCAAGCAGGACGGCAGCATCATGCTCAACGCGAAACTGCTGCACTACCCGCAGCCGGTGCTGGACTATGTGGTCGTGCATGAACTGGCGCATCTGCACGAGATGAACCACAGCCCCCGCTTCTGGGCCTGGGTGGGCCGCGTGTGCCCGGACTATCTCGCCTTGCGGGCAGCGTTGCGCCAGCAGGCCGCGCCGATCTGGTGACCCCGGTAACGGCCCATCACACCCGCACCTGGGCATCGTAGGCATCGATGATCCGCGCCACCAGCAGGTGGCGCACCACGTCCTGGCTGCCGAAGCGCGAAATGGCGATGCCGCGCACGCGCTTCAGCACCCGCTCGGCGTCGATCAGCCCGCTGGCCGTGCCCTTGGGCAGGTCGATCTGGCTCACGTCACCGGTAATCACCGCCTTGGCACCAAAGCCGATACGGGTCAGAAACATCTTCATCTGCTCGGGCGTGGTGTTCTGCGCCTCGTCCAGGATGACGAAGGCGTTGTTCAGCGTGCGCCCGCGCATGAAGGCCAGCGGGGCAATTTCCAGCACGTTGCGCTCGAAGGCTTTCTGCACCTTCTCGTAGCCCATCAGGTCGTACAGCGCGTCGTACAGCGGGCGCAGGTAGGGATCGACCTTCTGCGTCAGGTCGCCGGGCAGAAAGCCCAGGCGCTCGCCCGCCTCCACCGCCGGGCGCGTCAGCACGATGCGCTGCACGGCGCTTTTCTCCAGCGCATCGACAGCGCAGGCCACCGCTAGGTAAGTCTTGCCCGTGCCCGCCGGGCCGATGCCCAGGGTGATGTCGTGCTGGGCGATGTTGTCCAGGTACAGCGCCTGGTTGGGCGTGCGTGCCCGCAGGCTGCCACGGCGGGTGTGCAGGCTCAGGGCGTCGGGGTCGGCCTGGAGCATGTCCCTGTCCCCGGCCAGCAGCAGTTGCACGGCGTCCTCGGTGATCGGATCGTCGGCCATCTCGTACAGGGCTTGCAGCACGTCCAGCGCCTGATGGGCCTTGGCCTTGATGCCGTCGATCTTGAACTGTTCGTGACGGTGGGCGATTTTGACCTGCAAGCCGTTTTCGATGGTGCGCAGGTGCTGGTCGGACGGGCCGCACAGGTGTGCCAGGCGGGTGTTGTTGTGCGGGGTAAAAGTGTGGCGCAGGATCACGCGGATAATTCCAGGACAGAGAAGCGATAAAAAAGGACGAACCAGCCATGATAGGCAAATTAACCGGCACCCTGACCGACAAACATCCCCCCGAGGTCATCGTGGACTGCCACGGCGTGGGTTACGAGGTGCAGGTGCCGATGAGTACCTTCTACCACCTGCCCGCCCTGGGGCAGCCGGTCAGCCTGCTGACCCACTTCGTCGTGCGCGAGGATGCGCAGCTGCTCTACGGCTTTGCCACCGCGCAGGAGCGCCAGGCGTTTCGGGCGCTGATCAAGGTCAGCGGCGTGGGGCCGCGCACCGCCCTGTCCATCCTCTCGGGCCTGAGCGCCGACGATCTGGCCCAGGCCGTCAGTCTGCAAGAGGTGGGGCGGCTGGTCAAAGTCCCGGGCATCGGCAAGAAAACCGCCGAGCGCCTGCTGCTGGAATTGAAAGGCAAGCTCGGCGATGCCATCGCCACGGCCAGCCAGCCCCAGGCCAGCAGCGCCGAACGTGCCGACATCCTGCAGGCGCTGCTGGCCCTGGGCTATAACGACAAGGAAGCCAACGCCGCCCTCAAGGCCCTGCCCGCCGACGTGGGCGTGAGCGAGGGCATCAAGCTGGCGCTCAAAGCCCTGGCAAAATAAATATCAAGTTCAGTAGCTGTTACCGCACGAATACTATGATTTTCAGATACTTTTATATCTGAAAACCTGTAAATACCAGCGGAATAAGCTATGTTTTCAGGACCAAGTCACTGCAAGGCGACAGATTTAACAAAACCATGAGCATCCACACCGAAGATTTCGGCCTGGGCCACGACAGTGCCGCCGCACCGGCCCCGCGGCTGATTGCCGCCACCAGCGCCTCGCGCAGCGAGGAGGCGCTGGAACGCGCCCTGCGCCCCAAGCTGCTGGAGGAATACGTCGGCCAGGCCAAAGCGCGGGAGCAGCTGGAAATCTTCATCGGCGCCGCCAAGAAGCGGGCCGAGGCGCTCGACCACGTCCTGCTGTTCGGCCCGCCGGGGCTGGGCAAAACCACGCTGTCGCACATCATCGCCGCCGAACTGGGCGTTCAGCTTCGCCAGACCAGCGGCCCGGTGCTGGAAAAGCCCAAAGACCTGGCCGCCCTGCTCACCGGCCTGGAAGCGGGCGACGTGCTGTTCATCGACGAAATCCACCGCCTCTCGCCCGTGGTGGAGGAAATCCTCTACCCCGCGCTGGAGGATTACCAGATCGACATCATGATCGGCGAAGGCCCGGCGGCCCGCTCGATCAAGCTGGACTTGCAGCCCTTCACCCTAGTGGGTGCCACCACCCGCGCCGGGATGCTGACCAACCCGCTGCGCGACCGTTTCGGCATCGTGGCGCGGCTGGAGTTCTACACCCCGCAGGAGCTGGAACGCATCGTCACCCGCAGCGCCCGCCTGCTGCACGCGCCCATCGACGCCGCCGGGGCAATGGAAATCGCCCGCCGCTCGCGCGGCACGCCGCGCATCGCCAACCGGCTGCTGCGCCGCGTGCGCGACTTTGCCGACGTGAAGGGCGACGGCAGCATCACCCAAGACATCGCCGCACAGGCGCTGGCCATGCTGGACGTCGACCCGGAAGGCTTCGACGTGATGGACCGCAAGCTGCTGGAGGCCGTCATCCACCGCTTCGACGGCGGCCCGGTCGGGGTGGACAACATTGCCGCCAGCATCGGCGAGGATGCCGGCACCATCGAGGACGTGATCGAGCCTTACCTCATCCAGCAGGGCTTTCTGCAACGCACCCCGCGCGGGCGCATGGCCACGCAGGCCGCGTGGCGGCATCTGGGACTGACCGCCCCGCAACGCAGCGAGGGCTGAACCCGGAAAAAACAAAGCCACCGGTGCAGAACACGGGTGGCTTTGTTGCAAGGCGCAGCGGTCTGCGCAGCATCCATCAGGATTTCAGGATGAAATCGATGGCGGCCTTCAGGTCGGCGTCGTTGATCTTGTCAGCGCTGTTGGGTGCCATGGGCACGGGGCCGAACGAGCCGGCACCGCCTTTGCGCACTTTTTCGAACAGAGTGGCTTCCTTGCCTTGGCCCTTGTACTTGGCGGCGATTTCCTGGAACGAAGGACCGACCAGTTTTTTGTCCTTGGCATGGCAGGCCATGCAGCCCGCCTTGGTCATGTTGGCCATGGGGTCGGCCATGGCGGGGGTAGCAGCGAAAGCGCCGGCTACCAGAGCCGTCATCAGAGCAAGCTTTTTCATACGGAAGCTCCTAGTAATAAGTGAAAGAAAAAGGACGGGTGCGACAAAACCTGCCTTCCCCGTCCTTCAGACACCGTGATTAGTACACGTCGTGCTGAGTGTTGTAGACGTTGAACTTGCCGGTCGGGGTAATCAAGCGCTGGTCTTTGATCACCGTCTTGCAAGTGCGGGTTTTGTCATCCACGACAACGATAGCAGATTCTTTGTCCTTGGCGCTCCAGACAGAGAACCAGACTTCGTCACCAGCCTTGTTGTATTCAGGCTGCACCACGCGCTTGGCGCCATCGTCCTTCAACCCGGCACAGGCGGCGATGTCGATGATCTGCGAGCCCTTGGCCAGGTTGTTGATGTCAAACACGGCCACGCTCTGGCTGATCTTGGCATCGGGGTTCAGCGTGGTGTCCACCCACAGGTTGGTGGATTTCGGGTGGGTCTTGATGAACAGCGAACCGCCGCCCTGGCCCTTCAGCGTTTCCACCACTTTCCAGGCGTTGGCCTTGTGCTTCTTCGGATCGGTGCCGATCAGAGCAATGCTCTCGTCGCCCAGACCCGAGGTTGCCCAGACGGGGCCGAACTTCGGATGCTTGAAGTTGGCGCCACGGCCCGGGTGGGGGATCTTGCCCACGTCCACGATGGCTTCGAGCTTGCTTTCCTCGGTGTCGATCACCACGATCTTGTCCGAAGCGTTGGCAGCGGTCAGGAAGTAGCGACCCGAAGCGTCAAAGCCGCCGTCGTGCAGGTACTTGGCCGTGTCGATCTGCTTGGTCTTCAGATTGGTCAGGTCGGTGTAGTCCACCATCCAGACCTTGCCGGTTTCCTTGGCATTGACCAGGAACTCGGGCTTCTTGTGGCTGGAGACGATGGCTGCCACGCGCGGCTCGGGGTGGTACTCGTTGTTGATGTCCATGCCCCGGGTGCCGACGACTTTCTTGGGCTTCAAGGTGTCGCCGTCCATCAGCACGAACTGGGGCGGCCAGTAGGTACCGGCAATGGCGATCTTGTCTTCCCAGCCCTTGAACTTGGAGGTTTCCACCGAACGGGCTTCCAGACCGACCTTGATCTCGGCGACGTTGTCGGGTTTTTCCATCCACAGGTCGATCAGGTTCAGGCGGGCGTCGCGGCCGATCACGTACAGGTAGCGGCCCGAAGCGGACAGGCGCGAGATGTGCACGGCGTAGCCGGTCTTGATGATGTTGATGATTTCCTTGGTGTCGCCGTCGATCAGGGCGATCGTGCCGTCGTCACGCAAGGTCACCGAGAAGATGTTCTCGATGTTGTAGTTGTTCATCTTCTTGGTCGGACGCTTGTCCACAGGGATGTATTCCTTGCGGGAAGCCTCCATGTCCGCTAAGGAGAACTCGGGCGGCGTGGGCGCATCGTGCTGGATGTAGCGGGCCATCAGGTCCACCGTGGCTTCGTCGAACTCGCCCGAAGTCAGCCAGTTGGGCATGCCGGCGGGCGAACCGTAGGCGATGAACACCTTCAGGTAGTCCGTACCCTTTTCGTTGGTGATGTCCGGGGTCAGCGGTTTGCCGGTGGCGCCTTTGCGCAGCACGCCGTGGCAGCCTGCACAGCGCTCAAAATAGATTTGGCGGGCACGGGCAAATTCCTCCTCGGTCATCGGAGGGGCCTTGGGGTTGCTCGATTGGTGCATCTTGGCATCGGCCAGGGGCGAAGCGGCGCCCTGGTATTGCGCCTCGGCAGCTTTGGTGGATGTAGTGGGTGCGCCCGGTTTGGCAGGCTGCGCCACCGCTGCAAGCGCCATGGAAGACAGCGCCAGAGCGATAAGACTGGTCAGTTTGCGGGTTTTCATGCAGGAAACTCCTTGTTATGCCGCCGCCCGAAACTCCCTCCCGTCCTAGGGGATACCCTACCGTGGGCTGCGACAAAGCGGTAGGGTTTTCGGTCATTGTGTATACCGAGGAAGTGGTTTCTATTGATTTATCTCAAATACAAACGTGGCATAGATCTTTCACAACATTTTTTCCAATTCCCTCGATAATTTGCGGGAAAACCCCTAGACTTTTCTCACCCTTTTGCCATGGCTTTTTCTTCTTCTTTTGCACCTTCCCGTGCGGGGGCGCAAAGCGCCCGCTGGCACACCCTGAGCCTGGGCATTGCACTGGCCTACGGCCTGCTGCCCACCGCGCAGGCCCAGCTTGCGCCGGCCTCGGCCCATGCCACGCTGCCCACCGTCGTGGTCAGCGGTTCGCGCCACGAACAGGCCAATGACGACCTGCCCCTGTCGGCCGACATCGTCAGCGAAGAAGGGCTGCGCGACCAGCAAAGCCGCAATCTGCGCCAGGCCCTGCAAGACCTGCCCAATACCGAAGTGCGCAGCAGCCCGGCACGGCTGGCGGTGGGCGCAGGCTCGGCAGCATTCGCACGCGACGGCAACATGGGCATCCAGATTCGCGGCCTGGGCGGCAACCGGGTGCTGATGACGGTGGACGGCATCCGGATGCCGCGCAGCTACGTTTCGCGCTCGGCCATGTTCGACCGGGAATACCTGACGCTGGAGACCTTCAAGCGCATCGAGCTGGTACGCGGCCCGGCCTCGGCGCAGTACGGCGGCGACGGCATGGCGGGGGTGGTGAATTTCGTCACCCACGACCCTGGCGACTTCCTGAAAGCCGACGACGGCAGCACCAAAACCGTGGGCGGACGCATCGCCGCAGGCTGGAGCGAGGAAGACCGCAGCACCACCCTGACCGGCACCGTGGCCGCCCAGGCCAGTGACCGCGTGCAATGGATGCTGACGGCCTCCGGCCGCAAGGGACATGCCATGCAGACCATGGGCGACAACGGCGCGGCCAACAACCACCGCACCAAGGCCGACCCGCTGGATACCGAAGACCGGGCCGTGCTGGGCAAGCTGGTGTGGAAGCCCGATGGCGTGCAGCGCCACACTTTTACCGTGGAGCATTCGCAGAAAAAGCTCGACGCGGATTTGCTCTCCAGCCGCATTGCCACACCGACCAAGCCCAACGACGTGGTAGACGAATACACGGACAGCCGGATCGAGCGCAACCGCCTGGCATGGGATGGGCGCTTTGGCCTGCAAACCGCGTGGGCCGACCATGTTCGCGCAGTTGTTTCCGTACAACACGCAAAGTCGCACCGCGTGGGCGACAGCTTTTTGAACAGCGGCGTCCACCGCATCCGCGACAACCGCTACCAGGAAAAAACCTGGCAACTGGGGCTGCAAGCGGACAAGGTGCTGCGTGGCAAGGACTGGTCATCGCGTTTTGTTTACGGGCTGGATTACGTGCGCAACGACATCAGCAACCTGTATACCGGCCAGGCGCCCCTGGCCCCGGAGGTGTTCCCGCTCAAACGCTTTCCCGATACGCATGAAATCAGCGCGGGCCTGTTCGTGCAGAACGAAACGGTGCTGGGCGACTGGACGATCACGCCGGGCCTGCGCATCGACCACTTCCGCATCGACGTGCAAAACCAGGATTTGTACTTTCCGCCCGCGCCCCAGCCGGCCAAGGATATGTCGGGCAGCGCCGTGCTGCCCAAGCTCGGCCTGCTCTACCGCGCCACGCCCGAGTGGAGCGTATTCGGCCAGTACGCCACCGGCTACCGGGCGCCCGAAGCCGGGCAAGTGAATGACCGCTTCCGTGCCCAGGCACCGCTGCCGCCGCCTTCCAGCATCGTGGTGGACAACTACATCATCGCCAACCCCGACCTGAAACCCGAGCGCAGCCGGGGCATAGAACTGGGGCTGCGTGGCCGCATGGAGCGCCTGAGCCTGGACCTGGTCGGCTTCTACAACCGCTACAGCAATCTCATCGAGGATGCCCGCCTGGTCGAACGCACCCCGACCAAGCAGGTCTTCCAGACCGTCAACATCTCCCGCGCCAAGATCTACGGCTTTGAACTCAAAGGCATTTACGACTGGGGCCAGATCGGCGGATGGGCCGACGGGCGCCTGCGCACCTCGTTTTCCTACGGCCAGAGCCGGGGCCGGGACCTGGAAAGCAACGCCCCATTGAATTCCATTTCACCGGCGCAGCTTTCGATGGGCCTGCGCTACGACACGCCGCAATGGGGCGTGTACGCCAATGCCCGCCATTACGCGGCGAAGCGCGACAAAGACATCGATTTGGTGTCGATTGGCAACAACAAGGCCGGCACCACCCAGTTCGCCACGCCGTCGGCCACCACCCTCGACCTGGGGCTGCAATGGCGTGCCCGCAAGGATGTGCGGCTGAACCTGTCCGTCCATAACGTGACCGACCGCAAATACTGGCGCTGGGCCGATGTGTACGGGCAGGCGGCCAACTCCGCAACCATCGATGCCTACAGCCAGCCGGGGCGCAATGTGCGGCTGTCGCTGGTGGCGGATTTCTGATCCCGGGCCGGAATCGGCCTGCCGCCTTCAAGCTATCAAATAACTAGCTGATTCCGCCTTTGAATAAACGATTTCAAATATAAATCATATTGGAATTCTTTATTTAAAGGCGGAAACAGCTATTTTTTTCAGAAATTCAGCCCATGTGCAGCAGCGCCTCGCGCACGACCACGGCGTTGTTGTGCGCCTCGTCGCGGGCCGCATAGACCAGGGTCACCACCTGGGCGCGGGCGAGTTCGCGCAAGGCGGCCAGGGCGGATTCCTGCGCCGCCAGTTCGGCCCGGTAGCACCGGCGAAATTCCTCCCACCGGGCCGGGTCGTGGCCAAACCATTGGCGCAGCGCCGTGCTGGGGGCCAGCTCCTTGTGCCAGCCGTGCAGGGCCAAAGCTTCCTTCTTCACGCCCCGGGGCCACAAACGGTCGATCAGGATGCGGGCGCCGTCCTCGGCGGCGGGCGGCACATAGGCCCGCCGGATACGCAGGTGGCTGGCAGGAATCGGGGGAAGGATCGGCATGGCGGCCTCTTTTTTTGGTTCACGCGCACGGTTATATAGACATCTTTTTAAGATAAATCAAATCTCGTTATTAACCATGATGCTAGCGCCAGAAGATCAAAGCCCTTCTGACAGGACGGCACAACAGGCATCCAATTGGCTAAGAACCTGTTCACAATCTCGGCGCGAAGGTGTGCGGGAAGCGGATCGGGATGGGCTGCTAGGCGCAAACCGCAGCGATAGCCGGAGCTATCGCGAGGATTTGCAACGACGCAGAGCGCCCGAGGCCGCGACTGCACACCCGCGCGGAGATCGTGAACAGGTTCTAAGAAAGCACCCGCCCTGGGTGCAAAAAAAGAACCCCTGGAGCCTGACATGAACAGCACCGTCCTGAGTCTGCTGGCGGCCTTTCTGCTCTCCCTCATAGGCTTGTTCGCCTTCATGTGGTCGATGCGCAAGGGCCTGCTGGTGGAGAACCCCGGCGCCGCATCGGCGATTTTCACGCCCGGCGAGATCGGCCTGGCCGACGACCCGACGCTGACCGCGCACGACCGCGAGCGTCTGCAAAAGGCGATCAACGCCACCAACGCCAGGACGCCGGACGAGCGCTGGCAGAACGAGCCGGACACCGACTTCACCCGCGAGCAGCGGATGCTGGCCGACGAGTCCTCGCGCTGGCCGACCTTGCTGCTGATCGTGTTCGCCTGTCTGTGGCTGGTGCTGGGGTCGATCGCCGGGCTGACGGCATCGCTGAAGCTGCACATGCCCGACTGGCTGGTGGCCGAGGCGTGGCAGACCTTTGGCCGGATGCGCACCATGCACCTGACGGCGGTGTTCTACGGCTGGATCACCAATGCCGCCCTGGCCGCCATCGTCTGGCTGACGCCGCGCCTGATGCGCACGACCTTGCACGGTGCGCCGTGGATCGTGCTGGGCGCCATCTTCCTGAACATCGGCGTGGCCAGCGGCATCGGCGCCATCGGCATTGGCTGGACGGCGGGGATGGAGTACCTGGAAATCCCCTGGCAGATCGGCATCTTCGTCGGCCTGGGGCTGGTGCTGATTGCCGTGAACGTGTTCAACACCGTGCGCCACCGCACGGCCAAGCACCTGTACGTCACCAGCTGGTACCACCTGGCGGCCCTGCTGTGGATCATCCTGCTGTTCACCATCGGCAAGCTGCCCGGCGTGCACTACGGCGTGCAGCAGGCGACGATGAACTGGTGGTACGGCCACAACGTGCTGGGCCTGTGGTTCACGCCGGTAAGCGTGGGCATCATCTACTACTTCCTGCCCAAGGTGATCGGGCGGCCCGTGCGCTCGTACAACCTGTCGATCCTGGGCTTCTGGACGCTGGCCTTCTTCTACGGCCAGGTCGGCGGCCACCACCTGGTGGGCGGGCCGGTGCCGGGCTGGATGGTCACCCTGTCCATCGTGCAGAGCATGATGATGATCGTGCCCGTGCTGGCCTTCACCATCAACATGGCCTGCACCATTCGCGGGCGGGCGCACCTGGTGAAGTATTCGCCCACGCTGCGCTTCATGGCGTTCGGCGCGGTGATGTACATGCTGTCCTCGCTGCAAGGCTCGTTCGAGGCGCTGCGGGCCGTGAACCAGGTGGCCCACTTCACCCACTTCACCGTGGCGCACGCCCACCTGGGGGCCTACGCCTTCGTCACCATGGTGCTGTTCGGCGCCATCTACTTCATGCTGCCGCGCGTGCTGCACCGCGAATGGCCGTGCCCGCGCCTGATTGCCGTGCACTTCTGGCTGGCTGCGGGCGGGGCGATGATCTACTTCGTCTTCCTGACGATCGGCGGCTGGCTGCAAGGCACCTACATGCTGGACGCGGCCAAACCCTTCATGGATTCGGTGGCCGTGACCATCCCCTACCTGCAATGGCGCAGCGTGGGCGGCGCCCTGATGGTGACCAGCCACCTGGTGTTTGCCGGCCACCTGCTGGCCCTGCTCCTCAACACAAAATCGCAGCGCACCGGCCCGGCCCTGTGGGGCGACCCTGCCACCGCTGCTGCTGCCCTGGAGGTTCGTCATGGAAAGTGAAGTCAAACTCGCCTCGGGCGCCCTGGCGACCCTGGCGGTAGCCACCGCCGCGCTGGTCGTGCTGCCCTATGTCCAGGTGCGCGACATCCAGGCCCCGGAAGGGCTCAAGCCCTACACCAGTGCCGAGCTGCGCGGGCGCAACAGCTACATCGCCAACGGCTGCGTCTATTGCCACTCGCAGCAGCCGCGCGACAAGGGCTTCGGCCCGGACGCCGAACGCGGCTGGGGCCGCGCCACCGTGCCGGCCGATTACGTCTACGACAAGCCCCACTTGCTGGGCAGCATGCGCACCGGCCCGGACCTGATGAACATCGGCGTGCGCCAGCCCAGCCAGGACTGGCACCTGGGCCACCTGTACCAGCCCCGGGCCTACGTGCCGGGGTCGATCATGCCGTCCTACCCCTATCTGTTCGAGGTGAAGGACCAGGCCCAGGTCGAACCCAGCGAGGTGGAGGTCAAGCTGCCGCCCGGCCATAGCCCCGAGGGCAAGGTCGTCGTCGCCACGCCCGAAGCGCTCGACCTGGTGCAATACCTGCAAAGCCTCAAGCGCAACTACCCCGTTTTGCCGCCCGAACCCGAGGGCGCTGCTGCGCAGTGATGCTGCCGGAGGAAACCACCATGCCTGACAAACTCGAAATCCAGCCGCAGGAACTGCGCGAAAACGCCGACCCGGAGGAATCCATCCGCCCCATGCCCTGGCTGGCCGCCCTGGTCGCCGTGGGGATGGTGCTGTTCGGCATCGTCTACCTGCTGGTCAATCCCCCCATCGAGCGCACCGACCTGGGCGACATGCGCTCCCTGGCCGACCTGCGCCCCGGCACCCAGGCCGCAGCGGGCAGCGCAGGCGGGGCGGTCGATGGCGCCGCCGTCTTTGCCGCCAACTGCGCCGCCTGCCACCAGGCCAACGGCGAAGGGCTGCCCGGCGTCTTCCCGCCGCTGGCCGGTTCCGAATGGGTGGTGGGCGAGCCGAAGGTGCTGGCCAACATCCTGCTGCACGGCATCGTCGGCGAGATCGCGGTCAAGGGCCAGACCTACGCCGGCATGATGCCGCCTTTCCCGCAACTGTCGGACGCCGAGATCGCCGCCGTGCTCACCCACATCCGCAGCACCTGGGGCAACCAGGCCGATGCGATTGCCGCCGACCTCGTCGCTACCGAAAGAGAAGCTGGTAGCGCACGAACTGCGCCATTTGAAGGCGGTGAGGCATTGAAAGCCTTGCTGAACTGACGAAAACAGCTATCAAAAGGAGGTTCAGAACATGCTGCGCACCACGCTGCTCAGTCTGGCCCTGCTGCTGGGCGGCTACGGCGCCGCAGCGTGGCTGACGCACGACTTCCAGGTCTGGACGGACGAAGGCGCCCGCCGCCTGGAGGTGGCGCTGCGCCCCCTGCCCCTGCCGGACGTCGTGGTGGACGGCCCCGGCATCGCCCCCGCCGCCCTGCCCGGCCTGCTGGCCGCCAGCGGCCAGGTCACCATTGCCGACTTCTTCTACACCCGCTGCAAAACCGTGTGCCTGAGCCTGGGCGGCAGCTTTGGCGAAATGCAGGCGCAGTTGCAGCAGCAGGGGGACACTGGCGTGCAATTGCTGTCCATCAGCTTCGACGGCGCCTATGACAGCCCGCCCATCCTTGCCCGCTACGCCCAGACCATGGGGGCCAAGGCCCCACTCTGGCGCTTTGCCCGCGTGGCCGACGCCCGGCAACAACAGCAACTGCTGCGCGGGCTGGGCGTCGTCGTCATCCCCGACGGCATGGGCGACTACGAGCACAACGCCGCCCTGCTCGTCTTCGATGCCCGGGGCCGCATGGTGCGCATCTTCGATCTGGCCGAGCAGGAACTGGCGCTGAACTACGCCCGCCATCTGGCGCGGCAAGCCGCCACGCCGCCAACGGCCACGGCGCAGCCGGGGGCGGCATGAAGTCGATGGCTTTCTTTGATAGCTTGCAGCGCTTGCTGGATAAAGGACTACGCCTGTTTTCATTGCAAAGAACGGCGCTGCTCCTTGGTGTTGGCAACCTCTGCCTGCTCCTGGCCCTAGGCCTGCGCCCCTGGCTGGAAGCCAGCATGTGGCGGCACATGGTGCTGCAATTTTCCCTGCTGCTGCTGGCGGGCGCAGCCCTGGCGCTGGCTTTGCCCCCGCAGGCCCGCCGCTGGCTGGACGGCTGGAACCGGCACGGCATCGCCGGGCTGGTGCTGTGCGCCACCGTGCTGGCCGTGCTGATGGTGCCGCGCATCCTCGATCTGGCCCTGCTGCGCCCGGAAGTGGAAGCGGCCAAGTGCAGCGCCCTGCTGATGGCCGGGGCAGGACTGGCCCTGTCCTGGCGGCCTGCCGGGGCGGTGCTGCAATTTTTCTTTCTGGGCAACCTCCTGGGCATGACGGCGATTGTCGGGCTGCTCTATATCGACAGCCCCCTGCGCCTGTGCAACGCCTACCTGCAGGACGACCAGATCCGCCTGGGCCAGTGGCTGGTGGGCATCAGCAGCGCCCTGGCCGTGGCCTGGCTGGCCCGCGTCGCCTGGGACATGACCCGGCGCGAAGCCCAGGCGCTGGCCAAGGCGCGTTAGTTAGAACGTGTTTACGATCTCGGCGCGAAGGGGTGCGGGAAGCGGATCGGGATGGGCTGCCAGGCGCAAACCGCAGCCATAGCGGTGCTATGGCGAGGATTTGCAACGCCGCAGAGCGCCCGAGTCCGCGACTGCACACCCGCGTGGAGATCGTAAACACGTTCTTAGCGCGTCGCCAGCAACTGCTTCACCCATTGCTCCTGGTGCGGGCGCTGGTACTGTTCCTGCAGGTGGTTTTCGACAAACTTCTGCACCGTCAGCAACTGCTGCGCGTCGTGCGTTTGCTCGGCCTGGGTCAGCAGGCCGTCCTCGGCGGCGATGCGGGTGCGGGTAGTCTGCCGGTCGCGCAGCGTGTGCAGTTCGTAATTGCCGTTTTGCATGTCCAGCATGCCGTCGGGCAGCAGTGCCTTGGCGATGTGGCCGTCCAGCGCGGTATGCACGGTCTGCTCCAGCGCCAGACTGCCGGTGTCGGCACGGTAGCGGCTGTCGGTACGCTGGCTGATTTGGTAGTCGGTATGGCCTTGCTCGGTGACTGCGCCCCAGCGGTTGGTGCGCTGGAAGTCGCCGCTGAAGCTGGCCTCGAAATCGGCCAGCCCGCTGAGCAGCGGGGCCACCTGGGCGCCCAGGGCCGCAGGCATCAACGCCTGCGGCGCAGCGGAGGCGGGCAGGCCGTGCATCTGCGCAAAGCTGCTGGTAAACAGCGCCACCAAGTCAGCATCCGCATGGCTGCGCTGGGCAGCGGCGTGGATGTTTTGCAGGTGCTGATTCAGCGCCGCTTGTTTGTGTGCCGGATCAGCGCTGGCCAGGGCGGTAGCCGGGTTCAGATTGATGGCAATGTTGCCGCCCATGTCGGTTTTCAGCTCCAGCGACTGGCGCTGGTCGTCCAGGCGCAGGTGCAGCGCTTGCAGGCGGGTGTTGCTGCCTTCGGGCACGCTGACGGACAGGTTCAGGCCCGCGAAAGCCTTGCGGTCGTAGTCCATCAGGCCGGACAGGTCGATCTGCGGGCCGCCCTCCTGCCCCAGCCCGGCCAGGGCACGGTCCAGCCCCTCGGACAGCGCGGCCAGCGCCTCGCGTTCGGTGGCGCTCAAAGGGCCGCTGCTTTGAATTTCCACATGCAGACCTTTGCCGCTGTTCACGGCAATCTGCAACTGCACCTTCTGCCCGGAGCGGGTCGTAATCTCCAGGCTGGCCGTGGCCGCGCCAGAACGCACGCCGCGCATCTGCATGTCCAGATCGCCCGTGGCATCCGGGCGGGACAGCAGGGTTTGGCTGTAACCGGTGTTGCTGCTGGACAGGTGCGACAGCAACATGCCGCCCAACTGGCCCCACTGCCCGACCAGACTGCCCATGCTGCTATTGCCTGCCATGCGGGTGCTGATGGCATCCTTGAATGCCATGGCCCAGGCCGGCCCGCTGTAGGTGGGCAGGGCGTACACCGGCTTGGCTTTGGGAGTGGAGATTTCCAGCACCGTGGAAGGTGTCACGGGCGTGGCCGACGTGGTGTCTTTTGCGCTGCTGACCAGGGCGGCTTGCGCACGCGCCGTCGCGGCGGCCGCAGAAGCGGAGGAAGAAAGTACGGGGCTGACAGACAGGCTGGTCATGCTCACTCCAAAACGACAAGGCGAGGAGGCCAGTGAAAGAGAAAGAGGGGGGGTTGAAATACTTTTTTATATATCGTCTGATTGTCGGCCACCTTGAGGGAGCGCAGGCGGACATGCCGATGGAGGGAGCGAGAACGGCCAACCACTCTCAAAACAAAAGCTTCTTCCACACAAAAACAAAGGGTTTCAGGCTAAAAACAACCTGAAACCCTTATTTTCAGAGCGGAGAAAGCTCTTTATTTTGCATCACACCCCTGCGGCACAGGGGTCTAGGCAGGCGGCTTTTTCAGGCCACGGCCTTGCAGGTCTGCTCGAACTCGCGTTCGATTTCCTCGTTGCGCCTGTAGGTGACCAGGCTGACCAGCACCATCACCACCATGCTGACGATGAAGGCGGGCAGCAGCTCGTAAACGCCGGTGCCCAACTGCTTCCACACAAAGACCATGACGGAGCCGGCCACCATGCCGGCCAGTGCGCCGATGTTGGTCAGCTTGCGCCAATACAGACTGAGCAGCACCAGCGGGCCGAAGGAGGCGCCGAACCCGGCCCAGGCAAAGGCCACCAGGCCCAGGATGGTGTCGCTGGGGTTGGCCGCCAGCACCGCCGCGATGATGGCCACCGCCAGCACCCCGGCGCGGCCCAGCAGCATCAGCGTGCGCTGGCTGGGCGCGGTCTTGCGTGTGGCCAGGAACATGTCTTCCACCAGGGCGGAAGAACACACCAGCAACTGGCTGGACAGCGTGCTCATGATGGCGGCCAGCACGGCAGCCAGCACAAAGCCCGCAATCAGCGGGTGCAGCAGCACCTGCGACAGCAGCAGCACCACGGTTTCGGCATCGGCGGGGGCATTGCCGAACTTGCTGAAATACGCAATGCCGATCAGGCCGCTGCACACCGCGCCGCCCAGCGACAGGAACTGCCAGCTTGCACCGATGCGGCGGGCGCTGGCGGCCTCCTGCGGCGTGCGCAGGGCCATGAAGCGCACCACGATGTGCGGCTGGCCGAAATAGCCCAGCCCCCAGGCCAGGCCGGAGACGATGACCAGCGCCGCTGCGCCCGCCGTCATCTTGCCCGAGCCGATCAGCGACAGATTGCCTGCGCCCACGGTGGTGACGAGGCTGGCGGTTTCGCCCATGCCGCCCACGGCAAAAATCGCCACGGCAGGCACCACGATCAGCGCCACCACCATCATCAGGCCCTGCACCACGTCGGTCAGCGAAGCGCCCAGAAAGCCGCCGAACAGCGTGTACGCCAGCGTCACCGCCGTCACCAGCAGCAGGCCCGTCATGTAGTCGCCGCCGAAGGCGCTTTCGAAGAACTTGCCGCCCGCCACCATGCCCGAGGAGCAATACAGCGTGAAGAACACCAAAATGATGATGCTGGAGACGCTGCGCAGCAGGCGCGTGTTGTCGCGCAGCCGGTTCTCGAAGAAGCTGGGCAGGGTGATGGAGTTCTTGGACACTTCGGTGTAGGCCCGCAGCCGGGGCGCCACCAGCCGCCAGTTCAGGTAGGCGCCGATGAACAGGCCCACGGCGATCCAGCCTTCGATCAGGCCGGTGGTGTAGATGGCCCCGGGCAGGCCCATGATGAGCCAGCCGGACATGTCCGAAGCGCCCGCACTGAGCGCCGCCACCCAGGGCGGCAGGCCGCGCCCGGCCAGCATGTAGCCCTCGTGGTCGCTGGTTTTGAGAAATGCCAGATAGCCGATCAGCAGCATCAGGCCGAAGTACAGCGCCAAGGCGATGTAGGTGTAGAAATTACCGGACACGTTTGTCTTTTTCCTTCCGTTGAAACGGGCTTCAGGCCATGGTCATCAGCTGGGCATTGCCGCCCGCTGCTGCCGTATTGGTGCTGATGGACTGTTCATGCAGCAGGGCGGCCAGGTCATAGCCCTGGCCGGCGTGCAGCGCCTCGCTGCTGCGGCTCTCGATGCGCACGATGGCGCCAGCACGCGCTGCCACCCTGGTGGTGATGGCCACCAGGGCATCGCCATCGCCCTCGAAAAGCAGGGCGCTCATGGGCACGGCGGCGTCTTCCAGGCTGGCGCTGTCGGCGCTGTGCAGCCAGGCCGTACCGGCATCGCCGGCAGCCGCACGCACGGCGTGCCAGGCGGCGGCGCAGCCGTTGTCCTGCGCGGGCAGCACCACATGGCAGGGGTTGCCGGTGGCCAGGGCGGCGGCCACCTGGTGGACCAGGCCCAGCGGCGTGCGCGGCAGTGCCCAGACAGCACCGCGCGGCAGCAGGCGGTAGCGGTTGCTCTCCCCGGTCGGGCCGGTCAGCAGCAGGCTGGTGCCCAGGCGCGAGGCGGCCAGCGCTTCGGCACAGATGCGGCCCGACTGCTCCACCCCGGCGATCACCGTGGTTTGCAGGCTGGCCAGCAGTTGCGGGGCCGGGGCACTCTGCTCGGAGCGCGGCAATGCGGCCAGGGCCGTATTGGGCTGCCCCTGCACCAGGCGGTACAGGTACAGCGGCCCGCCCGCCTTGGGGCCGGTGCCGGACAGGCCCATGCCGCCAAAGGGCTGCACGCCGACCACGGCGCCGACCACGTTGCGGTTCACGTACACGTTGCCGGCGTGGATGCGGCGGGTCAGGCGGTCGATGGTTTCGTCGATGCGGCTGTGGACGCCGAAGGTCAGGCCGTAGCCGGTGGCGTTGATGTCGTCCACCAGCGCATCCAGCTGGTCGCGCTGGAAGCGGATGACGTGCAGCACCGGGCCGAAGACTTCGCGGGTCAGGCGCTGGGCGCTGTCGATTTCGATGATGGCCGGGGCGACGAAGTGGCCGTTGAGCGCACCGTCGGCCCGCTGCACACGGGTGACTTTCTGGCCCGCATCCTGCATCTGCCGGATGTGCGCCTCGATCTGGGCGCGGGCTTCTTCGTCGATCACGGGGCCGACATCGGTACTCTGGCGGTCGGGGTTGCCCAGGCTCCATTCGTGCAGGGCATCGCGCAGCATGGTGAGCTGACGCTCGGCCACGTCTTCCTGCACGCACAGCAGGCGCAGGGCCGAGCAGCGCTGGCCCGCCGAGTCGAAGGCCGAGGTCAGCACGTCGCCCACCACCTGTTCGGCCAGGGCGGACGAATCGACGATCATGGCGTTCTGCCCGCCGGTTTCGGCAATCAGCGGAATCGGCTGGCCTGCGGGCGACAGGCGCTGCGCCAGTTGCCGGGCAATGATGCGGGCCACCTCGGTGGAGCCGGTGAACATCACCCCCGCCACCTGCGGATGCGCCACCAGGGCGGCGCCCACGGTTTCGCCCTGGCCGGGCACGAATTGCAGCGCATCGCGCGGCACCCCGGCCTCGTGCAGGATGGCGACCATGGCTGCTGCCGTCAGCGGCGTCTGCTCGGCGGGCTTGGCCAGCACGGTGTTGCCCGCTGCCAGGGCGGCGGCCACCTGGCCGCAGAAAATGGCCAGCGGGAAGTTCCACGGGCTGATCGCCAGGATGACCCCCAGGGGACGTTCGCGGGCGTTGTCGAACTGGTCGGCCACCATGGCGCCGTAGTAGCGCAGGAAGTCCACGGCCTCGCGGATTTCCGCCACGGCGTTGGGCAAGGTCTTGCCGGCTTCGCGCACGATCAGCCCCATCAGCACCTGGCTGCGCTGCTCCAGCAGATCGGCAGCGCGTTGCAGCACGTCGCCACGGGCGGCGGGCGGGGTGCCCGCCCAGATGGGCGCGGCGCGGGCGGCGCGTTCGGCGGCCACCTGGGCATCGGCAGCGCTGGCTTCGCGCACCCAGCCCACGGTGTCGGACAGCTCGGCCGGGTTGCGCATCGCGGCCCAGCCTTCGGTCTGCGCCGGGTCGGCGGGCAGGGGCACGTCCGCCGGGGCGGCCAGCCAGTGCTGCGTGGTGCTGCTGAGCAGCGCGGCGGCCAGCGAGGCCAGTTGCTGCTCGTGCGCCAGATTCACCCCGCGCGAGTTGGCGCGGCCCTGCGCCCCCTGGGCCAGCAGGTGGGCAGGCAGCGGGATTTTCGGGTGCGGTGCGCCCAGGCGGCCCTCCTGGTTGGCAATCTGCATGACTTCCTCGACCGGGTCGGCCACCAGTTCGACCACCGGCACGCTCGGGTCGCCGATGCGGTTCACGAACGAGGTGTTGGCGCCGTTCTCCAGCAGGCGGCGCACCAGGTAGGCCAGCAGGGTTTCATGGTTGCCCACCGGGGCATAGACGCGGCAGGGCCGGGCCAGCTTGCCGTCGGCGATGGCGCCCGTGACCTGGGCGTACAGCGGCTCGCCCATGCCGTGCAGGCATTGAAACTCGTACTGGCCGCTGTAGTAGCTGCCGCCCACGCTGGTCGCCAACTGGTAGATGCTGGCCAGCGTCTGCGCGTTGTGCGTGGCGAACTGCGGGTAGATCGCGTCCGGCACTTCCAGCAGCTTGCGGGCGCAGGCCAGATAGCTCACGTCGGTATACACCTTGCGGGTGTAGACGGGGTAACCGGCCAGACCGTCGAGCTGGGCGCGTTTGATCTCGCTGTCCCAGTACGCGCCCTTGACCAGCCGCACCATCAGGCGGCGGCGGCTGCGGCGGGCCAGATCGATCAGGTAATCGATGACGTGCGGGCAGCGCTTCTGGTAGGCCTGCACGACAAAGCCGATGCCGCTCCAGCCCTTGAGCGAGGGCGCGGCGCACAGCGCTTCCATCAGGTCGAGCGACAGCTCCAGGCGGTCGGCCTCCTCGGCGTCGATGTTCATGCCGATGTCGTACTGCTTGGCCAGCTCGGCCAGACGCAGCACGCGCGGCAGCAGCTCGGCCATCACGCGGTCGTACTGGGCGCGGCTGTAGCGCGGGTGCAGGGCCGAGAGCTTGATCGAGATGCCCGGCCCTTCGAAAATGCCGCGCCCGGCCGAGGCCGCGCCGATGGCGTGGATGGCCTGCTCGTAGTCGCGCAGGTAGCGCTGGGCATCCGCCTCGGTGGTGGCGGCCTCGCCCAGCATGTCGTAGCTGTAGCGGAAGCCCTGGGCCTCGTACTTGCGGCTGTTGGCCAGCGCCTCGGCAATGTTCTGGCCGGTGACGAACTGCTCGCCCATCAGCTTCATGGCGTGGTTCACGCCCTGGCGGATCAGCGGCTCGCCGCCCTTGCCGATGACGCGGGTCAGCGCCGACGAAAGATTTTTTTCACTGTTCGTGCTGGTCAGCTTGCCGGTCAGCACCAGCCCCCAGGCGGCGGCATTGACGAACATCGACTGCGAGCGCCCGACGTGCGCCTTCCAGTCGCCGTGGCTGATCTTGTCGCGGATCAGCGCATCGCGCGTCGCCTTGTCGGGGATGCGCAGCAGCGCCTCGGCCAGGCACATCAGCGCCACGCCCTCCTGGCTGGACAGCGAAAACTCCTGCACCAGCGCGGCCACGCCGCTGGTCACCGGGGCATCGCGCAGCCCCTGCACCAGCTTGGCGGCCAGGGTGTGGATCTTGTCCGCCTGCTCGGCATCGCTCGCCCGCGCCAGGGGCAGCAGGGCGGGCAGGCACTCGGTCTCGGGCCGGTGCCAGGCGGCGGTAATGGCAGCCCGCAGCGGTGTCTGCGGCAGGATGGACTGGGCAAAGTGCAAGAATGGTTGCACCTCTTGCGCGGCGGCAGGTTGCACCTCTTCGACACCCTCGTCCCCCGGCATGGCATCGGTGCCCAGCAGGCGGATGCTGGGCAGGCCGCGCTCCAGCGCATCGACATACTGGACAACGGCCTGCTTGAGCAGCCAGTGCGGGGTGCGCCCAAGATTCTGGGCAGCCGTGCGGATGCGCTCGCGCAGCGCTTCATCAACTTTGATACCAATGGTGGTGGACATAACGAACAACCTCAAAACAGAAAAGGGTGCACCAAGGTGCAACCCTAGAAGGTCTCGAAATGTCGCAGAGGTAGCACCTTTTAAATTACAGGGAAAACCCTAGATTCTTTCGCAAAATCGCCCGGACACCCTGGAATCATTATTTTTGATAGCTTTTACCGCGCTCAAACATTGAATTTCAGATATGAACAATCATAAAAACATTTGTATATCATCGGAAAAAGCTTCTATTTTTATAGCTATCACGCATCAAGTTGCGCCAGAGCCTGCCCGGCCAGCCAGTCGAGCAGCCCCGGCCAGCGCGACAGCACCGGCCAGGTCTGCACCTGCAGGCCGGGGAACTGCTGCTGCGTCTGGTCGATCAGGGCCGGCAAATCGCGCAGCACATGGCCGCCTTCCGACCAGAACACCGGCAGCACCGCCACCGCCGTCACGCCCTGCGCCCCCAGTTCGGCCAGCACCTGGGGCAGGCGCGGCTCCATCAGCTCCAGAAACGCCTGGCGCACCACGCAGGCGCGGCCCTGTGCGGCGGCCTGCTGCTCCAGCGCCGCCTGCAGGTGGTCGAGCGTCTGCGCCCAGCGCGGGTCGCGCGAGCCGTGGGCGAACAGGATGATGGTGGTGGGGGGCATGGCGGGGTGGGCGATGGCAGCAGACATGGCGCGATTGTCACGGCAAAAGTCACGGCCAAAATCACAGTGAACCCCGGCCCGCACCGGGGCAGGGCGCGGCACATGCGCCCGCGTCACTCCCCCGCCAGCGCACGCACCGGGTCGAGCCGCGCCGCCGTCCTGGCCGGCATGTAGCCGAACACCAGCCCGGTGGCCACGGCGCAGGCAAACGCGCCCAGCATGGCCCGCACCGAAAACACCACGGGCACGCCGGCGGCCATCAGCACGGCGCCCACGGTCAGCCCCGCCGCCACCCCGAAGGAGCCGCCGACCAGGGTGACCAGACTGGCCTCGGTCAGGAACTGGCGCAGGATGTCGCTCTGGCGGGCGCCCACGGCCATGCGGATGCCGATCTCGCGCGTGCGCTCACGCACCGTCATCAGCATCACGTTCATCACGCCGATGCCGCCCACCACCAGCGAGACGGCGGCGATCAGGCCCAGCATCACCGCCATGCTCTGGCGCGTGGCCGCTTCGGCCTGGATGCGGGCCGCAGCGTTGCCGATGCCGAAGTCCTCGCGCCCGCCATGGCGGGCCAGCAGGGTGCGACGCATTGCCTGCTCGGCGTCATGCACCGCGTCGGACGAGGCCGCCTCGACGACCACATAGTCCGGCTGGGTCTGCGCCTGGTAGACGCGGGCACGCCCGGACCGGTAGGGGATGAACACCATGTCGTCGTAGTCCTGCGCCCCGGAATCGGCGCCGCGCTCGCTCATCACGCCGATGACCTCGAAGGCCGAGCTGCCGATGATGAGCTGCTGCCCCAGCGGCCGGGGCGCATCGGGAAAGAAGTGGCGCCGCGCCTTGGCGCCCAGCACCACCAGCGGCGCCAGATTGCGGTCTTCCGCTTCGGTGAAGTAACGGCCCAGGGCCAGCGGCCAGTGGTGTACCAGCGGCATCTCCTGGCTGGCGGCAAACACGTACACCTGCTTGTCGGCGCTGCCGTAGCGCACGGTGACGGGGTCGCCAATGACGGGCATGACGCGCCGGATTTCGGGCAGTTCGCGCAGCGCCGCCAGGTCTTCCTCGGTGATCTGGCCCGCCGGCCCGCCCGTGGCCGGTGGCTGGCTGCCCATATACAGGATGGCCGTGCCCATGGTGCCCATCTGCTCGACCACCTTGCGCCGCGCCCCTTCGCCGATGGCCAGCATGACGATGACCGACGCCACACCGATGACGATGCCCAGCAGCGTCAGGCTGGTGCGCACGCGGTTCATGCGCATTCCGCGCCAGGCGCTGCGGGCGGCCTCGGCCAGTTCGGCCAGCCAGGGCGTCGCCGCCGCCCGGCCCGATGCGGGCACCTGCACCGGCAGCACCGCATGGTCGGCCGCCGGCGGCACGGCCTGACGGGCGCTGTCGCTCAGGATGCGCCCGTCATGGATTTCAATCACCCGCTGCGCCTGGGCGGCCACGGCCCGGTCGTGGGTGATGAGGATGATGGTGTGCCCGGCCTGCGCCAGCTCGCGCAGCAGGGCCATGACCTCGGCGCCGCTGCGCGAATCCAGGGCGCCCGTGGGTTCATCGGCCAGGATGATGCGCCCGCCGTTCATCAGCGCCCGCGCAATCGAGACGCGCTGCTGCTGCCCGCCCGAGAGCTGGTGGGGCCGGTTGTCCAGGCGCTCGCCCAGGCCCAGGCGCTGCAACAGCGCCCAGGCGCGGTGCTGGCGCTCGTGCCGGGGCAGGCCGGCATAGATGGCGGGCATCTGCACGTTCTCGCTCGCGCTTTCGCTGGCAATCAGGTGGTAGCCCTGGAACACGAAGCCGAAAGCCTCGCGCCGCAGCCAGGCCAGCGCGTCGGCATCCATCTGCGCCACGTCCCGGCCCTGGAAACGGTAGCTGCCCGCGCCGGGCCGGTCCAGGCAGCCCAGGATGTTCATCAGCGTGGACTTGCCCGAGCCGGAACTGCCCACCACCGCCACGAATTCCCCGGCGCGGATGTCCAGGTCGATGCCATGCAGCACCGTCACCGCAGGCTGCCCGCTGGCATCGCCGCCGTAGTGCTTGCGAATGCCGCGCAGGGAGATCAGCACATCCGGCGCCGCACTCACCATTGCAGCCACCGCAGGCCACCGGCCTGCTCG
Source organism: Comamonas nitrativorans (assembly GCF_042654765.1). Taxonomy (NCBI): domain Bacteria; kingdom Pseudomonadati; phylum Pseudomonadota; class Betaproteobacteria; order Burkholderiales; family Comamonadaceae; genus Comamonas; species Comamonas nitrativorans. Next base: position 107,767 of record NZ_JBHSEW010000006.1, on the reverse strand, counting down.
GTTTCCCCGATCACCACGCGCTCGCCTTCGGCCAGACCGTCCAGCACCTGCACCTGGTGGCGGCTGCGCACGCCCAGCGCCACGCGGCGGGGCTGGGCCCGGCCCTGCGCATCCAGCACGCGCACCTGCGGGCCTGTGCCGACGTCCTCCTGCACCGCCGCCAGCGGCACGGCCAGCGCCTGCAGCGCCTGGGCCGTGACGAAGACCACCTGGGCGGTCATCTGCGGCATGAGTTCCTCATCGGCATTGCCCACATCGAACAGCACCGTGTAGACCACCGTCTTGGTGGCCGGGGCGGCGGCCTGGCTGACGACCGGCGCGGGCAGCACCTGGCGCACCGTACCGCTCCAGCGCCGGGGCCGGGCCTGGCCCGCGCCGCCCAGCGTGGTGAAGTAGACCGCCATGCCGGGCCGGACGCGGCGCACGTCGGCCTCGGACACCTCGGTCCAGACCGTCATGGCCGACAGGTCGGCAATGCGCAGGACGTTGGGCGTCTGGTAGGTGGCGTTCAGCGTCTGCCCCTCCCGTGCCTCCACCGCCACCACCGTGCCGGACATGGGCGCGTAAATGCGCGTATAGCCCAGGCGGGCCTCATCGGCCTGGAGCGTGGCCTGGGTCTGGTCGATCTGCGCCTTGAGGTGGGCCATGCGTGCCAGGGCCACGGCATGGTTGGCCTGCGCGGTCTGCACTGCCTCCTCGGGCGTGGCCCGGTGCAGGATCAATGCCTGCTGGCGTGCCAGCTGCTGTTCGGCCAGCCGGGCCTGGGCCTGCTGCTCGGCCAGCTGGGCACGCAGGCCCGCCAGCGACGCCCGCCCGGCATCCACCGCAGCGCGTTGCACGCTGGGGTCGATCTCGACCAGCAAGTCGCCCTTGGTCACCGGGTCGCCCGGCGCCACCGCCAGCCGCATGATCTGGCCCGAGACCTGGGCGCCCACGTCCACGTAACTGAGCGGCTGCAACGTGCCGATGGCGGTCACCGTGGCCTCGATATCGCTGCGGGCCACGACCTCACTCCGGTAGACCACGGCGGGCCGGGCCTGCTGCCACAGCGCCACCCCGGCCAGGACGGCCACGAGCACGATAACCACCACCGCCGCCCCGGCCCTGCGCACGCCACCCGGCATCGCCCGGCCTTCCCGTTCAGGCACGGCCTGCTTCATCCCGCCACCCAGGCCAGCGCCCGCAGCCAGCGGGGCCGCCAGCTCAGAACCTGGGCAACGGCCAGCGCGGCCGCCGCCAGCGCCATCACCCACACCAGCACCGCCATCGAGGCATGGTCCACCCGCAGGCACAGCGCCAGCCCGACCAGCAGCCCCGTTGCGCCCAGCACGCGCAGGCGCAGCGCCTGGGCACGGCTGGGCGCACTGGCCCGCACCTGCGCCCAATGGTCGTCCATGGCCAGCGCCAGCCAGCCCATGCCTGCCGTGCAGGCCAGCAGGGCCGCCGTCAGCAATACCGCATCACGCATGGGCCACCTCCCCCTGCCGCACGGGTGCGGTCGTATGCTGCCCCAGCCGCCGTGCGGCCCATGCGGCGGCGACGGCACTGGCCAGCAGGGCCAGATCGACCCCGGCCACCGGCCAGTAGGGCGCGGTGAACAGGGTCTTGAACAAATGGTCGCCCGTGGTCAGCCAGTTCAGGCCCACGGCCAGGACGGCCAGGACGGCAATCGCCGCGCACTGCTCGCGCCAGGCCGGGTTGCGCCCGCCCCGGGCCACCGGGGCGCTGCGCCAGAAGGCATGTACCAGCGCCAGCGCCCAGGCGGCCCAGAACAGGTACTGCTCCACATCGCCCCGGTGCTGCAAGGCCTGCGGCCAAGCGGCGGGCAATGTGTCAGGCAATAGCCGATTGGCAATCAGGATGGCCAGCGTGGCGATCACCATGCCGGTGACGGTGGTCACTGCCAGCGCATCCACCACCCGCGCCCCCTGGCTGCCCTGCCGGGCGTGCTGCTTCTTGCGCTTTTCGACGAAGAAGATGAAGCCCGTGGCAATGCACGCGCAGCCCATCAGCCCGCCCAGCACGTACAGCCAGCGCAGCAGCCAGTGGCGAAAGTGCTGCAGGTGCAGCCCGGTCAGGAAGGTGTTGATGCTGTCCACGGCGGTGCGCGGCGGGTCTTCGCGCAGCACCTCGCCGGTGCTGGCCTTGAAGTGGATGCCCTCGCCGGTGAGCGCGATGCGGTCGGTGCCCGCGCGGTAGATGCTGACGTAGCCGTTGGCATCGCCCACGTGCTGCAGCGCGAGAAAGCCCACCTCGCCTGCCATGTCCCTGGCGGCCCAGCGGCGCTGCGCCTCGGCCACCATGGCATCCACCGAGGCCAGCGGCGCGGCCACGCCGGCGCGGTCGTGCGGCAGGCCGGTTTCCTGTGCCTCCATCTGCTCGTGCAGTTCGTGCAGCGGCTCCAGCTGGGTGTGCGACACCGGGAAGTAGATGCCCGCAAAAATCACCAGCCCGGTAAAGGCGAAAAAGAAGTGAAACGGCAGCGCCAGCACGCCGGTCATGTTGTGCAGATCGAGCGTGCTGCGCTGCGTGGCCTTCTTCGGGCGGAAGGTGAAGAACTCGCGAAAAATCTTGCGGTGCATGACCACGCCGCTGACCAGCGCCGCCAGCATCATCAGCCCCGCAAAACCCACGATCCAATAGCCCAGGTCGGCCCAGTGCAGGTTCAGGCTGTAGTGCAGCGGGTAGAAGAACTGGCTGCCGATCTTCAGTTGGTCGTCCGGCAGGGCAGCGCCGCTGCGCGGGTCGATGGTGCGGTTGCCCCAGACGGCTTCCTCGGGGTCCTTGGCGTTGGGCACCTCGTAGCCAGCGAACAGGCCCAGCACCGGGTCGCGGTGCGTGGTGTAGGCGCCCCAGCGGCGCACGGTGTCGAACCGCTCGGGCAGCGCACCCTGCACGCGATCGCGCATGAAATCCAGGCTCTGCCGGCTGGGCTGCATGTCCTCGAACACCGGACGCAGCAGCGTGTCGAACGACGGCATGGGCTGCGGCGCAAAGCGCGACTGGGGGATCGCCCAGCGGTCGATCTCGCGGTCGAACACCGACAAGGCACCGAAGAAGAAGCAGGCCATCAGCACCAGACCCAGCGTCAGGCCGAACCAGGTGTGCAGCCAGGTCATGGCGTGGCGGAACGAGGGGAACATCCGTTTTTCTCCATCAAGGATTCTGAAAGCGACTGACCAAATGGTTCACACCAGCCCCCACTGCACCAGCGAGGCGGCCACGGCCATCAGCGCCCCGCCGCCCGCCAGCACGGCCCACACCCGGCGCAGGCTGCGGGCAGCAATGGCCCACAGGAACACCGCCAGGTACAGCAGCACGCCGAGCATGGCGCTCAGATGCTCGGCATCGTGAAACTCCAGCCCCAGGGCGAACAGGCCCGCCGTACCCAGGGCGATAAAGCCCCAGGTGCAGGCATAGCCGCCCAGCACTGCGGCCAGCACGCGGGACAACACGGAAAGCCCGGAACGGGCGGCGAGGGGACTGGACATGGGACACAAGGTGGAAAGAAAACGATCAGGAAGGTGCGGGACGAAGGACCGCCAGAAACGGCCCTCCTCCCTCTATGACAAACGAAAACCGAAAAAGGGCCACTTTTGTTTTTCCGCCATCGGCAGCAGCCCCGTTCATGGCACTTAGAACCTGTTCACGATCTCGGCGCGAAGGGGTGCGGGATGCGGATCGGGATGGGCTGCCAGGCGCAAACCGCAGCCATAGCGGTGCTATGGCGAGGATTTGCAACGCCGCAGAGCGCCCGATTGCGTGACTGCACACCCGCGCGGAGATCGTGAACAGGTTCTTAAAACTTGTAGGTCAGGCTCACATTGACGCTGCGCGGCTCCCCCCAGGTATAGGTGCTGTACCAGCTGAAGATGGAGTAATACTTCTTGTCCAGCACGTTGTTCACCACCAGCGAGGCCGACAGGTTCTTGTTGAACGCATAGCCCGCCATCAGGTCCATCAGCCAGTAGCTCTTGACCGTGTGCCTGACGGACTGGCCGGACGGCGTGGAGACATCCCCCCAGGTCTTGTCCTGCCAGCGCATGCCGCCGCCCAGCGTCAGCCCCGGCAGGCTGGCGCCGAACTTGTAGCTGGTATACAGGCTGAACTGGCTGACCGGCGTGAGCGTGGACACGCGCTCGCCCTGCTGGCGCGAGACGCTGTGCGAATAACCCGCCTGCAACTGCCAGGCCGGTGTGATCTGCCCGGCCACCTCGATCTCGTAGCCCTTGCTCTTGACGCCCTTGATCGCCCGGTAGGCCGTACCCCCGTTGGGCGTCACGCCCCCGGTTTCGACGCCGAAATTGTCCTGCTCCAGCTGGAACACGGCAGCCGACGCATTCAGGCGCCCGCCCATGAAGCTGGCCTTCATGCCCACCTCGTAGTTCTTGCCCTGCAGCGGGTCGAGCCGGCGGCCCTGCTCGTCCTGCAAGGACTGGGGCGTAAAAATCCCCGTGTAGCTGCCATAGAGGGAGTAGGCGTCGTTCAAGTCCACCACCGTGCCCAGGTAGGGCACGAATACGCCGGACTCGTCCTGCCCGGCCACGCGATTGCGGTAGCTGGACCAGCGCCCGCCGGTGATCAGCTTCCAGTCGTCGCGCAGATTCCAGCGGGCCGTCACGTACAGGCCCCGCTCGCGGGTGGTTTCGTCATTGGTGCCGTCCGGCGCCGGGTTCCAGTTCGGCCTGGGCACCTGGCCGTTCCACCGGTAATAGTCGGCAACGCTCTTGTCATAGCTGCCGGCATCCCACCAACTGCTGTTCTTCCAGCGTCGGTTGGCCATGCTGGCGCCCAGCACCAGCTCATGCTCGCGGCCTGCCAGGCGCAGCGGCCCGCTCAGGTAGACATCGCCGGCCTTGCTGGTGGTGCGCCCGACGTACTGGCCCGCCCACATCGACACGCCCGAGCCATCCACCGGATCGGGGTGGCCGCTGGCCGCAGACCCCAGGTTGGCGTCGTAGCCATTGACCTGGTGGTTGAACTGCGCCTTGACCAACCAGCCGTTGTCGAAGCTGTGTTCCAGCGTGGCAAAGCCGGTGCGCGTGTACTGGTCCCAATGGCTCCAGCTCGCGCCGTTGTTGAACGAGCGCGGCATGGCATTGAACTCCCCCTGCGCATTCAGCACCGGGATGCCGCCCCAGGTGGACGCACGCGGCTTGTTGTGCTGGGCATCCAGCCCCAGGGTCAGCAGGGTGCTGGACGTAAGGTCGGCCTCGACGATGCCGTAGAACACGTCCGTCTTGCGCCGATAGCCATCCTTGTGCGAATGCCGGTCGCTGTACGCAGCCACCCCACGGGCACGCACGCTGCCGCTGGCGTTCAGTGCCCCGCTCAGATCGACTTCGGTGCGGTAGCTGTCCCAGCGGCCCGCGCTGCCGGTGATGTGCCCCTGAAATTCACGCGTCGGCTTTTTGCGCACCAGGTTGATGGTCGCGCCCGGCGTACCCACGCCCGTGAGCAGCCCCGTGGCGCCCTTGAGCACCTCCACCCGGTCGTACATCACCATGTCGGACAGCGTGTTGCCCGCCGAGTAGGACGAGTCGCGCATCATCGGAATGCCGTCGTACTGGAAGTTCTGGATGGCAAACCCGCGTGCGAAGTATTCCGTGCGTTCGCTGTCGTAAGTGACGATGCTCACGCCCGGCGTGTGTTCCATCACCTGGTCGATGCTGGTGAGCTGGAAGTCGTCCATCTTCTGGCGCGTGACCACGCTCACGGACTGCGGCGTCTCGCGTGGCGTCAGCACCAGCCGCGTGGCCGTGGCGATGGTGCCGGGGGTGTAGCTGCCCGTGCCCTCGGTGATCTCGCCGAGCTGGTTCGACACCACCTTCACCTCGGGCAGGCTCTGCTCGCCGGACACGACGGGCTGCACGGTCAGCGTGCCGTCGCGCACCTGGCCATGCAGGCCGCTGCCCTGCAACAGGGCATCCAGCGCCTGGCGCAGCGGCAGCTCGCCGCGCACGGCCGGTGCCTGGCGCTGCGCCGCCAGCCCCGGCTGGAACACCAGTTGCAACCCGGCCTGGCGGGCAAACTGGTCCAGCGCACCGGCCAGCGGCTGCGCGGCGATGTCGAAGCGCACCACCGGCACCGGGGCGCCCGCCTGGGCCATGGCCGCCGGCAGCGGCAAGGCCAGCCCCAGGCACAACGCGGCCCGGGCCAATGGCGTACGGCGGAAGCGGAAAAGAAGCGAAAGCATGAAAGTCGTCCTTGAGTCAGTGATGAAGTCGATCCACAGGGGTCACTGCCTGGACGCTTGCCGGTTGCCAAACCCTGAAAAAAAGTTTGCAAGCTATTGATAAATGAGCTTCTTCCGCGCGAAATACTTTCATTTCAAGAATAAATCACCATGAAATCCAATTAAATATTGCGAAAACAGCTACTTATTTTGATATTCAAGGGGCCGCCGCCACCAGCAGGCCGCCGTCCGGCTGCGCACGCACCTGCACCGGCAAGGCCTGGGGCAGCGCCCTGACCCAGGCATGGGCCTGGGCAATGCGCACCCGCCCGCTGAGCGGCAGGCTGGCCGCCTGCGGCGTGCTGTCCAGCGCGAAAGCGGTGTAACGCGACAGCCGCTGCAAGGCCTCGCCCAACGTGGCATCGGCAAACACCAGCTCGCCATGGCGCCACGGGGCCGCCGTCTCCTGCGCCAGCCGTTGCGGCGCATCCTGGCCGCTGCGCCATTGCAGGCCCTGGCCTGCCGTCAGTTCGTGCGCCACGGCCCAGCCTGCGCCGTTCGCATCGCGCTCGACACGCACGCAGCCCGACTCCACCTGCACGCTGACCTGCGCCGCCCCGCCATCGGGCCGGGGCGTGATCTCCACCCCGAAGCGCGTGCCCAGCACCGTCACCCGCAGCCCGGCAGCCTGCACGGTGAAAGGCCGGGCCGCGTCCCGCGTCACCTCGAAAAACGCCGCCCCCTGCGCCAGTTGCACCGTGCGCCGCGTGGCGAAATATTGCAACCCGGCGCTGCTGAGGGCATCCAGCAACAGGCTGGAACCATCGGGCAGCGCATGGCGCACCTGGCGCCCGTGCGGGCTGCTCCAGCTCGCCTGCCACTGCACATGGTTGTGCCGGTACCACTGCCACTGCTGCCAGCCCACGCTGGCGCCCAGACCCATCCCGGCCACGCCCAGCAACGCCCCCAGGCTGCGGCGGCGGCCCATGCGCTGTCCGCTCGCCGGGCTGTTGCCGCGCCAGCGGTGCAGCGCATCCTCGATGCAGTCATTGGCCTGGAGCAGATCGCGCTCCACAGTGTTCAGCGACACGCCCAGGCGGGCGGCGATCTCGGTCTGCTTTTCGCCATGCACGCGGTGCGCCACAAAGACCGCATGGCAGCGCTCGGGCAGCGCGGCCAGGGCCGACTCCAGCACCGCCAGCGCCTGCCGGTACATGACGGCATCGGCCACGTCGGGCGCATGGCTGGGCGCCAGCTGCTCGCGCACGGCTTCGGCATCCAGGTAGCGCCCCTGGCGCTGGCGGCGGCGGTGCGCATCCAGCGCCAGGTTCTGCGCCATCACGGCCAGATAGGCGGTGGCGTCACGCGGTGCCGGACTGGCCGCGCCCGCGCCAGCGCCCTCGTCCCCCACGGCGGCCTGCGCATGTTCGGCCAGCCGCAGCCAGGTGTCATGCACCAGATCGCCCGCCTCGTCGCGGGAGCCGGTGCTGCGTGCCGCCACGCGCAGCAGATCGGCATAGGCGCGGTCGAACCCGGACAGCAGCGTGCGGGTAAAAGAGGCAGTCAGTTCCATGGGGCGGCATGATAACGATAAAAGAGAGAATCATTCTCAGTAACGTTTTTTGTATCCAACAGCCTTATGCCCTCCCAAAGCTAGGCGTCAAAAACAATATATGCGGGGCTCATCGGCGCCATCTTCCCTAGAACTCGTAGCGTAGATTGGCTCGAAAACTGCGGGGCGTCCCCCAATAAACAGTGTTGTAGTTGCCAATACCCGCGTAGTAATACTTATCGAACAGGTTGTCGATGTTGAACGAGGCGCTGAGATGACTGCTCAACTCGACATTCGCTACCAACCCTGCAACCGCATAACTGGCCTGACCGAACCGGCGATCGACCCCTCCGATGGCCTGGGTGAAATAAGTACCGCTTTGCCACTGCACACTGCCACCAAGGCTCACACGCCGATGCCAGCCTGGCACACGGTACATCGTGGCAAGCTTGAAAGTTTTTTCAGGCTGCGTGGTGCTGACTCGCACACCGTCCACATCCCGCGGCTGGATGTAGGTCATGCCAGCGGCCAGTTGCCAACCTGGCCGTAGTTCACCAAACAACTCCAACTCAAACCCTTTGGTAATAACACCTTGCAGAGCTACATAGGCCGCCCCGCCACCCGGACGCATCGCACCACTCGGGTCGAGGGCTGCGTAATTGTCTTGCTTGAGTTGGAATAACGCTGCGCTGGCATTTAGCTTCCCGCCCAGGTAGCGACCCTTGGCCCCTACTTCGTAACTCTTGCCCGTCAGCGGGGCCAGTTGCCGATCCTGAGCGTCATAGCTGTACGCCTGCGGCTTGAAAACGTCGGTAAAAGAAGCATAGACAGTATGTTGATCATCAACATCGAAGGTCATGCCTACATAAGGAATCACCTTGTGGCGAACCTTGGTAGTGAAATTGCTGCGCACATTGCTGGCAAAGACACCGTCAAGATCCCACGAATAGTTCGTGACGCGAGCGCCCAAGATCACGGACAGCGCATCTGTAGGCTGCAGCACCGTCGCGGCATAGCCCACGTCCTGACGAGCTTTCACATCAAATCGCAATCCCCATGTATAGGCCGTTGGCTGGGTAGCGTTGTTGTCCCAATTGAACGCGTCCGGAATAAGGACATCCGACTGACCAGACCATGAGTTCGAAACTGCCTCCGTGTGTGCGGCGCTCCACCCAAAGGCCAGTTTGTGTTCCTGCCCCAGAAGCGTGTATGTGCCGGACACATGCACATCCAGATTCTTTTCTCGCGTATCTGTATTGAATCGGTTCACGGGCGTGCCATGGGCAAGACTATGCGTGCCTGCATCAATGAGGGAATTACGCATACCCGCGATAAGTTCACGCGACTTGTACTTGCGCTGACCCAAGCTGACTTTCAGAGCCCAGCCACGACCTAAGTCGTGCCCCAGGGTTGCAAACAGATGCTGCGTGGTTTGGTCTCGGTACGCCCAAACGTCGGCAGCGTTGGTAGAACGATCAAAGCGTGCCACAGTACCGTCGGAGAAGAATGCAGGGAGGTGGCCGTTGGTCGTCGCGCGGCCCTTGTTGTCCTGCAGGTTGAGGCCCAACGACAGCGTCGTCGATGGGGCCAGGTCAGCCTCGACAATGCCGTACAAGAGTTGCTGGCGGGTTTTCAGATGATCAATAAAGCTATGACTATCCTGCGCAACGGCAACGAGCCGACCTCGGATTCGCCTATCAGTACTCAATGGGCTGGAAAGGTCGATTTCCGTGCGGTAATCGTCCCAGGAACCAAACCCAACAGATGCATGCCCCTGAAAATTTTCCGTAGGGCGCTTGCGTACCAGATTGATGACCCCCGATGGCTCTCCAACACCATTGACCAAACCTGTCGCCCCTTTGAGAATTTCCACGCGGTCATAGATGGCGGAATCGGTAAGACTGTAGTTGTCCCGCACATTTCCCCCCGCGCTGGACAGGCTAGGAATGCCATCGAACTGAAAATTCTCAACCCGGAAGCCACGAGCATAGAAGCTGTAACCTTCCGTGTTATCACGGTTCACGGCGATACCGGGCGCTTGGCGCAGCACTTCTGCAATCTCTTGCAGTCCCTGATCATCCATCTGCTGGCGCGTGATGATGGTCACGGACTGCGGTGTCTTCTGCAGTTCCAAATCCAGTCGGGTCGTTGAATTGCTGGAAGGTGTGGTGTAGCTGCCCGTACCCTCGGTAACCCCACTAGATTCAGCCAAGGCCGTCACACGCACCTCGGCCAGCGTGGCGCCCGCAGCCGCGTTGCCGACATGCACTTCGGGCACCGCACGCAAAACATATCCGCCCTGCCCCACGGCATCGGCTTGCAGATTCGAGTCTGCAAGCAGCCGCTCCAGCGCCTCGCGCACCGTATAGCGGCCCTGCAGCCCGGCCGTGTGTTTGCCTTGCACCAGTGCGGGCGGAGCGCTGACGCTCACGCCCGCATCGGCGGCAAAAGCGGTCAGCGCGGCCGCCAGCGGCCCGGCCGGTATTTGAAACGGGTGCTGCGCCTCTGCCCGGGCGGCTGGCTGTGCATGGGCGGTACGCGGCAGCGCTGCCGCCGTGGCCAGACTGGTGACCACCACGGCGGCCAGCACGGCCTGGGCAACGGCGTGCAAGGGCTGCAACCTGGGAAGATGTGAAAAGCCAAGCGGTGGCAGGGAGTGCGGGGACGAGGGCTGCAAGGCCATGGGCAGGGTTTCCTTCAGAAAGGTGGGGCGATGAAATGACTTGTCATCGAACAGGACACACACCCATGCCCAAAGGGGCCAACGCCTAAAAAAAATATGCACTTGTCCTTACCCGCCGTCACACCCGCGCAGGCGGGTGTCCAGCAGCAGCGCTGACGATGGACGAAGCAGTAATTCAGGCAAGGCCGCTACTGGATTCCCGCCTGCGCAGGAATGACGGTGGAAAAAAACTTTGAACACGCTCTAAGGCGGCACGGCTGCCGGGGCAATCGTGACCCAATACCGGGTGCGGTAATGCACCTGCACGGGCAGCAGGTGGGCCAGATTGCCCAGTACGGCGTCGGTATCCCCCAGCTGAAAAGCCCCGGTGATGCGCAATCCGGCCACAGCCGGGTCGCAATGCAGCCAGCCCGGCCGGTAGCGCGAGAGTTCCGCGACGAAGTCGCCCAGGGGCATGTCTTCCACAGCCAGCACGCCACGCGCCCACTGGCCCGCACCGGCAGGCGCTGCCTGGGCCGCCCCCGCTTCGTCCTGGCTGAACCAGGCTTGCTGGCCGGCCTCCAGGCGCCGCACGACCTGGCCAGCACGCGGCGTCAGCTCCACGGCCCCTTGCAATACGACCACATGGCTGCGCCCCGCCTCCAGCCGCACGGTAAAACGGGTGCCAATGGCCCGCACCCGTCCCTGCGGGGTTTCGACCAGGAAGGGCCGGGGCGGCGACTGCACATCCGCTGCGGTTTCAATAAAAATACCGCCTGAGCGCATATACAGCAATCGCTGATAGCTATCAAAATCAACATCCACGGCACTGGCCGTATCCAGCACGATGCGTCCACCATCGGCCAACTGCCATGTCCGCTGCTCTCCCGTGGCGGTGGCGTGCGTGGCCTGCCATTGCGGGGCCGCCTGCCAGGCCAGCCAGCCGGCCGGGGCGGCCACCATCAGCAGCGCCAGCGTGCGCACGGCCTCGCGGCGGCCTGCACGGCGCTGCCTGCGGCCCAGCGCGGGGGCCCCCAGGGCCGGCGGCACACTGGCCGCACGCTGGCTGACGGCCAGGGCGCGTTGCCAGGCCAATTCGTGGATACCGGCCCGCAGGCGCCAGGCCTCGAAGGCCTGGTGATCGGCCGCGCTGGCCTCGCCCGAATGCAGCAGCACAAACCATTCGGCCGCCTGCAGCGCCACGGCCCGCGGCAGCGCCCCGGTGGCCGGGGCGGTGGGAACGGCGGGATTCATACGGCCAGCAAAATGCACTCGGCCATAGCCTGGGCCATGTACCGCTTGACGGAACGCAGGCCGATGCCCAGTTCCTCGGCAATGGCGGCATAGGTCAGCCCCTCGATCTGGGACAGGATGAACACCGCCCGCACCTTGGGCGCCAGGGCATCGAGCATGGCATCGATCTCCTGCAGCGCCTGCAGGATCAGCAACTGCTGCTCGGGCGACGGCGCCTGGGGTTCAGGCAAGGCAGCCAGCGCCTGCAGATAGGCCTGCTCCAGCGACTGGCGGCGCAGGTGATTGACCAGCAGCCGCCGCGCCACCGTGGCCAGATAGGCACGCGGCTCGCGCAGCGGCCCACTCAGCGCTTCGTGGGCTGGCGACGTGAGCAGGCGCAAGAACGTATCCTGCGCCAGATCGGCAGCATCGCCTGCATGGCCCAGGCGGCGGCGCAGCCAGCCCTGCAGCCAGCCATGGTGGTCGATGTAGAGGGCAGCGACTTCGCGGTGGGTAACGGTTTCGGCAGCAGGCATGGTGCGCAAGGGCAAGGTGTCGGGGGATGAGAGTGTAATAAATGATAAACATTCGCATCTTTTTTGGCTAAACATCCCCCTCACCCCACCGCCAATGGCACCGCCCCACTTACGCAGGCCACCCCCAGCGGGTCAGCACGGCACCGGCGCCCAGCAACCACAGCCACAGCGCCCCCGCCAGCCACAAGGGCCTGGCCCCGGCACGGCGCAGCGCCTGCCACTGAATACCCATCCCCAGGGCCAGCATGGCCATGGTCAGTAGCCCCTGGTCCAGCACCACCCCCAGGCGCACCAGCGGCTCCGGCAGGCCGGGGTGCAGGAACACCACCGCGACAAACCCCAAAGCAAACCAGGGGATGGTGATGCGCCCGCGCCCACCGTCCGCCCGGGCACCGCGCCCCAGCCACCACGACAGGATGAGCAAAAACGGAGCCAGCAGCAGCACGCGCAGCATTTTGGTAATCACGGCGGTATGTGCCGCCTGCCCCCCGACGGCGCTGGCGGCCACCACCACCTGCGCCACTTCATGCACGGTAGCGCCGACGTACAAGCCATAGCCGGGGCCGGTGTGCGCCGTTCCGGGCCACAGCACCCCGGCCAGCCAGGGGTACAGAAACATGGCCAGCGTGCCGAAGACCACCACCGTGGCCACGGCCACGCCCACATCGCGCTCCCGCGCCTGGGCCACCGGGGCCGTGGCCAGCACGGCCGCCGCACCACAAATGGCACTGCCCGCACCGATGAGCAAAGCACTGCGCGGGTCCAGCTTGAACACATGGCGCCCCAGCCCCCAGGCCAGCGCCACGGTGCTGGTCAGGATGAAAACATCCAGCCCCACAGCGCCCCAGCCCAGGGCGGTGATGTCCTGCACACTCAGGCGCAGCCCGTACAGCACGATACCGGCCCGCAAAACCGGCCCCTTGGCCAGTTGTACCCCTGCCGTCCAGCGGGCCGCGCCTGCGCCTTGCAGCCACGGCACATGCCCCAGCACCATGCCCAGGCCGATCGCCAGGGTCAGCGCCCCCAGGCTCCAGGCCTGCAACAGCGGCAAACGCTCCAGAAACATGCACAGCAGGGCACCCGCCCCCGTCAATACCAGCCCCGGTACGGCCCGAGACCCCAACCCAGTCACAATTTGCATGGGCGCGACTGTAGGGATACGGCCCGCGCTTGCATAACGAATAATTTACGTTGCGCTTAACTAAAAAATCGATAGATAGGATGTGCGATGCTGCCGATGACGCTGCGCCAGATGGAAGTATTTACCGCCGTGGTGCGCCACGGCTCCACCGTTGCGGCAGCCGGGGCGCTGGGGCTGTCGCAATCGGCGACCAGTGCGGCGCTGCAGCAGCTCGAACGCGTGCTGGGCACCACGCTGTTCGAACGCCAGGGCCGCGCCCTGGTACTGAACGCCACGGGCCGCACCCTGCTGCCGCAAGCCCGCAGCCTGCTGGAACAGGCCCAGCACCTGGCACTCAGCGTCGGCGCAGCCGGTACCAGCACCCAGCCGGTGCGCCTGCACCTGGCCGCCAGCAGCACCATCGGCAACCACGTCCTGCCCCTGGTGCTGGCCCGCCTGACGGTCACACACCCGCATATCAGCGTCGATCTGCGCATTGGCAACAGCGAGCAGGTGGAACACGCAGTGCTGGCGCTGGAGGTCGATCTGGGCCTGACCGAAGGCCCCTGCCGCACCCCGGCGCTGCAGCGCCAGCCGTGGTACCGGGACGAGCTGCTGCTCGTCGCCCGCCCAGGCTCGCGCTGGACGCAAGCCCCTTGCGACATGGCCGCGCTGCGCCAGGCCCACTGGCTGCTGCGCGAACCGGGCTCGGGCACCCGCGAGGTGCTGGAACACAGCCTGCTGCCGCTGCTGCAGGAGTGGCCCGCCACCTGCTCGACCCTGGGCAGTTCGGAAGCCATTGCCCGCTGCGCCGCGCTGGGCCTGGGCATTGGCTGCCTGTCCCGTGTCCTGGTGCAACCCTGGCTGGACCGGGGCGAACTGGTCGCCCTGCCCAACCCCCTGCCGCCGTTGCAGCGGGACTTTTCTTTACTGCAACGCCCGGCCCACGCCCCGACGGCCGCGTTGGCGGCCTTTATCGCCGCCTGCCATGCCTATGGGGCGCAGGGTTAGTTACTGCACCAGCACCGCCCCGGCGGTCTTGTGGCTGGCGGTGTCCACCAAAATGAGCGAACCCAGCACCCGCGCCTGGGCGAAGGGGGCGGCGGGCACGGCTTCCTGCAGCAGCAGTTGCACCTGGCCGATGGCATTGGGGGCCAGTTGCGTGGTGTCCTGCTGCTCCAGGGTGTGTACGTCCAGGCTGAACAGCACTTGCTGCACCTTGGCCTTGACCCAGCGGTGGCCGTGCAGCGCCCAGTAGACGCGGCCAATGACCAGGGGTTCATCGTCCATCCAGGCAACGGTGGCGGTGAGCTGCTTGCTGCCGGGCCAGGGACTGATGGCCGCAGGGGCGTCGAAATCATCAAAATCGTCGGCGGCCACCGGGGCTGCCTCGGGGGCGGCCAGCAGCCAGTCGCCGCGCGAAACGTCCACCTCGCGGTCCAGCACCACGCCGGCGCTCAGGCCCGCCGCCACGGCCTGGGGCTGGCGGGTGTGGGTGAGTACCTGGGCCACGGTTGCCAGTTGCCCGCTGGGGAAGACCTGCACCTGCTGGCCCGGCTGCACCTGCCCGGCAGCGACACGCCCCCAGAAGATGCGCCGGCCCTGGCTGGTGTCGGCAGAGGCGGAAAACTTCTCCACCCACTGCACCGGAAAGGCCAGGGGCAGATCGCTGTCTGCCGGGGTCACGGGCAGGTTTTCCAGAATCTGCAACAGACTTGGCCCCTGGTAGTTGCACCAGCCTTCGTGCGGGGTGACGACGTTCCAGCCCAGCAGGGCCGAGATGGGCACGGTGGCGGCCACGGCAATGCCGGCATCCTGGGCGAACCGTTGCAGCGCCCCCTGGATGTGCGCAAAGGCCAGCGCCGGGTCGGCCACGGCGTCGAGCTTGTTCACGGCAAACACCAGCGCGGGCACGCGCAGCAGTTGCACCAGCAGGCTGTGGCGGCGCGTTTGCGCCAGCAGTGGCAGGCCGGGGTTGGCCCAGTCCAGCTTGGTGGCATCAACCAGCACGATGGCGGCATCGGCCTGCGAGGCGGCGGTGACCATGTTGCGCGTGTACTGCTCGTGGCCCGGTGCGTCGCCGATGATGAACTTGCGCTTGTCGGTGGCAAAGTAGCGCCAGGCCACGTCGATGGTGATGCCCTGCTCGCGCTCCGAGGCCAGGCCGTCGGTCAGCTGGGCCAGATCGACTTCGCCGCCTTTGGTCACGCCCGCCACCTGGTCTTGCAGCACGCTGCGGCTATCGACCAGCAGGCGCCCGATCAGGGTGCTTTTGCCGTCGTCCACGCTGCCGCAGGTGATAAAGCGCAGGGCAGAAAAGTTTTCGTCTTTTTGCACGTTCAGGCCCTCCTGTTCTGTGGTGTTAGCTATCGTTGTCATTTAAAAGTAGCCCTCTTTTTTGCGTTTTTCCATCGAGGCGTCGCTGGTCTTGTCGTCCATGCGCGTGGCGCCGCGCTCGCTGACCTGCACGCTCAAGGTCTCCAGCACGATGTCTGCCGGGGTCGCGGCGCTGCTCTCGACGGGGCAGGTGCAGGTGATGTCGCCCAGGGTACGGAAACGCACGGTGCGGGTCTGCACCTGTTCGCCATCCTTGGGCGGGGTCAGGGGCGAGACGGGCACCAGCAGGCCCCGGCGCTCGATCACCTCGCGCTGGTGCGCGTAATACAGCGATGGCAGGCCGACGTTTTCACGGGCGATGTATTGCCACACGTCCAGCTCCGTCCAGTTGCTGATGGGGAAGACGCGGAAATGCTCGCCCGGCGCAATGCGGGTGTTGAACAGCGTCCACAGCTCGGGGCGCTGGTCCTTGGGCTGCCACTGGCCGAAGCTGTCGCGGTGGCTGAAGATACGCTCTTTGGCGCGGGCTTTTTCCTCGTCGCGGCGGGCGCCGCCGATGAGGGCGTCGAAACGGAACTCCTCGATCGCCTCCAGCAGCGTCACCGCCTGGTGCGGGTTGCGCGGCTCGTCCGGGCGCGACAGGCGCACCGTGCCCCGGGCCATGCTGTCTTCCACGTTGCGCACGATCAGCTCGGCCCCCAGTTCCCGGGCACGCTGGTCGCGGTAGGCCAGCATTTCCGGGAAGTTGTGGCCGGTGTCGATCATCAGCAGCGGAAACGGCAGGCGGCCCGCGCCAAAGGCTTTCTCCGCGCACTTGAGCATGACCAGCGAATCCTTGCCGCCCGAGAACAGCAGGGCGGGCCGCTCAAACGCGGCGGCCACTTCGCGCAGGATGAAGATGGTTTCTTCTTCCAGGGCATCGAGGTGCTGGTTGCTCAGGTGCGCTAGCACGGAGGTATCAACGCGGGCGTTCATTGTTTTCTTCCAATTCAGTGATTCGGTGGGTCAGTGCGCCAAGTGCAAACCGCATTCGCGCTGGTCTTCGCCCTTGGTGGGGTCTACGTAGTCAAAGTTGTTGGGCAGGCCGTGCTGCTGGCAGTAGTCGTACAAGTCCTTGGACGACCAGTGCAGCAGCGGGGCCACTTTGATCAGGCCGTCCGGATTGATGCTGACCGGCTCCATCTGGGCACGCACGGCGCTGTCGGTGGCCCGCAGCGCGGTGAACCAGACCTGGGGCGCCGTCTCGCGCAGGGCGCGGGCGAAGGGTTCGAGCTTGACCTCCTGGGTGAAGGCAGCGTGGCCCGGATCGTCCAGCGCGGGGGTGGGGCCATCCACGGCTTCGCGGTGGGCGCGGGAGCGCAGCGGCAGGTAAATCTTCAGATTCAGCCCCAGTTGCCGGGTGACTTCGTCGGCAAAACGGTAGGTGGCTTCGGTGTTGTAGCCGTTGTCCATCCAGATCACCGGCACGTCGGGTTGCGCCTGCGTGACCATGTGCAGGATGACGGATTCAAACGGGCGGAAGTTGGTCGTCACGATCGAGCGCAGCCCCAGGCCAATGGCCCAGCGTACCAGGGCGGGCGCATCGTGCCCCATGTCGGCATTGACGCGGGCGAGGTCGGCAGTGTGCAAGGCGTTCATGCAACCTCCTGAGCAGCCAGACGGGCAAACAGGGGGCGCTGCTCCAGCACGTCGCCCTGGTAGAAGGCAGTGAAACGGTCGAACTGGCGCTGCGCGGCATCGGCATTCACCCCTTCGGCCAGCACGGCGTGGGTAAAGCCGCTGCGGTACATGTGCACCAGCTGGTCGATCAGCACGTCGCCCGTGGCGCAGATGCTGCCCTTGAAGCGGTAGCGCCGGTGCAGCAGCGTGGCCTGGGTGTAGGCGCGGCCATCGGTGAACTTGGGAAAGTTCAGCACCACCAGATCGACCCCCTCCAGAGCGCCGCTGGCTGCCAGGTCGGCCACTTCGACATCGTTGGAAACTTCCAGGACTTTTTGCGCGTTCAGGCTTTCCACGCCAGCGCCATGTGCAATGATTTTCATAGTGCAACGCTCCTACTCTTAAATTGCCGCCGCTTCCACACGGGGGTGGCGGACGGCATTGGCCGCCTGCTTGAACGGGTCGTGACCGATGCGACGCAGCGCGTCGATGAACAGCTCGCCGGGCTGGCGCAGTTCGCGGTAGGTGCGCAGCAGTGCCTCGATCACGTCGGGCACTTCGGCCGCACAGAACGAGGGGCCGACCACCTTGCCGCCAATGGCCGGGCCGGACAGGTCGCTGCCGTCGGCCCCGCCCAGGGTGATCTGGTACCACTCCTTGCCGTCCTTGTCCACGCCCAGGATGCCGATGTG
This sequence comes from Comamonas nitrativorans, assembly GCF_042654765.1. Taxonomy (NCBI): domain Bacteria; kingdom Pseudomonadati; phylum Pseudomonadota; class Betaproteobacteria; order Burkholderiales; family Comamonadaceae; genus Comamonas; species Comamonas nitrativorans. Next base: position 89,801 of record NZ_JBHSEW010000006.1, on the reverse strand, counting down.
GCCGCTGTGGTGGTGGCCGCAACTGTTGATGCAGCCGCTCATGTGCAGGTCGATGGGGCCGATGTCCAGCACCTCGTCCAGATCCTGGTAACGCTGGGTGATGTGCGCCGCAATGTGCAGCGAACGGGCGTTGGCCAGCGAGCAGAAATCGCCGCCGGGGCAGGCAATCATGTCGGTCAGCAGCCCGATGTTGGGCGTGGCCAGACCCAGCGCATCGGCCACCTGGTACAGGGCCGGCAGGTCGCTTTCGAACACCCAGGGCAGCAGCAGGTTCTGCTCGTGCGTCAGGCGGGCTTCACCGGCGCTGAACTGCTCGGCCACCTGGGCCAGGGCTTCCATGGTGGCGGCATCCGCATCCCCGGGCGCAAAACCGGGGCGCTTGAACGACAGGGTGACGGTTTTCATCCCCGGCAGCTTGTGGCCGCGCACGTTGTGCGTCAGCCAGCGCTGGTACCGCTCGCTGCCGGTATCCGTGGCAGAGGGCAGATTCGCCGGCGCCAGCGCAGGCACGACAAAGTGGCGGCTGACCCGGTCGAACTCGGCCTGGGTGATGGTGTGCGGTGCGCCATCCAGCTCGACGATGGCCTGGAACTCCTTCTCCACCGCATCGATGAAGGCCTGGCCTTCGGCCTTGACCAGCATCTTGATGCGGGCCTTCCACTTGTTGTCACGCCGCCCGTAGCTGTTGTAGACGCGCACGATGGCTTCGATGTAGTTGAGCAGCTGGTTCCACGGCAAGAATTCGCGCACCACGGTGCCGATGACCGGGGTGCGGCCCATGCCGCCGCCCACCTTGACGGTAAAGCCCACCTCGCCCTGCGCGTTTTTCACCCCCAGCAGCCCAATGTCGTACCAGCCCGTAGCCGCGCGGTCTTCCACCGCACCATTGAGGGAAATCTTGAACTTGCGCGGCAGGTAGGTGAACTCGGGGTGCAGCGAACTCCACTGGCGGGTAATTTCGGCAAACGGGCGGCAATCGACGATGCTGTCCTCGGCAATGCCCTCCCAGGCATCGCAGTTGATGTTGCGGATGTCGTTGCCACTGGTCTGGATGCCGTGCATCTGCACGCTGGCCAGCAGCTCCATCACGTCCGCCGCCTTGCTCAGGGGAATCCAGTTGAACTGGCAATTGGTGCGCGTGGTGAAGTGGCCATAGCCGTAGCGCAGCGGCGGCGCAGGCAGGGTAGCGCCGGGCTGCGAATCTTCCAGCGCCTGCTGGGTGGCCTGGGCATGGGCAAACAGCGCGGGATCGGGCTGGTCGTACTCGCGGGCGATGCGGGCCAGCATCCGCAACTGGGTGCTGCTGACCTCCCCGTACGGCACCGCAATACGCGCCATCGGGGCGTAGCGCTGGATGTACCAGCCGTTTTGCAGGCGCAGCGGCAGCAGCTGCTCATCCGTCATCTCGCCGCGCTCCCAGCGCTCTAACTGGTCACGAAACTGCTGGGCCCGCAGGCGGACGAACTGTTGGTCGAATTCTGTGTATTGGTACATGGTGATGCTCTGGCGGTCTAACGCAGGGCGCCACTGTAAGAGGCTTACTTATAAACACAAAATATTATTTAATGCTTCACATATAACTATAAAGTTATAAAGAATAAAAAAGAGAGCTTCTACCGCTTCCCACCATTGGATTTCAACAACAAAACAATCTACAAACAATACATAGCAAGTGGAGAGTGCTCCACTTTTAGAATAAACAAGCATGAAAAAAGGCCTGTGCATTGCACAGGCCTTTCTATCTGGTTGCGAGGGATGGATTTGAACCACCGACCTTTGGGTTATGAGCCCAACGAGCTACCAAGCTGCTCCACCTCGCGATAAGCATTTATTATAACCGATTATTCGGCTGCTTGCTCGGCAGCAGCTTCTTCAGCACGTTCAACCAGCTCCACATAGGCCATCGGGGCGTTGTCGCCCACGCGGAAGCCCATTTTCAGGATGCGGGTGTAGCCGCCGGGACGCTGGGCATTGCGCGGGCCCAGGACGTTGAACAGCTTGGTCACGCTGTCGCGGTCACGCAGGCGGTCGAAAGCCAGACGGCGGTTGGCAACAGTGTCCACCTTGGCCAGGGTGATCATGGGTTCGATCACGCGGCGCAGTTCCTTGGCCTTGGGGACGGTGGTCTTGATGGCCTCATGCTCGATGAGCGAGTTCATCATGTTTTGCAGCATCGCTTTGCGGTGTGCAGAAGTGCGGTTCAGTTTACGCAGGCCGTTGCCGTGACGCATGGTGCTTTCCTTTTCAGATTATTTAACTGGATAGCCGTATCAGGTACTGCCCAGTGCACAGGGTGAAAAACGGTTTCCTGCCCCCAAGGGGATGCAGGAAACCGCGCATTATAGTCAAAGAGGCGGATTAACGCTTTTCCAGACCGGCAGGAGGCCAGTTCTCCAGCTTCATGCCCAAAGTCAGGCCGCGCGAAGCCAGCACTTCCTTGATTTCGTTGAGCGACTTGCGCCCCAGGTTCGGGGTCTTGAGCAGCTCGTTTTCGGTACGCTGGATCAGGTCGCCGATGTAGTAGATGTTTTCCGCTTTCAGGCAGTTGGCCGAACGCACGGTCAATTCCAGCTCATCGACAGGACGCAGCAGGATCGGATCGAAGGTCTGGGCGCTGGCACGGCTGCTGCCGCCAGCCTGGAGCAACAAGCTGCCATCGGCAAACTCGCCATCCAGCTGCGCAAACACGGCCAGTTGTTCCACCAGGATCTTCGCCGAAGCACGCACGGCGTCTTCTGCGTTGATGGCACCGTTGGTTTCGATTTCCAGCACCAGCTTGTCCAGGTCCGTGCGTTGTTCGACGCGGGCATTTTCGACGGCGTAGCTGACACGGCGCACCGGCGAGAACGAGGCGTCCAGAACGATACGGCCAATGGATTTGTTCGGCTCGTCACCGAAGCGGCGCATGTTCCCGGGAACATAGCCCCGGCCTGTTTCCACTTTGATCTGCATGTCCAGCTTGGCACCTTGCGACAAGGTGGCAATCACATGATCGGGATTGATGATTTCCACGTCGTGCGGCGTCTGGATGTCACGTGCCGTAACAACCCCTTCACCGTCCTTGCGCAGACTCAACGTCACCTCGTCACGGCCCTGCAGCTTAAACACCACGCCCTTGAGGTTCAGAAGAATGTTCACCACATCCTCTTGTACCCCATCGATGGACGAGTATTCATGCAACACGCCTGCAATCGTCACTTCCGTTGCCGCATAACCCACCATGGACGACAGCAACACGCGGCGCAAGGCGTTGCCCAGGGTGTGACCATAGCCGCGCTCGAAAGGCTCCAGCGTGACTTTGGCTCGGTTTGCGCCCAGCTGCTCAACATTGATCGTCTTGGGTTTCAGCAGATTTGTTTGCATGCAAAACTTCCTCTCAATACCCCCGGCTCGTTACACCGGTAAGGCTGGTGAAGCACCCAAGCCGCCATGTCTTACGGCTTGGGAACAGGATTAGGCGAAGAATCAACCCGCGAAATTAACGCGAGTACAACTCGACAATCAGCGATTCGTTGATATCGGCACCAAACTGATCGCGATCGGGCACTTGTTTGAAAGTGCCTTCCACCTTGTCCTGGCTGACTTCGACCCATGCGGGGAAGCCCACTTGTGCGGCCAATTGCAGAGCTTCGACGATACGAGCCTGTTTCTTGGACTTTTCGCGCACAGCGACCACGTCGCCCGTCTTCACCAGGTAGGAAGGGATGTTCACGCACTGGCCATTCACGGTGATCGCCTTATGCGACACCAGCTGACGGGCTTCAGCGCGGGTGGAGCCGAACCCCATGCGGTACACCACGTTGTCCAGACGGGTTTCCAGCAGGCCCAGCAGGTTCGCACCGGTGTTGCCACGGCGGCGGTCTGCCTCTTCGAAGTAGCGGCGGAATTGCTTTTCCAGCACGCCGTACATGCGCTTGACCTTCTGCTTTTCGCGCAGTTGCAAACCGTAGTCGGAAGTGCGCTGACCGGAAGTGCGGCCATGCTGACCAGGCTTGGTGTCAAACTTGGCCTTGTCGGCGATCGAGCGACGAGCGCTCTTCAGAAACAGGTCGGTGCCTTCACGGCGGGAGAGTTTGGCCTTGGGGCCGATATAACGTGCCACTTGTGTTCCTTTGTTTAACTGCCGCGTCTGAAACGCGGGAGCCGCCCACGTTGCAAAGCAAACGGGGCGGCGGTGGGCTTACAAAATTTTAGATACGACGACGCTTTTGGGGGCGGCAGCCGTTGTGGGGAACCGGCGTCACGTCGGCGATCGACGTGATACGGATACCCAGAGCACCCAGAGCGCGAACCGAAGATTCACGGCCGGGGCCGGGACCTTTGATTTCCACTTCCAGATTCTTGATACCTTGCTCCATGGCAGCGCGGCCAGCCACTTCGGATGCTACCTGGGCAGCAAACGGGGTGGATTTACGCGAACCCTTGAAGCCCTGACCGCCCGAAGAGGCCCACGACAGAGCGTTGCCCTGGCGGTCAGTGATGGTGATGATGGTGTTGTTGAACGACGCATGCACGTGGGCGATACCGTCCGAAATGTTCTTGCGAACCTTCTTGCGTACGCGGGCTGCTGCGTTGTTGGGAGACTTAGCCATAGTCAGTAACTCTCAATCTTATTTCTTCAGGGTCACGGCGCCTTTGCGCGGACCTTTGCGGGTACGTGCATTGGTGCGAGTGCGCTGACCGCGCATGGGCAGACCACGACGATGACGGAAACCGCGGTAGCAACCAATGTCCATCAAACGCTTGATGTTCATGGTCGTTTCACGACGCAGGTCGCCTTCCAGAGTCATGCCATTGAGCTGGTCGCGGATCTTTTCCAGATCGGCGTCCGTCAAGTCCTTGACTTTCTTGGAGTATTCGATACCGCATGCTTCGCAGATTTTGCGAGCTGTGGGACGACCGATGCCATAAATAGCAGTCAGGCCGATCTCAGCGTGCTTGTGCGGCGGGATGTTAATGCCAGCTATACGAGCCATATATGTCCTCTGATACCTTTAATCAACCTTGGCGCTGCTTATGGCGCTGATCCGTGCAAATCACCCGTACCACACCGTGGCGGCGAATGATCTTGCAGTTACGGCAGATTTTTTTGACCGAAGCCGAAACTTTCATTTCTTTCTCCTAAAACTTTACATCCGGCACAACACTTCCATCGAGACCTACGTCTGCTCTTCAGGAAGCGGTGTCAGCGCTCATCTATCTGTTCATGGCCTCTTGCACCTGTCAACAAAGCAAGAGGGGCTCTCTCAAAGAGCCGTTTTAAAGTTGGCCTTCTTCAGCAAGGATTCGTACTGCTGGCTCATCATGTAGTTCTGCACCTGAGCCATGAAGTCCATCGTCACCACCACAATAATCAGCAGCGATGTCCCCCCGAAGTAGAACGGAACGTTGTACTTGAGGATCAGGAACTCCGGCAACAGACACACAAAGGTGATGTAAACCGCACCAGCCAGTGTCAAACGCACCAGAATCTTGTCAATGTAGCGGGCCGTATTGTCCCCAGGACGAATCCCGGGAATGAAAGCACCGCTCTTCTTCAGATTATCGGCGGTCTCGCGGCTGTTGAACACGAGTGCCGTATAGAAGAAGCAGAAAAAGACGATTGCGGCTGCGTAGAACATCACATAAATCGGCTGACCAGGGGTCAACGTGCTTGCAATGTCCTTCAACGTGCGCGACAACCAGCTTTCACCGGAACCACTGAACCAATTCACCGCTGTAGCAGGCAGCAGGATGATGGAGGAAGCGAAGATGGGAGGGATCACCCCGGCCATGTTCAGCTTCAGCGGCAGATGCGAAGACTGCCCACCATACACTTTGTTGCCGACTTGGCGGCGTGCGTAATTCACCAAAATCTTGCGCTGTCCTCGCTCGACAAACACGACGAAGTACGTCACTGCTGCCACAACAAGAACAATGAAGATGGCGACCGGAATGCCCATGGCGCCGGTACGAACCAGTTCCAGCAATCCACCAATCGAGCTGGGCAGGCCTGCGGCGATACCAGCAAAGATCAAGATGGAAATACCGTTACCCAGACCACGCTCGGTGATCTGCTCGCCCAGCCACATCAGGAACATGGTCCCTGCCGTCAGACTGACCACCGCTGTCATGCGAAAGCCGAATCCCGGAGCGAGTACCAATCCCTGCTGACTTTCCAAAGCAACCGCAATCCCCAACGATTGAAAGAGCGCCAGGCCCAAAGTGCCATAGCGGGTGTACTGGGTCACCTTACGGCGACCTGCCTCACCCTCTTTCTTGAGCTGCTCAAACATCGGTACCACATAGGTCATGAGCTGCATGATGATCGATGCCGAGATGTACGGCATGATCCCCAAAGCAAACACTGTGAAGCGCTCCAGCGCCCCACCCGAGAACATGTTGAACAGGTTGAGAATGCCCTGCTGGCCATTGAACAGCTGCTGCAATTGCGCTGGGTCGATGCCCGGCACGGGGATATGTGCCCCGATGCGGTACACGACCAGCGCAAGCAACAGAAAAACCAAACGACGACGCAAATCGCCAAATTTGTCGGTTTTTGCCATTTGAGCTGCGCTAGTAGCCACGGATGCCTTCTTTCAGTGATATCAGGCGACAGCGCCGCCTGCGGCTTCGATAGCAGCCTTGGCGCCGGCGGTTGCACCGATACCAGACAACTTCACAGCCTTGGTGATTTCGCCACACTTGATAACCTTGACCACCTGGGCCAAGGCCGGTACCAAGCCGGCTTGCTTCAGAGTCGCCACATCCACCTCAGCTGCGCCGAGCTGTTCAAGCGCACGCAGAGTCACCTCGGCATTGAACTTGAGGGAAGCAGACTTGAAGCCACGCTTGGGCAGGCGACGCTGCAAAGGCATTTGACCGCCTTCGAAACCCACCTTGTGGTAGCCACCCGAGCGCGACTTCTGGCCTTTATGGCCACGGCCAGCGGTTTTACCCAGGCCAGAACCGATGCCACGGCCAACGCGACGTTTAGCGTGTTTGGCGCCTTCTGCGGGTTTGATGCTATTGAGTTCCATCATCAATCCTTTACAGAACCTTCACCAAATAGGCGATTTTGTTGATCATGCCGCGCACTGCAGGCGTGTCCTGCAATTCGCTGACGCTATTGAGCTTGCGCAGACCCAGGCCACGAACAGTCGCACGGTGCGACTCTTTGGTACCAATGGGACTCCGAACCAGCTGCACCTTGATGGTTTGTTGTGTAGACATTACGCCACTCCAATCAAGCGAACAGGTCTTCGACCGACTTGCCACGCTTGGCAGCGATCTCAGCCGGTGTATTGCCGTTCTTCAGTGCGTCGAAAGTAGCACGCACCATGTTGTAGGGGTTCGAAGTGCCATGGCTCTTGGCCACGATGTCGGTAATACCAACCACTTCGAAAACGGCACGCATCGGGCCACCAGCGATGATGCCGGTACCCTTGGGAGCGGGGTGCAGTTCCACGCGGGCTGCACCGTGGTGGCCGGTCACGCTGTGGTGGATGGTGCCGTCTTTCAACGACACTTTCACCAGATTGCGACGCGACTCTTCCATGCCTTTTTGCACGGCAGCGGGCACTTCCTTGGATTTGCCTTTGCCCATGCCGACACGGCCATCACCATCGCCAACCACGGTCAACGCAGCAAAGCCGAGGATACGACCGCCTTTGACAACCTTGGTGACGCGATTTACCGCGATCATCTTTTCGCGCAAACCGTCGTCACGACCTTCGTCTTGCACTTTAGGGGAAAATTTTGCCATTTCTATCCGCTCCGCTTAGAACTGCAGACCCGCTTCACGAGCGGCTTCTGCCAGGGCCTTGACGCGGCCGTGGAATGCAAAACCAGCACGATCAAACGCCACCTTCTCGACGCCAGCAGCCTTAGCCTTTTCGGCAATGCGCTTGCCGATCAGGGTTGCAGCAGCCACGTTGCCGCCTTTGCCAGCCGCGCCCAGTTGGGCACGCACTTCGGCTTCGACGGTAGAGGCCGAAGCCAGCACCTTGGTGCCGCAGCCAGAAACAACGCAAGCGTAAATATGCGTATTGGTACGATTGACGCTCAAACGCGCAACCCCTTGCTGGGCAATACGGATGCGGGTTTGGCGAGCACGGCGCAGACGCTGTTCTTTTTTGTTCAACATCATGCAGCTCCTTACTTCTTCTTGGTCTCTTTGATCGTGACCTTCTCACCCGTATAACGGATGCCCTTGCCCTTGTAAGGCTCGGGAGGACGAACGGCACGGATATCAGCGGCCAGTTGACCAACCACCTGACGATCGGCACCCTTGATCACGATTTCAGTCGGCGAAGGGCAGGCCACGGTGACGCCAGCAGGCATCTCAAAATCCACGGGGTGCGAAAAACCCACGTTCAGATTGAGCTTGCTGCCAGAGGCTGCAGCCTTAAAGCCCACGCCAATCAGGGTCAGTTTCTTCTCGAAGCCTTCCGTGACGCCCTTGACCATGTTGTTGACCAACTGGCGGAAAGTACCGGCCAGTGCGTCCGCATCACGGGAATCGTTGGCGGGCACAAAGGACAGCTTGCCGTCGTTGTTGCTGATGTTCACCAAAGGATGCACGGCCAGGGTCAGATCACCGCCCTTGCCTTTGACCTTGATGGAGCCAGCGTTCAGAGCCACTTCCACACCAGCGGGAATGGCGATATTTGCTTTTGCTACGCGAGACATTTCAGTATTACTCCTTCAATGCTCGTTAGGCCACATAGCACAGCACTTCGCCACCGACGCCGGTAGCACGTGCTTTGCGATCAGTCATCACACCCTTGGGGGTGGTGACAATGGCCACGCCCAGGCCGTTCATGACCTGAGGGATTGCGTGACGGCCTTTGTACACGCGCAGGCCAGGACGGCTAACGCGCTCGATACGCTCGATCACAGGGCGACCGGCGTAGTACTTCAGGCTAATCACCAGTTCAGACTTGCCTTCGTCGGTCTTGACTTCAAAACCGTCGATATAGCCTTCATCCTTCAGCACCTGGGCAATGGCCACCTTCACTTTGGAGGCGGGGGCTGCCACAGTGGCTTTCGACACCATTTGGGCGTTGCGGATGCGGGTCAGCAAGTCGGCGATAGGATCACTCATGCTCATCTTATTTCTCCTACTTGCTTACCAGCTGGCTTTGGTAACACCGGGGATGTCACCAGCAAAGGCCAGTTCACGAATCTTGATGCGACCCAGACCGAATTGACGGAAAGTGCCACGAGGACGACCCGTGATTTCGCAACGTGCACGCTGACGCGTCGGATTGGCGTTGCGGGGCAGTTTTTGCAGAGCCAGGCGGGCAGCATCGCGCTCTTCGTCGCTACGCTTGGCATCGCCAGCAGTTGCCTTCAGTTCTGCGTATTTGGCAGCGTATTTGGCAGCCAGTTTTTCGCGCTTGAGTTCGCGCTCGATCAGTGCTTTCTTAGCCATGCGCCACCTCAGTTCTTGAAGGGGAATTTGAATGCGGAGAGCAGTGCCTTGCACTCATCGTCCGTCTTCGCCGTCGTCGTGATGCTGATGTTCAGACCACGCAGAGCATCCACTTTGTCGTATTCGATTTCAGGGAAGATGATCTGTTCTTTGACGCCAACGTTGTAGTTGCCGCGCCCATCGAACGAGCGGCCAGAAATACCACGGAAGTCACGCACGCGGGGCAGGGCCACGGTGACGAAACGATCCAGGAATTCATACATCTGAACACCGCGCAGGGTCACCATGCAGCCAATAGCCTGGCCTTCACGGATTTTGAAACCAGCGATAGCTTTCTTGGCCTTGGTCACCACGGGCTTTTGACCAGCAATTTTGGTCAGGTCAGCCACGGCGTGGTCCAGCACCTTCTTGTCGGCCACGGCTTCGCCCACACCCATGTTCAGGGTGATTTTGCTCAGACGGGGCACTTCCATAGCGGAGGTGTAGCCAAACTTTTCTTTCAGTTCAGCCGCGATTTTTTCGCGATAGAGTTTTTGCAGTCGTGCCATGTGTTGCTCCTTAGGCAGCCTTGATTTCAGCGCCATTGGACTTGAACACGCGAACACGTGTGCCGTCGGCGTTCACCTTGATGCCCACGCGGTCAGCCTTGCCCGTAGCGGCATTGAAGATCGCCACGTTGGATTGGTGGATAGGCATGGCCTTTTCCACGATACCGCCGTTGGTGCCCTTCATGGGGTTGGGCTTGACGTGTTTCTTCACCAGGTTGATGCCTTCCACGACGACGCGGGACTCATCCTTGCGCAGGCTCACAACGCCACGCTTACCTTTGTCACGACCGGTCAACACGATGACTTCGTCGCCTTTGCGAATCTTGTTCATGGTGTTTCCTTTAGAGAACTTCAGGTGCCAGAGACACGATCTTCATGAACTTTTCGGTACGCAGTTCACGTGTCACGGGGCCAAAAATACGGGTACCGATGGGTTCCAGTTTGGCGTTCAACAGCACGGCGGCATTAGAGTCGAACTTGACCAGGGAGCCGTCTGCACGACGGATACCCTTGGCAGTACGAACCACTACAGCGCTGTACACGTCACCTTTTTTGACGCGACCACGCGGAGCGGCTTCCTTGATGCTCACCTTGATGATGTCACCAACACTGGCATAGCGACGATGAGAACCACCCAGCACCTTGATGCACTGGACAGACTTCGCGCCGGTGTTATCGGCAACCTCTAACCGAGATTCTGTTTGGATCATTTCAATATTCCCAACTTGCTCCAGCAGTTACGGACAGCCCCAGAGTCTTCTCAAGGGCTGAACTTGCAGCCGGTCAGTCTTGGGCCCGTCGTCCATCTCCCGGACCATTCCGAAAGACTTCCCGCTGGGCAGATACTTCTTCGCACTTTAGATGCGAAGCCCGTCATTGTGACAACAAGCATTTCACTTGTCAAGTCAATGACCCCATCCTGCATACCAAAGTAAAAAACCCCGCTGCATTTACATGCAACAGGGTTTTGAATCTGGTGGCCTGGGACGGGATCGAACCGCCGACACGCGGATTTTCAATCCGCTGCTCTACCAACTGAGCTACCGGGCCAATACAAGCTTGCACTTGCGTTGAAGCTGGTATTGTAGATCAGATTTTTCACTTTTTTCTCAAAAAGCAGAGTTTTCTTAATTTTTACGCCCTCGTCCCAGATCGACCCCCAGTTGCCGCAGTTTTCGATACAGGTGGGTTCGCTCCAGGCCGGTCTTTTCTGCCACCCGGGTCATGGACCCGCCCTCGCGGGCCAGGTGAAACTCGAAATAAGCCCGTTCAAATCCATCGCGGGCCTCGCGCAGGGGGCGATCCAGATCAAATCCCTGGTGCGCATGGAGCTGGACTTCAGTGAAACTGCCCGAGAACTCTTCGCCGACACCCTTGACGAGAGCCTGAGGAGCATTTCCGCCCGCAGCGCGGGGAGCAGCCTGGGGGCGGCTGGCAAGCCCCTGCTCAACGGCCTTGAGCAGTTTTTGCAGGGTAATGGGCTTTTCCAGAAAGGAGTGAGCGCCAATGCGGGTGGCCTCGACGGCGGTTTCAATGGTGGCATGGCCACTCATCATGATGACGGGCATGGTCAGCAACCCGGACGAGGCCCATTCTTTCAGGAGGGATACGCCATCGGTATCCGGCATCCAGATATCCAGCAACACCAGGTCATACAAATGGGAGGCCCGCGCAGCACGTGCCTGTGTTGCGTTCTCGGCCACGTCTACGCTGTGGCCTTCGTCGTTCAGTATTTCCAGTAACAAGTCTCGGATGCCGAGCTCATCGTCTACCACCAGTATGTTTGCCATGTCTCTAAGAAAATAGTTGTCGCACGCGGTCAGCCGCCCTCTCACGGCTGCCCTGGGCCCTGATCAAGGGCAAATGATAGCGACACTTGCGCCCCTTGCACGACACCGTTTTCGATGCGGTTGGATAAATCGATGCGGGCACCGTGTTCATCGGCGATTTTTTTCACGACGGCCAGCCCCAGCCCGGTTCCTTTGGGTTTGGTCGTGACGTAGGGCTCGAAGGCGCGTTGCAGCAGTGCCTCGGGGAAGCCACAGCCGCCATCGGCAACGGTGATGCGCACCCTGCGCGTGGCAGCGTTCCAATGGGTGCTGAGGATGACAGGCGTGGGGACCAGCCCCTCCATTTGCGCACGCTGCAAGCTGGCGTCCTGGGCGTTTTGCACCAGGTTGTGCAGCACCTGGCGCAGTTGCTGGGCATCGGCGGCGATCAACGGGCATTGCGCATCCAGCTCCTGCTGCACCGGCACCAGCACGCCCTCCTCCTTATAGAGCTGCAAGACATCCTGCACCAGGGCATTGACATCCACCGGCTGCAGCTGGGCCGGCGGCAGGCGGGCGTAATCGCGAAACTCATTGACCAGCCGCAGCATGGCGGCGACCTGATCGACGATGGTCTTGACCGATTTGTGCAGGAGCGCCTCTTCGGTCGGCGGAAGCTTGCCCGCCAGTTTCAGGGCCAGCCGCTCTGCGGAGAGTTGAATCGGAGTCAGGGGATTTTTGATTTCGTGAGCCACGCGCCGGGCCACCTCGGCCCAGGCCTTGGAGCGCTGGGCCGAGACGATTTCCGAAATATCGTCAAACACCACCAGCCGCTGATCGTGGGGCAGCAGCGCCCCGCGCACGACCAGGGTGATTTTGTCCTGCGGCACCTCGCCTGCCGCCTCGGCTGCCAGCGGCTGGGCCAGAAATTCGAATACCTGCTGCCAGCGTGGATGGGCGACGCCCGCCTGGCGGGCTTCCAGAAACTGCGCAAACTGCTCCTCGACCATGGCGGCAAAACCGGCCAGGGCAGGCATCTGCCCCAGCTCCTGGCCGCAATGGGCCGACAGGTTGCAACGCAGGATATGGGCTGCGCCCGGGTTGCCGATGACGATCCGCCACCGGGTGTCCAGCACCAGCACCCCGGCCGTCAGGTTGTCCAGAATGGTCTGCAAATTGGTACGGGCCGCCTGGATTTCCTCCACCCCGCGATCGACGGCGGTACGCGCCTCCAGGAGCTGCTGGGTCATGAGCGCAAAAGAGCGGGTCAGCCCGCCGACCTCGTCCCGCGCCAGGGAGACGGCCTTGGGCGTCAGATCGCCCCGGGCCACGTCCCGCACGCCCTGGGCCAGCAGCAGCAAGGGCTGGGCCAGATGGTTGCCGAACAATACCGCCAGCAGCACGGCGCCAAATACGGCGAGGAAAAGGCTCAGCGTCAGGGTGCCGATGTACATGCGCCGCAGGCCCTGGCGGGCCAGCGAGCGCTCCTGGTATTCGCGGTGGGCTTCCTGCACGGCCAAGGCATTGCTGACCAGAGGGGCGGGCAAGGCAATGGTGGCTTGCAGGAAGCGGTTGTCCGCCAGCAGGCCCAAGCGGGCATTCGGCACGGTGACCAGGACGCGCACCCGCACCTGACTGAGATCGACGGTGCCCCCGACCCCGAAGTCGTCATCCAGGCCTTCGATGGTGGTCACCGGGCGCTGACTGGCCCGCAGGGTGCGCAGCACCTGGGCGCTGGGGCGCTCCGGGGCCAGCTCCAGCAACGACGCACCCGCTGCGGCAACGACCACCCCGGCACTGTTCCAGAGCACCAGATCGGAGGCACCAAGCTGGTCACGCATCCGCTCCAGCACCAGTCCCGCACCGGCGTCCGAGACATCGGCCAGCTGGGCGCTGGCGTTGCGGGTGTTGTTGGCCATGTCGTTGGCCATGGCATCCAGGGTGACGCTGGCCAGATTCACCCCGGCCGTAAGCGCCCCTTCGACCTTGATATCGAACCAGCTTTCGATGGAGCGGGAAACGAACTGGTAGGACACCACGTAAATCAGTGCCCCCGGCAGCACCCCCACCAGAGCAAAGATCGTGGCCAGCTTCAGCAACAGGCGGCTGCCGAACTTGCGCTGGCGCCAGCGCAGCAGCAGCCGCATCGCCATCCACAGCAGCACGGCAAACAGCAAGCCGGCCACCAGCACGTTCAGCCCGAAGAGCCAGACGTAGTAGTCCTCGTAAAGCTGCCGATTATTGGTCGCCAGCGTCAGCAAAAAGAGCAGCACCAGCCCCAGGGCCGCCATCACGGCAGAGCCTATGCCCAGAATCCAGCGGGCGGACTTGCGCAGCCGCTGGGCCCGCCGTTCATCATGCTCCTGCGCTTCGGTCACAACTGCTCCAGGGCAAAGGGCTGCTCCTGCTGCACCAGCAAATTCCAGTCCGAACGGCCAAAAACTCCAATTTGCAGGGGCTTGGGCAGTTGCGACAGGTCGATGCGAAAGCGCAACTGCAAGACCACCGGCCCCTGCGCCGGCAGCGCCTGCCGCGCCCCGATGCGCCAGCGCACCCAGTGCTGCAACGCCTGCACGGCATCTTCCAGACTGGCATACGAACTGCCCAGGGCCTCGGCCCGCAGCCCCAGGCCATTGAACGGATGGCTGCCCTGGTGCAGGCGCCAGCGGTGGGTCAGAACCTGGTAGCTCAGGCGGTAATAGCGGGTGGCGGACAGCAAGAGCTGGTCGCTCCAGTACCAGCGCTTGCGCAGCAGGCGCACATCGGCGATGAAATGCACCGCCACCCCTTTGCGCAGAGCCTGCTCGACGGCCACGGGCAGTTGCCACTGCACGTCGGTACTGAGCAGCAAGTCGCCCGACTCCTGTTGCAGAAGCACGCCGCCGTCCAGGCGCAAGGCTGTTTCAGCCTCCAGCGCGGTGACAGGGATATCGACAGCTTCCTCGGCCTGCGCCATAGGCATCCAGGCCGCCAGGGCGCCCACGCTGCAACACCCCAGCGCCACCAGCAAGCGGCGGCGATGGGGTTGGTGGACGGCGCTGGCGCTAGGCTTTTTTGAGCAGCAGGGCGTAGAAGAATCCATCATGGTCACCGGCCGGATTGTCCGCCACCGTACCGGCGCCGGGCAGCAAATGTCCGGGAGAAGGCTGCCAATCCACCGTTTTGTTGCGTGCAACAAACGCCTCGATTTGTCCCAGCCCTTCTTCATGGAACACCGAGCAGGTGCAATACACCATCCGGCCACCGGGCTTGAGCTGCGCCCACAACACATCCAGCAGCCGCGCCTGCAGGGCCGCCAGTTGCGCAATGTCGCTGTGGCGGCGCAGCCAGCGCACGTCCGGGTGGCGGCGCACGATGCCCGAGGCCGAGCAAGGCGCATCCAGCAGGATGGCATCGAACTGCATCCCCGGGCGGGGCAGCCACCGGGCCGGCTCGGCGGCATCGGCCACGATCACCTGGGCGGACAGGTTCAGCCGCTCCAGCGTCTGGTGGATACGCTGGCTGCGCCGGGCGTCCACCTCCAGCGCCAGCACCTGGGCCTGTCCGGGCGGGAGCAGCTCCAGCAGATGCGCCGTTTTACCGCCCGGGGCGGCGCAGGCATCCAGGATGTTGGCGCCGGGGGGAATCTGCCAGTCCCGCAACAGCAGGGGCGCAGCGAGTTGGGCCGCGCCATCCTGCACCGAGACCAGCCCCTGGGCGAAGCCCGGCAACGCCTGCACCGGCTGCGGCTGGCCCAGTTCGATCCCTTGCGGGCCAAACGGGCGGGCGGCTATCCCGGCCTGCGCCAGCAGGGCCAGATAGTCCGACTGGCTTATCTTTTGTAGCTGCACCCGCAGGGCCATCGGCGCATGGCGGTTGTTTTCATCCAGGATGCGTTCCCAATCGTTCGGGTACTGCTCCTGTAATTTCTTGATCCACCAATGGGGATGGTTGTAGCGGGCCTGCGCATCGGCATCGGTGGCGGCAATCAGGGCGTCCTGCTCGCGCAGAAAGCGGCGCAGGCAGGCGTTGATGAATCCGGCCTGGCGTTCCATCCCGCCCACGCGGGCGGCCTGCACGGTCTGATTGACCAGGGTGAAGGCGGTGTACGGCGCCTGCGCCGCATCCCACAACAGCGCCAGGGCCGTACACAGCAACGCATCGGCCTTGCCCGCTGGCGCCTTGGGCGCCAGTTGCACCCGCAGCGCCTGGGCCCGCCCCAGGGAGCGCAGCACCTGGAACAGCAGCGCCTGCACCCCGGCCCGGGCGGCCGGGGCGGTGTGTTCCAGCACCGTGGTGGTCGATTGCCCGGCCTGCACCTGTTGCAGCGCCTGGGCCACCAGCAGCAGTTGCTGGTGCAAGGCCGGGCCTTTGGCGGGGGGAGAAGAAGGATTCATGAATAAAAATAGCTGCTACCGACGATAAAAAAAGGATTTCAGAATGATTTCTATCTAAAACCTTTTGAATATCAGCGGTACAAGCACCTTATTTGATAGCTTGAAAGCGAACGGCAAAGAAAAAACAAACACCCCCGGCAAGCGCAAACCTACCGGGGGTGCCAAAAGCTGCAATGTAAGCAGCTCAAGCGGGCTTATTCAGCCGCGTCCTGCACATCGTCTGCCGACACGGCAGCAGCCAGTTCGGCCTCCTCGGCTTCGGCGATGGCGCGGCGCTCGGCCTCGTCCATCTGGTCCTTGGCCTTGCGGGCCTGGTGGTAGGCCAGACCCGTACCGGCGGGGATCAGGCGGCCGACGATGACGTTCTCCTTCAGGCCACGCAGCTCGTCGCGCTTGCCCATGATGGCCGCCTCGGTCAGCACGCGGGTGGTTTCCTGGAAGGAAGCGGCCGAGATGAAGCTGTCGGTGGACAGCGACGCCTTGGTAATCCCCAGCAGGATGTTGGAGTAGGTCGCCGGGAGCTTGCCCTCGCGCTGCGCGGCCTCGTTGGTGTTGAGGATTTCCGAACGCTCGACCTGCTCGCCCTGGATGTAGCCGGTTTCGCCCGGGTTCTCCACGATCACGCGGCGCAGCATCTGGCGCACGATCACCTCGATGTGCTTGTCGTTGATCTTCACGCCTTGCAAGCGGTACACGTCCTGCACTTCGTCGACGATGTAGCGGGCCAGTTCCTCGATGCCCAGCAGGCGCAGGATGTCCTGCGGGTCGGCCGGGCCGTCCACCACCAGTTCGCCCTTGTTCACCACCTGGCCTTCGTGCACCAGGATGTTCTTTTCCTTGGGGATCAGCTCTTCCCAGACGTGGCCGTCCGGGTCGGTGATCTGCAGGCGCACCTTGCCCTTGGTTTCCTTGCCGAAGGACACCGTGCCGGTCTGCTCGGCCAGCGTGCCCTTGTCCTTGGGCGTACGGGCTTCGAACAGTTCGGCCACGCGGGGCAGACCGCCGGTAATGTCGCGGGTCTTCTGGCCTTCCACGGGGATACGGGCCAGCACTTCGCCGGGGCCGACTTCCTGGCCGTCGCGCACCTGGATCAGGGCGCCGACCTGAAAGCCGATAGCCACGGGCAGCTCGGTGCCGGGAATCTTCACTTCCTGGCCGTCGGCGTCGATCAGGCGCACCAGCGGACGCACCACCTTGGCCGAGCCACGGCGTTTCGGGTCGATCACCACCAGGGTGGAGAGGCCGGTCACATCGTCCACCTGCTTGGCAACCGTGAGGCCTTCTTCGATGTTCTCGAACTTGGCCGTACCGGCGTACTCGGTGATGATGGGGCGGGTCAGCGGATCCCACTGGGCCAGGATGGTGCCGGCCTTGATGGCCTCGTCGGGCTTGACCGTCAGCACGGCGCCGTAAGGCACCTTGTGGCGTTCGCGCTCGCGGCCATTGTCGGAAATGACGATCTCGCCGGAGCGCGAAATCACCACCAGCTCGCCCTTGGTGTTGGTCACATAGCGCATGGTGGCGTTGAAGCCGATCACGCCGTTGGACTTGGCTTCCACGCTGGAGGCCACGGCCGCACGCGAAGCCGCACCGCCGATGTGGAACGTCCGCATGGTCAGCTGCGTGCCGGGTTCGCCGATGGACTGCGCGGCGATCACGCCCACGGCTTCGCCCAGGTTCACCAGACCGCCACGGCCCAGGTCGCGGCCATAGCACTTGGCGCACAGGCCATAGCGGGTTTCGCAGGTCAGCGCGGTGCGCACCTTGATTTCGTCCACACCCTTGGCTTCCAGCTCGTCGAGGATGAACTCGCTCAGCAGGGTGCCGGCAGGCAGCAGCAGCTCCTGGTTTTCCGGGTGCAGCAGGTCTTCGGCGGTGGTGCGGCCCAGCACGCGGTCGCGCAGGGATTCGATCACCTCGCCGCCCTCGACGATGGCCCGCATCACGGTGCCGTTGGAGGTGCCGCAGTCGTTTTCGGTCACGACCAGATCCTGCGTCACGTCCACCAGACGGCGCGTCAGGTAACCCGAGTTGGCGGTTTTCAACGCCGTGTCGGCCAGACCCTTACGCGCACCGTGGGTGGAGATGAAGTACTGCAACACGTTCAGCCCCTCGCGGAAGTTCGCGGTGATGGGCGTCTCGATGATCGAGCCGTCGGGCTTGGCCATCAGGCCCCGCATACCGGCCAGCTGGCGAATCTGCGCAGCGGAACCCCGGGCGCCCGAGTCGGCCATCATGTAGATGGCGTTGAACGACTCCTGATCGACTTCCTTGCCGTGGCGGTCGGTGGTTTTCTGCACCTTGAGCTGGTCCATCATCACCTTGGACACGTCGTCGCCGGCCTTGCCCCAGATGTCCACCACCTTGTTGTAGCGCTCGCCCGCCGTCACCAGACCCGAGACGTACTGCTGCTCGATCTCTTTGACCTCGGCTTCGGCGCGGGCCAGGATGTCGGTCTTCTGCGGCGGCACCAGCATGTCGTCGATGGCCACGGAGAAACCGGCGCGGGTCGCCAGACGGAAGCCGTTTTGCAGCAGCTTGTCGGCAAACACCACGGTGTCCTTCAGACCGCACTGGCGGAACGAGGCGTTGATGAGCTTGGAGATTTCCTTCTTCTTCAGCGCCTTGTTCAGGTTGCTGAACGCCAGGCCCCTGGGCAGGATTTCCGACAGCAGCGCACGGCCCACGGTGGTCTCGACCAGAGCGGTCTGCGCCACGAACTCGCGCGTGACCTTGTCCTTGACCCACTCGGTCAGGCGCACGCTGATCCGGGTGTGCAGCTCCACCTCGCCCGCATCCAGGGCGCGTTGCACTTCGGCCACGTCGGTGAAGACCATGCCTTCGCCCTTGCCGTTGATCTTGTCGCGGGTGGCGTGGTACAGGCCCAGCACCACGTCCTGCGAGGGCACGATGGAGGGTTCGCCCGAAGCCGGGAACAGCACGTTGTTCGAGGCCAGCATCAGCGCCCGCGCTTCCATCTGCGCTTCCACCGACAGGGGGACGTGGACGGCCATCTGGTCACCGTCGAAGTCGGCGTTGAACGCCGCGCAGACCAGCGGGTGCAGCTGGATGGCCTTGCCTTCGATCAGGATCGGCTCGAACGCCTGGATGCCCAAGCGGTGCAGCGTCGGCGCACGGTTGAGCATGATGGGGTGTTCTTTGATGACCTCTTCCAGGATGTCCCAGACCACCGGCGTGCCGGTTTCCACTTCTTTCTTGGCCGCCTTGATGGTGGTGGCAATGCCGCGCTGCTCCAGCTGGGCGAAGATGAAGGGCTTGAACAGTTCCAGCGCCATCAGCTTGGGCAGGCCGCACTGGTGCAGTTTCAGGTACGGGCCCACGGTAATCACCGAACGGCCCGAGTAGTCCACGCGCTTGCCCAGCAGGTTCTGGCGGAAGCGGCCACCCTTGCCCTTGATCATGTCGGCCAGGGACTTCAGGGCACGCTTGTTCGCGCCCGTCATGGCCTTGCCACGGCGGCCGTTGTCCAGCAGCGAATCGACGGCTTCCTGCAACATGCGCTTTTCGTTGCGGGCGATGATTTCCGGCGCTTTCAGCTCCAGCAGGCGGCGCAGGCGGCTGTTGCGGTTGATGACGCGGCGGTACAGATCGTTCAGGTCGGACGTGGCGAAACGGCCGCCGTCCAGCGGCACCAGCGGGCGCAGGTCGGGCGGCAGCACGGGTAGCACGTCCAGCACCATCCATTCGGGCTTGATGCCGGATTTCTTGAACGCTTCCAGCACTTTCAGGCGCTTGGCGTTTTTCTTGACCTTGGCTTCCGAGCCGGTCAGGTCGCCGCGCAGGCGCTCGATTTCGGAATCCAGGTCGATGCCTTCCAGCAGCTCCTTGATGCCTTCGGCGCCCATCTTGGCGGTGAACTCGTCGTAGCCGAATTCCTCGCACTTGGCGTCGTAGTCGTCCTCGCTCATGATGCTGAATTTTTTCAGCGGGGTCATGCCGGGGTCGGTCACCACGTAGGCTTCAAAGTACAGCACGCGCTCGATGTCGCGCAGCGTCATGTCCAGCACCAGGCCCAGGCGCGAAGGCAGGGATTTCAGGAACCAGATGTGGGCGCAGGGCGCGGCCAGGTCGATGTGGCCCATGCGGTCGCGGCGCACCTTGGTCTGCGTCACTTCCACGCCGCACTTCTCGCAGATCACGCCACGGTGCTTCAGGCGCTTGTACTTGCCGCACAGGCACTCGTAATCCTTGATCGGGCCAAAAATCTTGGCGCAGAACAGGCCGTCGCGTTCGGGCTTGAAGGTGCGGTAGTTGATCGTCTCGGGCTTTTTCACTTCACCGAAAGACCAGGAACGGATTTTCTCGGGCGAAGCCAGGCCGATCTTGATGGCATCGAAATGCTCATCCGGCGTGAATTGCTTGAACAGGTCGAGTAGCGATTTCATAGAACTCTTTCCCTCTTTCAAAAACTATAGTTGCTACCGCTTGATTCATAACGATTTGCGATAGTTTTGTATCGCAAATCGTTTGTTCATCAGCGGAAAACGCTCATCTTTTCAAATAAAACTCAGGAGCGTTCCAGCTCGATGTCCAGGCCCAGGGAACGGATTTCCTTGACCAGCACGTTGAACGACTCCGGCATCCCGGCCTCGATCGAGTGTTCGCCCTTGACGATGGACTCGTACACCTTGGTACGGCCCTGCACGTCGTCGGACTTGACGGTGAGCATTTCCTGCAACACGTAGGCGGCGCCGTAGGCTTCCAGCGCCCACACTTCCATCTCCCCGAAACGCTGGCCGCCGAACTGGGCCTTGCCGCCCAGCGGCTGCTGCGTGACCAGCGAGTACGGGCCGGTAGAGCGGGCGTGCATCTTGTCGTCGACCAGGTGGTGCAGCTTCAGGTAGTGCATGTAGCCGATGGTGGTCGGGCGCTCGAAGCGCTCGCCCGTGCGGCCGTCGAACAGGTAAGCCTGGGTGCGCGAATCGGTCAGGCCCTTGCGCTCTTTCAGGTCGTCCGGGTAGGCAAGTTTCAGCATGTCCTTGATCTCGGCTTCCGAAGCGCCGTCGAACACGGGCGAGGCAAAGGGCACGCCCTCTTTCAGGTTCTGCGCCATGGCCAGCACTTCGCTGTCCGTCATGTCGGCAAAGTCCTGGGCACGGCCCCGGGCGCTGTAGATCTCTTCCATGAACTTGCGCACTTCGGCCGCCTTGGCTTCCTGCTGCAACATGTCGCCGATGCGCTGACCCAGGCCCTTGCCGGCCCAGCCCAGGTGGACTTCCAGCACCTGCCCGATGTTCATCCGCGAGGGCACGCCCAGCGGGTTCAGCACGATGTCGGCCGTGGTGCCGTCGGCCAGGTAAGGCATGTCTTCCACCGGCACGATCTTGGACACCACGCCCTTGTTACCGTGGCGGCCGGCCATCTTGTCGCCGGGCTGCAGGTGGCGCTTGACGGCCAGGTAGACCTTGACCATCTTCAGCACGCCTGCGGGCAGCTCGTCGCCTTGCGTGAGCTTCTTGCGTTTTTCCTCGAAAGCCAGGTCGAAGCTATGGCGCGTCTGCTCCATCGCGTTCTTCATGGATTCGAGTTGCGCGGCCACCACCTCGTCGGCAGGGCGGATGTCGAACCAGTGGAATTTCTCCACACCGGCCAGGTAATCCTTGTCGATGGTCGCACCCTTGGCCAGCTTTTGCGGGCCGCCGTTGGCTTTCTTGCCGGTGAGCAGCTTCTCGATCCGGTCGAAGGCGTCGGCCTCGACGATGCGCAGCTGGTCGTTCAGGTCGAGGCGGAAGCGCTTGAGTTCATCGTCGATGATCTGCTGGGCACGCTTGTCGCGCTGGATGCCTTCGCGGGTGAACACCTGCACGTCGATGACGGTGCCGGACGAACCCTGATCGACACGCAGCGAGGTGTCCTTCACGTCCGAAGCCTTCTCGCCGAAGATGGCACGCAGCAGCTTCTCTTCGGGCGTCAGCGTGGTTTCGCCCTTGGGCGTGACCTTGCCGACCAGCACGTCGCCGGGCTGCACTTCGGCGCCGACGTAGATGATGCCGGACTCGTCCAGGCGGTTGAGCTGGGTTTCGCTCAGGTTCGGGATGTCGCGGGTGATTTCCTCGGCGCCCAGCTTGGTGTCGCGGGCCATCACCACCAGTTCCTCGATGTGGATCGAGGTGTAGCGGTCTTCGGCCACGACCTTCTCGGAGATCAGGATCGAGTCCTCGAAGTTGTAGCCGTTCCAGGGCATGAAGGCGATCAGCATGTTCTGGCCGATGGCGATCTCGCCCAGGTCGGTCGAAGCGCCGTCGGCAATCACGTCCCCCTTGGCCAGCACGTCGCCCTTCTTGACGATGGGACGCTGGTGGATGTTGGTGTTCTGGTTGGAACGCTGGTACTTGATGAGGTTGTAGATGTCCACGCCCACTTCGCCGGCCACGGCTTCGTCGTCATGCACGCGCACCACGATGCGGGTGGCGTCCACATAATCCACCACGCCGCCGCGATTGGCCGTGACCACGGTGCCCGAGTCGATCGCGGCCACGCGCTCGATGCCGGTGCCGACCATCGGTTTTTCCGGACGCAGCACAGGCACGGCCTGGCGCGACATGTTGGCGCCCATCAATGCGCGGTTGGCGTCGTCGTGCTCCAGGAAGGGAATCAGCGAAGCGGCCACCGACACGATCTGCGCCGGCGACACGTCCATGTACTGCACGCGCTCGGGCGACAGCAGGGTGGATTCGCCTTCTTCACGGGCCGACACCAGATCGCCCACCAGACGGCCTTCGGCGTCCAGTTCGGCGTTGGCCTGGGCGATGATGTACTTGCCTTCCTCGATGGCCGACAGGTAATCGATCTCCATCGTCACCTTGCCGTCCACCACGCGGCGGTACGGGGTTTCGATGAAGCCGTACTCGTTCAGGCGGGCGTACAGCGACAGCGAGTTGATCAGGCCGATGTTCGGGCCTTCCGGCGTTTCGATCGGGCAGACGCGGCCATAGTGGGTGACGTGCACGTCACGCACCTCGAAGCCGGCACGCTCGCGCGTCAAACCGCCCGGGCCCAGGGCCGAAACGCGGCGCTTGTGGGTGATTTCGGCCAGCGGGTTGGTCTGGTCCATGAACTGCGACAGCTGCGAAGCGCCGAAGAACTCTTTCAGCGCCGCCGAGATCGGCTTGCTGTTGATGAGGTCGTGCGGCATCAAAGGCTCTTGCTCGGCCTGGCCCAGACGCTCCTTCACGGCCTTCTCGATACGTGCCAGGCCGGTGCGGTACTGGTTCTCGGCCAGTTCGCCCACGCAGCGCACGCGGCGGTTGCCCAGGTGATCGATGTCGTCCACCTGGCCCTTGCCGTTGCGCAGGTCGACCAGAATTTTCACCACGGCCAGGATGTCCTCGTTGGACAGCACCATGGCGCCGGTGGATTCATCGCGGCCCACGCGGGCGTTGAACTTCATGCGGCCCACGCGCGACAGGTCGTAGGTATCCGGGTTGTAGAACAGGCGCTGGAACAGGGCCTGCACGGCGTCCTCGGTGGGCGGCTCGCCGGGGCGCATCATGCGATAGATGGCCACGCGGGCAGCCGTCTCGTCCACGGTTTCGTCGGTGCGCAGAGTCTGCGAGATGTAAGCGCCCTGGTCCAGCTCGTTGGTATGGATGCACTGCACGTCCACGATGTGGGCCGAGCGCATTTTCTTGAGCAGGGTTTCGGTCAGCTCTTCGTTGGCCTTGGCCAGGATTTCGCCGGTATCGGCATCGACCACGTTCTTGGCCAGCACACGGCCCAGCAGGAAGTCCTCCGGCACGCTGATGAACTTGGTGCCGGACTGCTCCAGCTCGCGCGTATGGCGGGCCGTAATGCGCTTGTCCTTGGCAACGACGACCTTGCCGGCCTTGTCGGCGATGTCGAAGCGGGCCACTTCGCCTTTCAGGCGATCGGCGACAAACTCCATTTGGGCGCCCGAATCCATCAGGCGGAAGTTGTCATTGACGAAGAAGTGCGCCAGGATTTGCTCGGGATTCATGCCAATGGCCTTGAGCAAAATCGACACCGGCATCTTGCGGCGACGGTCGACGCGGAAGTAGAGCAGGTCCTTGGGGTCGAACTCGAAGTCCAGCCAGGAGCCGCGGTAGGGAATGATGCGGGCGCTGAACAGCAGCTTGCCCGAGCTGTGGGTCTTGCCCTTGTCATGCTCGAAGAACACGCCGGGCGAACGGTGTAGCTGCGAGACGATCACGCGCTCGGTGCCGTTCACGATGAAAGAACCCTTGTCGGTCATCAGGGGCACTTCGCCCATGTAGACCTCTTGCTCCTTGACCTCTTTGACCACCTTGTTCTGGCTGGTCGACGATTCACGGTCGTAAATGATCAGTTGTACCTTGGCACGCACGGCCGACGAGAAGGTCAAACCACGGGTCTGGCACTCGCGCACGTCAAAAGCGGGTTTGGCGAGGTTGTACTCGACAAACTTCATCTCGACGAAACCATTGTGCGAAACAATGGGGAAAGCCGCATTGAAGGCGGCTTGCAGGCCCTCATCAGCACGTTTTTTGGGGGCTACGTCTTTTTGCAAAAAGGCGGTGTACGCATCTTTTTGCATCTGTAGCAGGTAAGGCACTGCGAGCACGCTATCGCGGCTGCCGAAGCTTTTGCGAATCCGCTTGCGTTCGGTGTAAGAATAGGCCATGAGATCTCCGGGCAAAGACATGAGTCCTGGGTCTAGGGCGACACTGCCCGGCAAAAGTGGACGCTACTTTTGCCGGCTTGGCGGTTGGCCACTACCAACCAATGGCGGACGGCGATGCATTGCACATCGCCCGAGCCAAGGTATCTTCTGCTGTCGGGTTGTCAGAAGACACGAGAAAACCCAGCACGCTGGTTTTTCTGGTGTGCTCTAACGCATATTGCACAGGCACCAAAGGCTGGAGGCCCTTGCGGGCACTCCAGCCTCAGGAGAAAGACCTCAATTACTTGAGTTCAGCCTTGGCACCGGCTTCCACCAGCTTCTTCACAGCGGCTTCGGCGTCAGCCTTGGGAGCGGCTTCCTTCACGGTCTTGGGAGCGCCATCGACCAGATCCTTGGCTTCCTTCAGGCCCAGGCCGGTGATTTCGCGCACGGCCTTAATCACGGCCACCTTGTTGGCGCCGGCTTCTTGCAGCACAACGTCGAACTCGGTCTTCTCTTCAGCGGCAGCAGCGCCAGCACCAGCGCCGGCAGCAGCAGGAGCGGCCATGGCAGCAGCGCTCACGCCGAATTTCTCTTCAATTGCCTTGACCAGGTCGTTCAGTTCCAGAACGGTCATGCCGTCCAGGGCGGTCAAGAATGCGTCTTTATCGAATGCCATTTTGATTTCCTAACAAATAGTGTCGGTATAAGTTGCGCTGCGCCTTTTAAGCAGCAGCCGTTTCGCCTTCGCCCTTTTTGGCCGCCAAAGCGCCCAGCACCACAGCGGTGCGGGAGATGGGGGACATGAGCAGGCCGCACAATTGCGCCAGCAGCACGTCTTTGGAGGGGATGTTTGCCAGCTCTTTCACGCCATTGACGTCCAGGGCCTTGCCTGCAAACGCACCACCGCGAATCACCAGCTTGTCGTTGGTTTTCGCGAAATCGGCCACCACCTTGGCGGCAGCCACTGCGTCTTCAGAGAAGCCATAGACCAGCGGACCGGTCATCTGCTCGGCCACCACGTCAAACTGGCTGCCAGCCACAGCACGGCGGGCCAGGGTGTTTTTCAACACGCTCAGGCTCACACCCTTGCTGCGGGCATCGGCACGCAGTTTGGTCATATCGGCGACCGTGATGCCGCGGTATTCCGCGATCACAAGCGTTTGAGCTTTAGCGGCGAGGCTGGTCACTTCATTGATGACCGCTTCTTTCTCACTGCGATTCAGACTCAAGGTCTACTCCTTCGTATGCGTATTTCCGAAAAATCGTCCATACGCGCTCTTGGGTTTGCAGCGACCAACTGTGGAAGGAAAATTCCATCTGCAGCGGGTTCGCCATCTACGCTGGCGCAAACATTAAGTGCCGGATTGCCCCGGCACACCAGCGGTCTTGGATGGCCTGCGCACCGACTAAAAAGTCAATGCACAGCCCACCACACTCAGCCCTCTTTTCAGAGAACCGAGGATTCTAGCAAATTACGCTGCGATGGTCTGGGCATCCACGCGAACACCCACCCCCATGGTGGAGGAAAGGGCCACCTTGCGCAGGTACAAACCTTTGCTGGTTGCAGGTTTTGCCTTGTTCAGCGCTTCAATCAACGCCACCAAGTTGCCCTGCAGCTTGGCATCGTCGAACGAACGACGGCCAATGGTGCTATGCACAATACCGGCCTTGTCCACGCGGAACTGCACCTGACCCGCCTTGGCGTTCTTCACGGCAGTTGCCACATCGGGCGTCACCGTACCCACCTTGGGGTTGGGCATCAGGCCACGGGGGCCGAGGATCTGGCCCAGGGTACCGACCACGCGCATTGCATCGGGGGCAGCGATCACCACGTCGAAAGGCATGTCGCCTGCCTTGACCATGGCTGCCAGCTCATCCATGCCAACGATGTCGGCACCAGCGGCCTTGGCTTCTTCGGCCTTGGCTCCCTGTGCGAACACGGCAACACGGGTAGTTTTGCCCGTGCCGTTGGGCAGCACCACAGCGCCGCGCACGACCTGATCAGACTTGCGCGAATCCACGCCCAGTTGCACAGCCACGTCGATGGACTCATCGAACTTGGCGGTAGCAGCCTCTTTCACCAAAGCCACGGCTTCGGCGAAGGGGTACAGGCGGGTTGCATCCACTTTACCCTGGAGGGCTTTTTGCTTTTTGGTCAATTTGGCCATGTCACACACCCTCCACAATCACACCCATCGAACGGGCCGAACCTGCCAGCGTACGCACGGCGGCGTCCATGTCGGCAGCGGTCATGTCCTTGAGCTTGGTCTTGGCAATTTCTTCCAACTGCTCGCGGGTCACCTTGCCAACCTTGACCTTCAAGGGATTGGCCGAACCCTTGTCCAGCTTGGCAGCCTTCTTGATCAGCACAGCCGCCGGGGGCGACTTGATGACGAAAGTAAAGCTTTTATCTGCAAAGGCAGTGATCACCACGGGCAGCGGCAGACCGGGTTCGACACCCTGCGTCTGAGCGTTGAACGCCTTGCAGAATTCCATGATGTTCAGACCGCGCTGACCCAGCGCAGGACCGATCGGAGGGGAAGGATTGGCCTTACCAGCTGGCACTTGCAGCTTGATGAAGCCGACGATTTTTTTCGCCATATTAAAGCTCCTTACGGGTTAACGCCCTGGCACACTGTGTGCCAGAAGCTCCCCGGGGTGGGGACTTTTTTTTCAACACGCAAGTCCGAAATACGTGCAAACCAACAGCGCCAAACCGCCCAGCCGGGCAGTCTGGCGCTGAAAGATTCCAGAATCAGGTTTTTTCCACTTGGGCAAATTCCAGCTCAACGGGAGTGGAACGGCCGAAGATCGCCACCGAAACACGCAAGCGGCTTTTCTCGTAATTGACTTCTTCGACAGTGCCATTGAAGTCGGTGAACGGACCTTCCTTGACACGCACCAGCTCCCCGACCATGAATTCGATTTTGTGGCGAGGTTTTTCGGAGCCTTCCTGAACCTGATCAACGATTTTTTGAATCTCTGCTTCCGAGATCGGTGCCGGACGATTCTTGGCACCACCGACAAAACCGGTCACCTTGCTGGTGTGCTTGACCAGGTGCCAGGTATCGTCCTCCATGACCATTTCAACAAAAACATAGCCCGGGAACAAACGGCGCTCTGTCGTTTTGCGCTTGCCGTTGCGCATCTCGACCACTTCTTCGGTAGGCACCAGAATACGGCCAAATTTGCCTTGCATACCGGCCCGCGCAATCCGTTCGGTGATATTGCGCTCGACGGCCTTTTCCATTCCAGAGTAGGCGTGGACGATGTACCAGCGCATATCTGGATTTGCCGGGGTGCCCACCTCTTGGGGCTTTTGAATTACATCCGACATTAGCCTCTCCATCCCAGGATCAGGCCGTACAAGACCCATTCCAACGTTTGATCTGTCAGCCACAGAAACAGCGCCATGACCACGGCAAACGCAAAAACGTAGAGCGTCATCTGCACACTCTCTTTGCGTGTCGGCCAAACAACCTTTTTGACTTCTTTTACCGAATCCTTGGAAAAACCAACCAGCTGCCTGCCAGGCTCGGAAATCAAAAACACTGCAACCGCAGCGGCCACCCCAATCAAAAGCACACCCCACTGCACCAAGGCACCTTGCTTGGAAAGGGTATAGAAACCAGCAATAGCCGCAACCACCAAAAGAATGGCTGCGGCCAGCTTTGCCTTATCTGCGCCGGAGCTTACTGTTTCAACTTGCGATGTAGCCATATTTAACTTTTGCTGCCGCATTCATGCAGCCTATAGACACCGAAGCCCGCCGATTGGGGCGGGCTTGGAGTGCTTACCACTTAAGTGGTGGCAGGGGCAGTAGGAATCGAACCTACAACCTTCGGTTTTGGAGACCGACGCTCTGCCAATTGAGCTATACCCCTAAACCCTGAAATCAAGCAATAACCTTGGCAACCACGCCAGCGCCCACAGTGCGGCCACCCTCGCGGATAGCAAAGCGCAGACCTTCTTCCATAGCGATCGGTGCGATCAGCTTCACGGTGATCGACACGTTGTCGCCAGGCATGACCATTTCCTTGTCAGCAGGCAGTTCGATCGAGCCGGTCACGTCCGTGGTACGGAAGTAGAACTGGGGACGGTAGTTGTTGAAGAACGGAGTGTGACGACCACCTTCGTCCTTGGACAGCACGTACACCTCGGCGGTGAATTCGGTGTGGGGCTTGATGGAGCCGGGTTTGCACAGCACTTGGCCGCGTTCCACGTCTTCACGCTTGGTGCCGCGCAGCAGCAGACCGACGTTGTCGCCAGCCTGGCCTTGATCCAGCAGCTTGCGGAACATTTCCACGCCGGTGACGGTGGTCTTCTGGGTGTCCTTGATACCGACGATTTCGATTTCTTCGCCGACCTTGATGATGCCGCGCTCGACACGACCGGTCACCACGGTGCCACGGCCAGAGATGGAGAACACGTCTTCCACGGGCATGGCGAAAGCACCGTCCACAGCACGCTCGGGCGTGGGGATGTAGGTATCCAGGGCTTCGGCCAGTTTCAGGATGGCGGGCTCGCCCTTGTCGGACTGGTCACCTTCCAGGGCCAGCTTGGCCGAACCACGGATGATGGGGGTGTCGTCACCGGGGAATTCGTATTTGTCCAGCAGTTCGCGGACTTCCATTTCCACCAGTTCCAGCAGCTCTTCGTCGTCCACCATGTCGCACTTGTTCAGGAACACGATGATGTAGGGCACACCCACCTGACGGGCCAGCAGGATGTGCTCGCGGGTCTGGGGCATGGGGCCGTCAGCGGCCGAGCACACCAGGATGGCGCCGTCCATCTGGGCAGCACCGGTAATCATGTTCTTCACATAGTCGGCGTGGCCGGGGCAGTCCACGTGGGCGTAGTGGCGGCCTTCGGTTTCGTACTCGACGTGCGAGGTGTTGATGGTGATGCCACGGGCTTTTTCTTCGGGGGCATTGTCGATTTGCGAGTAGTCTTTCGCTTCGCCGCCGAATTTCTTGGACAGCACCGTTGCCAGAGCAGCCGTCAGCGTGGTCTTGCCGTGGTCCACGTGGCCGATCGTGCCCACGTTGACGTGGGGCTTGGAACGTTCGAACTTCTCTTTTGCCATTTTTTCGACTCCGAAAAAAACTAAATGCCAACCCTAAAGGCGCAGTCTAATACCAGCACCACACTTTTGGTGCCCATGGGCAGGATCGAACTGCCGACCTCTCCCTTACCAAGGGAGTGCTCTACCACTGAGCCACATGGGCGCAACGCTTCAACAGCAGATTGCCACTGGAGCGGGAGACGGGAATCGAACCCGCGTCATCAGCTTGGAAGGCTGGGGTTCTACCATTGAACTACTCCCGCAAAACAAACGCCACATCGTGGCGCTTGTCAAAATTGGTGGAGGAGGCTGGATTCGAACCAGCGTAGGCGTAAGCCAACAGATTTACAGTCTGCCCCCTTTAGCCACTCGGGCACTCCTCCGGAAAGCTTTTCATTGTAGCAGATTTTTCGATAAACCATCTGCTTGGCGCGGCTGGCGGGGATCGAACCCACGACCCTTGGCTTCGGAGGCCAATACTCTATCCACTGAGCTACAGCCGCTTTGACGCCGTTTACGCAAACAAGCAAAAATCTGCAAGCTGGCATTCTAGCGTGAATTTTGTTCTTTTGAAAATTTTTATCTATTTCACGACCACACATCCGCGGCAAGCCCCAACCCTCTGAGATAGAACTGCACCAGTTGCCGCCCTTCATCCTCCAGCGAAAAGCTTCCCTGGCGCAACAGCCAAGCATGCAGCAAACCATCGAACAGCACCTGCAATCCCTTTGCCGCCAATCCGGCCGACAGCGCCGGGACGGCATCCAGCTCCTCATACGCCATGGCCAGATCCTGCTCCAGCAAGGAGATAAACCGATCGACACCCAGCACCCAGCGCTGCTGCACCGCCACCATTTCCCCGACATGCTCGATCTTGAACATCACAATTTCAAAAACACGGCGCACGCGCTCATCGGTGCTGACCGCATGGGCGATGAACGCCAGGCGCCGCACGATCCGCCCCACTGGTGACTGACTTTCAGACCCTTGCTGCCCACCTTCCAGCACCTGTTCGATAGGTAAAGTGGCACGCTGCATCATGGCGTCGAAAAGATCAAGCTTGTCCTTGAAGTGCCAATACACCGCACCTCGCGTCAAGCCAGCCCGATTAGCCACATCGGCCAGCGACGCCCCTGATACGCCACGGACATAAAACACCTGCTCCGCCGCATCCAGCAACCGTTCCCGTGTTGCCCCCGCATCTTCCTTTGTGCGCCGCGCCACCCCAACCCCCCTTAAATTTCCCCTTTATATACAGGGTTATCTATCTACCGACTTAGAATAGCTCAATTATACATTCATGAATGTATGTTTTACATTTAGAACAATCCCTCATACTCTCCCGCCTCTGCGGCTTCTCTCTGTTAACAATCACTATGCGCCACATTCATCGTCGCACAGCGGGTTTTGCCCCGCACCTGCTTTTGCTCCCCCTGGCCCTGACCAGCATGCTTCTGCTCTCAGCCTGCGGACCAAAGGAATCTGCCACCAACGCTCAGGCAGCGGGCAAGGCCCCGCAAGTGCCCGTCGGCGTAGTAGTTGCCACGCCCTCTCAGGTGGGCATCGTGAATGAACTTCCTGGCCGGATTGAAGCCTCGCGTGTTGCGCAGATACGCGCCCGCAGCGCAGGCATTCTGCAAAAGCGCCTGTTCCAGGAAGGTGCGGACGTCAAAGCGGGGCAAGTGCTCTTCCAGATTGACCCCGCGCCTTACGAAGCCGCAGCCCAAAGCGCCAACGCTGCCCTGGCCCAGGCACAGGCCAACGCCTTGCAAGCTGCCACGCAGTTTGAACGCTTTTCTGCCTTGATCGAGGCCAACGCTGTCAGCAAGCAAGACTTCGACAATGCCCAGGCCAGCCACCTCCAGGCGCAGGCTCAGGTAAAAGCCGCACAGGCCAACGTGCGGACCGCCCAGATCAACCTGGGCTATACCAAGGTCACCGCCCCCATTTCCGGGCGCATCGGCCAGGCACTGGTTACGGAAGGCGCACTGGTGGGCCAGGGAGAAGCCACCGCCTTGGCCGTGGTGCAGCAGATCAATCCGGTGTATGTGAACTTCACCCAATCGGCCACCGATGCGTTTGCCCTGCGCAAGGCCATCCAGGAAGGGCTGCTCACTACCCCAAATGGCAAGGAAACCGCCGTGCATGTCGTACTGGAAGATGGTTCGATTTACGAGCATCCCGGCAAATTGCTGTTTACCGACCTGAGCGTCGATGCCAGCACCGGCCAAGTCACCTTGCGAGCTGAAGTCCCCAATCCGGATGGTCTGCTGCTGCCCGGCCTGTACGCCCGGATCCGCCTGGAGCAGGCCCAGGTTGCCAACGCCATTGCTCTGCCCCAACAAGCCGTGACCCGCACCGAACAGGGCGATACCGTGACCGTAATCAGCCCGGAAGGAAAAGCCGAGCAGCGCAAGGTACAGATCCGCCACGCCGAGGGCAACCGCTGGCTGGTTGACAGCGGCCTGCAAGCGGGCGAACAAGTCATGGTCGATGGCTTCCAGAAGCTCCAGATGCTCCCCCCCGGCACACCTGTCAAAGCCGTTCCCTGGCAAGCCCCCGGTACATCTGAGGCAGCCGCCGCGCCCGCCGCTGCGCAGCAATAAACCGAGGTTCCCATGGCACGATTTTTCATTGACCGTCCTATTTTCGCGTGGGTGATTGCGCTGTTCATCAGTGTGCTGGGCCTGGTGGCCATCCAGCAGTTGCCCATCGCCCAATATCCGCCGGTAGCACCGCCGAGCATCGTCATCAACGCCACCTACCCCGGTGCCTCGGCGCAGACGCTGGAAGACAGCGTTCTGGCCGTGATCGAGCGCGAAATGAACGGCTCCCCGGGCATGATTTACATGGAGTCGGTGGCCCAGGCCAACGGCACCGGCAGCGTGACCATCAGCTTTGAACCGGGCACCGACCCGGAGATGGCCCAGGTGGACGTGCAGAACCGCCTGTCCCGCGCCACTCCGCGCCTGCCGGCCGTAGTGACCCAGCAGGGGGTGCGGGTGGACAAATCCCGCGCCAACTTCCTGTTGTTCACGATGCTGTCCTCCACCAATCCAGACATCGATACGGCAGCCCTGAGCGACTACGCCGCCCGCAACATCCAGCCTGAATTGCAACGCATCAACGGCATCGGGCAAGTGCAGTTGTTCGGCGCCGAGCGGGCCATGCGCATCTGGATCGACCCGGTAAAACTTACGGGGTTTGCGCTCACACCGGCCGATGTCCGCGCTGCCATCAGCGCCCAGAACGCGCAGGTTGCCAGCGGCTCCATCGGCGATTTGCCAAACATCACCGGACAAAGCATTTCGGCAACGGTGGTCGTCAACGGGCAGCTCAGTACCACGGAGCAGTTCGGCAACATCATCCTGCGTGCCAATCCGGACGGCTCCAGCGTGCGCCTGAAGGATGTCGCCCGGATTGAACTGGGCAGCCAGGCCTACGCCACCTCCGCACGCCTCAATGGCAAGACCGGGGTGGGCATGGGCGTGCAGCTCTCCCCGTCAGGCAATGCGCTGCAAGCCGCCAGGGACATTCAAGCCAAACTGGACGAGTTGAAAAAATTCTTTCCCGAAGGCGTGGAAGCCACCATCCCCTACGACAGTTCGACGTTCGTGGACATTTCCATCACACAGGTGGTGCACACGCTGATCGAAGCCGTGGCATTGGTGTTCCTGGTGATGTTCCTGTTTCTGCAAAACTGGCGCTACACCGTCATCCCGACGATTGTGGTGCCCATCGCCCTGCTGGGCACCTTTGCCGTGCTGCTCACCCTGGGCTTTTCCATCAACGTACTGACCATGTTCGGCATGGTGCTGGTGATCGGCATCGTGGTGGATGACGCCATCATCGTGGTGGAAAACGTCGAGCGCATCATGAGCGAGGAAGGCCTCTCGCCCCTGGAGGCCGCACGCAAGGCGATGCGCCAGATCTC
Organism: Comamonas nitrativorans; assembly: GCF_042654765.1. Classification (NCBI taxonomy): domain Bacteria; kingdom Pseudomonadati; phylum Pseudomonadota; class Betaproteobacteria; order Burkholderiales; family Comamonadaceae; genus Comamonas; species Comamonas nitrativorans. The sequence continues at coordinate 56,071 of NZ_JBHSEW010000006.1, read as the reverse complement.
TGGTGCCATCATTGGCGTGACGGTGGTGCTGATCTCGGTCTTCGTGCCCCTGGCCTTCTTTGCCGGGGCCACGGGCAATATCTACCGCCAGTTCTCGGCGGTGATGGTGGCCTCGATCTCGTTTTCCGCCTTCCTGGCGCTGACGCTGACCCCCGCCCTGTGCGCGACCTTGCTCAAGCCCGTGGAAGCCGGCCATCACCACGATGCGAAAAAAGGCTTCTTCAGCTGGTTCAACCGCAGCTTCCACCGCACCTCCAAAAGCTACCAGAGCCTTGTTGCACGCGTGCTGCGCGGCGCCGGGCGTTATCTGGTGATCTATGGCGCCATCACTGCCGCAGTGGTGGTGATCTACCAGCGCCTGCCCACGTCCTTCCTCCCATCGGAAGACCAGGGCTACATCATCGTCAACGTGCAGTTGCCGCCCGGTGCCACGCAGGAACGCACCCTGGCCGTCATGCAGGAGCTGGAAGGTTTCGTCCTGAAACAGGAAGAAGTGGCCAACATGGTCAGCGTGCTGGGCTTCAGCTTCTCCGGCCAGGGGCAGAACATGGGGCTGGCCTTCGTCCCCCTGAAACCCTGGGGCGAACGTGCCGGCGCGGAACATTCCGCCGATGCCCTGGCCGGACGCATCATGGGCGCCATGGGCGGTGTGCGGGATGCCTTCATCTTCGCGCTCAACCCGCCGCCCATTCCTGAACTGGGCAACGCCACGGGCTTTACCTTCCGCCTGCAAGACCGCAACGATGCCGGCCATCAGGCGCTGATCAATGCCCGCAATCAACTGCTGGGCATGGCCATGCAAAGCAAGATGCTGACTCAGGTGCGCCCGGACGGGTTGGAAGACGCCCCGCAGTTACAAATCGATATCGATCGCGACAAGGCCAGCGCCCTGGGCGTGAGCTTTGACGCCATTAACGGCGTACTCTCCACCGCCCTGGGGTCCAGCTACGTCAACGACTTCCCCAACCAGGGCCGCATGCAGCGCGTGGTGGTGCAAGCCGATGCCACAGGCCGCATGCAGGCAAGCGATCTGCTGGCCCTGAGCGTGCGCAACACCCAGGGGCAGGTGATGCCGCTCTCGACCTTTGCCAGCACCCGCTGGGTCAACGGTGCCCAGCAGACCGTGCGCTACAACGGCTACCCGGCAGTGCGCATTGTCGGCAATGCGGCCCCCGGTTTCAGCACGGGCGATGCCATGGCTGAAATGGAACGCCTGGCCGCGCAACTGCCCCCGGGGTTCGGCTACGAATGGACGGGCCAGTCCCGCGAAGAAAAACTCGCCGGCTCGCAGGCCATCCTCCTGTACGGCTTTGCCGTGCTGGCGGTATTCCTGTGCCTTGCTGCCCTGTACGAGAGCTGGTCGATCCCCCTGGCGGTGATTCTGGTCGTGCCTCTGGGCGTGCTGGGCGTGCTGCTGGGCATTTTGCTGCGCGGCTACGCCAATGACGTGTACTTCCAGGTGGGGTTGATTACGGTGATTGGCCTGTCGGCGAAAAACGCCATTCTGATCATCGAGTTCGCCAAAGACCTGCAAGCCCAGGGCAAGGGCATTGCGGCAGCGGCACTCAGCGCTGCGCACCTGCGCTTCCGCCCCATCATCATGACCTCGATGGCCTTTGGCCTGGGGGTGCTGCCCCTGGTGCTGGCCAACGGTGCCAGCTCGGCCAGCCAGCGTGCCATTGGTACGGGCGTACTCGGCGGCATACTCGGCGGCACCATCCTGGCCGTGATTTTTGTGCCCGTCTTCTTCGTGGTGGTGCGCTCCCTGTTCAAGGGCAGCGCCCGCCAGCAAGAGATCAACCGCCGCCATGCGCAAGAAGCTGGCATTGAATTGCAAGACCATGACTAAACACTTCGTCCTCTCCGCAGTGGCCGCAGCCAGCACATTGCTAGGCGGCTGCTCCCTCATCCCGGCCTATGAACGCCCTGCCACCCCGGTGCCTGCGCACTACGCGCAAACCGCACCGACGGCGCAGCCGGCACAGGAAAGCACAGCCGCCCAGCCTGCACCGGCCTGGCAAAGCTACTTCACCGATACCCAGTTGCAGGCGCTCATCACCCTGGCCCTGGCGAACAACCGCGACCTGCGCGTGGCCACGCTGAACCTGGAAAAAGCCAGGGCGCAATTCCAGATCCAGCGCTCCGCCCTGCTGCCGCAGTTGTCCGCCCAGGGCAACGCTACGCGTGGCAATAGCGAAACCACCGGGGAACTGGGCAATACCTTTGTGGCCGGCCTGGCGATTCCCTCCTGGGAACTGGACTTCTTTGGCCGCATCCGCAGCCTGAAGTCGGCCGCCCTGGCGCAATACTTCGCCACCGACGAAGCCCGCCAGGCGTACGAATTGGCCCTGGTCGCCAGCGTGGCCCAGGGCTGGCTCACCCTGCTGGCCGATGAAGAACTGCTGGACCTGTCCAGCCGCACCCTGGCAACACGGCAAGAGTCGATGCGACTGACCCAACTGCGTTTTGACAGCGGCGTCAGCTCCGAACTGGATCTGCGCCAAGCCGAATCCCTGGTAGAGGCCGCCCGTGCCACCACCGCCCAGCAACAGCGCCAGCGGGCCCAGGATGAAAACGCCCTGGTGCTGCTGCTGGGGCAGGAGTTGCCCGAAAGCGCCCGCGCAGCCCTCGCCCACACACGGCTGGCCAGCACGCCCCCCATGGCCGATGTTCCAGCCGGGCTGCCCTCCGACCTCCTGACCCACCGCCCTGACATCCGTCAGGCCGAGCAGCAATTGCTGGCCGCCAATGCCAACATCGGTGCAGCACGCGCGGCATTCTTCCCCAGCATTTCGCTCACCGGGCAATACGGCAGCGTCAGCCGCGAACTCTCCGACCTATTCCAAAGCGGCTCCTGGGGCTTCAACGTCGGCGCGGGGCTGAACCTGCCCATCTTTACCGCCGGGCGCAACATGGCCAATCTGCGGGCTGCCAAGGTGGACAAGGACATTGCCATCGCCCAATACGAAAAAGCCATCCAGGTCGGCTTCAAGGAAGTCTCGGATGCCCTGGCCGGGCGCAACACCCTGCGCGAACAGGCCCAGGCGCAAACGGCCCAGGCAAATGCCGAACGCCGCCGCCTGGAGCTGGCCGACCTGCGCTACCGCAACGGCGTGGCCAGCTACCTGGACCTGCTCGATGCCCAGCGCTCGCTGTTTGCACTGGAACAGGCAGATGTGCAGACGCGCCTGCTTCAGCAAATCAACCAGATCCAGCTCTACAAAGCCCTGGGGGGCGGCTGGAACACCCCGACCACGGCAACGCACCCGACGCGCAATACCCCGCAGCAAGGGTAAATCCGGGGGGCCTGCGCCGATGCTGCGGTGGGTACTTGAGCAGCATCAGCAAAACCCCTATGGATATAATGCCTTCTTCGGTTTTCTGCCATCGCCCGATCGTTCTGTGCAAATCGCGTGTCCATGCGAATCCACAGCCATCGGGCGCTGAAATTTTGCCCTCTACCCACCCAAGAACGTCATGAACGCCCCCCAACAAAACGCCTCCGGCAGCGCGTCCCACTCCACCACCTTCTTTCTCCTGGCCACTGCCGCCGGTATTGGCCTGAGCATCGCACTCATCCTGTTTGGCGGCGGCGCCCCTTCCGGCTCCGTGCCCAGCACGACCGGCGACCTGGCCAAGGCCCAGCGCCTGCAAAAAGTCGGCTCCGTAACCCTGCGTGCAGAACAGAAAGACCGTCCTCTGGCCAATGGCGAAGCAGTCTTCAAGGCCCAATGCGCGGCCTGCCATGCCAGCGGCATCTCGGGCGCCCCGGTCTTCGGCAACGCTGCCGAATGGGGGCCGCGCCTGGGCCAGGGCTTTGAAGCGCTGGTGCAAGCCGCCCTGCACGGCAAGGGCGCCATGAGTCCGCAAAGCGGCGGCCAGTTCTCCGACCTGGAAATTGCCCGGGGCGTGGCCTACATGGCCAACGCCGGCGGCGGCAAGTTCGATGAACCCGAGCCAGCGCAAAGCAATTAATTTTTCATCCGCACAAAACCCAAGAGGCTTGCCATGGCAAGCCTCTTTTCATTGCCGGTTTTTCAACCCCGACGATTGCTGCATCGGCAGTTCGGACGCCATCAGCCCGACGTGCCCGGTTCCACCAGCGCCTGCGGACTGCGCACAAAACCGAACTGCTGCGGCAATGCCGCCCAGGCCAGCACCTGCGGAGCCGACCAGCGCCCTTGCTCCAGGCAATCGGCCGCCTGCCACATGTCCTGGGTATGCACCAGGCCCAGCCCTTGCGCGGTGTGCAGGTAGAGCCGGCCATCTTCGTCGAGCAGGCACTGCCGGGGCACCTCGGCCAGGCCGGTATGCGAGCGCACAGCGCCGTCCTCTTGCACCCGCCAGACCAGCGGCGTGTTCTCCAGCTCGACAAACACCCTCTGCGGGCCATTCTGGAAAAACCAGCAGCCGCGCTCGTCCACGGCGTAATTGCGCTCGATAAAGGCAATGAGCTGGACATGCTCCAGCCGCGAGCCTTTGCTCACGGCAAATGCACCCGCCGCCTGCGCCGCAAAATCACGCAGCCACCAGTGACCGCGCTGATCCAGACCCAGCCAGCCGTAGCAGTCGGGCACATTCGGCCACTTGGCCATGGCTTGTTTGACGATGGCGTCCATCCCAGCACTCCTTTATAAAATAATAGCTGCTACTGCTCTTGATTACTTGTTTTTAGATTATTTTTATACTGAAATTCAATAAAAACCAGCGGTAAAAGCTACGTTTTTAAATGTACCGCCATAAAAAAACCACCCGAAGGTGGTTGTTTTACCGCGAAGGCTTGACTTAGCGCTGACCCCGGAAGCGGCGCAGCGCAGCCAGCTGGGCTGCCAGCACGGTCAGCTCCGACTGGGCGCGGGCCAGGTCCAGATCGTTCCTGGCATTTTTCAACGCCTCTTCGGCAGCCGCCTGGGCTTCCTTCGCCTTTTGCTCGTCCAGGTCTTTGCCACGAATGGCAGTGTCGGACAGAACGGTCACGCAATTGGGCTGCACTTCCAGAATGCCACCGGCCACGAAGACAAATTCTTCGCCGCCATCGGCCTTCTCGATACGCACCGAGCCGGGCTTGATGCGGGTGATCAGTGGGGTGTGCTTGGGCAGAATGCCCAGCTCGCCCGCCTCGCCAGGCAACGCAACAAAACGCGCGGCGCCCGAGAAGATGGACTCTTCGGCACTGACCACATCAACGTGGATGGTGTTCATCGTGGGCTCTCCTTAGAAAAAGCAAAACTGTCTTCAGCGCGGGGCGGGGTGAAAAACAGGTCTTTCACCCCGCCCGCCGCATCAAGCTGCCAGTTTCTTGGCCTTCTCGAAGGCTTCGTCAATGGTGCCGACCATGTAGAAAGCCTGCTCGGGCAGATGATCGCACTCGCCGGCCACGATCATCTTGAAGCCGCGAATGGTTTCCGCCAGGGGCACGTATTTGCCGGGGGCGCCGGTAAACACTTCGGCCACGTGGAAGGGCTGCGACAGGAAACGCTGAATCTTACGGGCACGGGCCACGACCAGTTTGTCTTCCGGCGCCAGTTCGTCCATCCCCAGAATGGCGATGATGTCGCGCAGTTCCTTGTAGCGTTGCAGCGTGCCCTGCACGTCGCGAGCCACCTTGTAATGCTCTTCACCGACCACTTGCGGGTCGAGCTGGCGGCTGGTCGAGTCCAGCGGGTCCACGGCGGGGTAGATACCCAGGGCGGCGATGTCGCGCGACAGCACCACGGTGGAGTCCAAGTGGGCGAAGGTGGTGGCGGGCGAAGGGTCGGTCAAGTCGTCGGCAGGCACGTACACGGCCTGGATCGAGGTGATCGAGCCCACCTTGGTCGAGGTAATACGCTCTTGCAGGCGGCCCATTTCCTCGGCCAGCGTCGGCTGGTAGCCCACGGCGGAAGGCATACGGCCCAGCAGAGCGGACACTTCGGTACCGGCCAGGGTGTAGCGGTAGATGTTGTCCACGAAGAACAGCACGTCGCGGCCTTCGTCACGGAAGGACTCGGCCATCGTCAGACCGGTCAGCGCCACGCGCAGACGGTTGCCGGGCGGCTCGTTCATCTGACCGTAAACCATGGCCACCTTGGAATCGCCCAGGCTCTCCTGGTTCACCACGCCAGCATCGCTCATCTCGTGGTAGAAGTCGTTCCCTTCACGGGTACGCTCACCCACGCCGGCGAACACGGACAGACCCGAGTGCGCCTTGGCGATGTTGTTGATGAGTTCCATCATGTTCACGGTCTTGCCCACACCGGCGCCGCCGAACAGGCCCACCTTGCCGCCTTTGGCGAAGGGGCAGACCAGGTCGATCACCTTGATGCCGGTTTCCAGCAGTTCCTGCGAAGGCGACAGTTCGTCGTAGGCAGGAGCCTTGCGGTGGATGGAGGCCGTCAGGGACTGGTCCACGGGGCCGCGCTCGTCGATGGGGTTGCCCAGCACGTCCATGATGCGGCCCAGGGTGGCCTTGCCCACGGGCACGGTGATGGGGTTGCCGGTATTGGTGACCATCAGGCCACGCTTCAAACCGTCGGAAGAGCCCAGGGCAATGGTACGCACCACGCCGTCGCCCAGCTGCTGCTGCACTTCCAGGGTCAGTGCCGAGCCTTCGAGCTTCAAGGCGTCGTACACCTTGGGCATCTGGTCACGCGGGAACTCCACGTCCACCACGGCGCCGATACATTGAACAATCTTGCCTTGTACTTGAGCCATTTGTGTTTGCTCCAATCTGTTTACTGTGAAAGCTGTTACACAGCAGCGGCGCCAGCGACGATTTCCGACAACTCGGTCGTGATCGCGGCCTGACGCGTCTTGTTGTAGACCAGCTTCAACTCGCTGATGACATTGCCAGCGTTATCCGTTGCAGCCTTCATGGCAACCATACGCGCCGATTGCTCGGACGCCATGTTCTCTGCCACGGCCTGGTAGACCAGGGACTCGACGTAGCGCACGAGCAGATCGTCGATCACGGTCTGCGCATCCGGCTCGTAGATGTATTCCCACGATGCCCCGGTCTTTTCCGCCTGCATCTGTTCGCTGGACAGCGGCAACAGCCGCTCGACCACCGATTCCTGCTTCATGGTGTTGATGAACTTGGTGTAGCACAGGTACACCGCATTCAACTTGCCCTGCGCGTACTGGTCGAGCAGCGTCTTGACCGGGCCAATCAGCTTGTCCAGATGGGGCTGATCGCCCAAGCCGGTCACCTGCGAGATCACCTTGACACCCGAGCGGTTCAGGAACCCCAGGCCCTTGTTACCGATGGCTACAGCGTCTACCGCAACGCCCTCTGCCTGCAAGTCACGCACCTTGTTGATGACGACGCGCAGCACGTTGGTATTCAAACCACCGCACAGGCCCTTGTCCGTGGTAACCACGATGACACCGGCCTTCTTCGCGTCGTTCACCAGCATGAACGGATGCGTGTATTCAGGATTGGCTTCGCCCAGGTGGGCGGCAATGTTGCGAACCTTCTCGCTGTAGGGGCGGGCAGCCAGCATCCGCTCCTGCGCCTTGCGCATTTTGGATGCGGCCACCATTTCCATGGCTTTGGTGATCTTCTTGGTGTTTTCCACCGATTTGATCTTGCCGCGTATTTCCTTACCTACTGCCATAAGGCCTCCTCGTCCGGTTTACGCGAACGACTTCTTGAACGCAGCGATGGCAGCGGTCAATTCGGCTTCGTCTTTGCCTTCTTTGTCGAAAGCACGGTTTGCGTTCAGACGATCCACCAAGGCAGCGTGGCTGGTTTTCAGGAACTGGTGCAGGCCGGCTTCGAAAGCCAGAACTTGCTTGACGTCCACGTCGTCCATGAAGCCCTTGTTCACGGCAAACAGCGTCACGCCCATGATGGCGGTGGACAGCGGCGAGTACTGGGCTTGCTTGAGCAGCTCGGTCACACGGGCACCACGGTCCAGCTGTTTGCGGGTGGCATCGTCCAGGTCGGAAGCGAACTGCGCAAACGCAGCCAGCTCGCGGTACTGCGCCAGGTCGGTACGGATACCGCCGGACAGGCCCTTGATCAGCTTGGTCTGGGCTGCACCGCCCACGCGGGACACCGAGATACCGGCGTTGATGGCAGGACGGATACCGGCGTTGAACAGGCTGGTTTCCAGGAAGATCTGGCCGTCGGTGATCGAAATCACGTTGGTCGGCACGAAAGCGGACACGTCGCCGGCCTGGGTTTCGATGATCGGCAGTGCGGTCAGCGAGCCGGTCTTGCCTTTGACTTCGCCTTTGGTGAAAGCTTCGACGTAATCGGCGTTCACGCGGGCAGCACGCTCCAGCAGACGGCTGTGGAGATAAAACACGTCGCCGGGGAAAGCTTCACGTCCGGGCGGGCGGCGCAGCAGCAGCGAAACCTGGCGATAAGCCACGGCCTGCTTGGACAGGTCGTCGTACACGATCAGGGCATCTTCGCCACGGTCGCGGAAGTATTCGCCCATGGTGCAGCCCGAGTAAGCCGACACGTACTGCATGGCTGCCGAGTCGGAAGCCGTAGCTGCCACCACGATGGTGTAGTCCATGGCACCGGCCTGCTCCAGCGCACGCACCACGTTCTTGATCGAAGAAGCCTTCTGGCCGATCGCCACGTAGACGCAGGTGACGCCCTGGCCCTTCTGGTTGATGATGGCGTCAATGGCCACGGCGGTCTTACCCGTCTGGCGGTCGCCAATGATCAGTTCGCGCTGGCCGCGGCCGATCGGCACCATCGAGTCGATCGACTTGATACCGGTCTGCAGGGGCTGGTCCACCGACTGACGGGCGATCACGCCCGGGGCGACCTTTTCGATCACGTCGGTCATCTTGGCGTTGATCGGGCCTTTGCCGTCGATGGGTTGGCCCAGGGCGTTCACCACACGGCCGATCAGTTCGGGACCGACAGGCACTTCCAGAATACGACCGGTACATTTGACCGTATCGCCTTCGGAGATGTGTTCGTAGGCACCCAGAATCACGGCGCCGACGGAATCACGCTCCAGGTTCAGGGCCAGGCCGAAGGACGGCTGGCCGTTGGCATCGGCAGGGAATTCGAGCATTTCGCCCTGCATCACATCGGACAAGCCGTGCACGCGCACGATACCGTCGGTCACCGACACCACGGTGCCTTGATTACGGATATCGCTGCCAGCTTCCAGCCCCTCGATGCGGCTCTTAATCAGTTCAGAAATTTCTGCGGGATTGAGTTGCATGACTCTTTCCTTCTTCCTTTAAGTTAGCCCAGTCCTTACGCACGTCGATACGCTTGCATCACGCGGTAAGGGCCGCTTTCATTTGTTCCAAGCGAGCTTTGACGGAGGTGTCCAGCACCTCATCGCCCACCACAACGCGCACGCCGCCGATCAGGCTCTCATCGACCTTGACCGACAGAGACAGCTTGCGGGCAAAGCGCTTTTCCAGCACGCCGGCCAGATCGGCCAAGGCAGCATCGTCCATCGGGAAGGCGCTGTACACCACGGCATCCGAAGTGCCGCTGCGTTGATTGACAAGCCCGCGAAACTGCGCTGCCATTTCGGGCAGGGCATCGAGGCGGCCATTTTCAAGCACGACACGCAAGAAGTTGCGTGCCGCGTCGGGCAATGCCGAGCGGGCCACGCCCGTGATGACACCCAGCACTTTGTCAGGGCTCACCTTGGGGCTGTCGGCCAGCTGGCGCAATTGCGGATCGGCGGCAATCGCCGCCAATTCCTCCACCCAAGCGACAGTGCCGTTCAGGTCTGCGCTTTGCGCACAGGCCTTGAACAAGGCTTCCGCGTAAGGGCGGGCAATGGTGGCGAGTTCTGCCATGGTTGCTCTTCCTTACAGCTCTGTCTTGAGGCGGTTCAGCAGTTCAGCATGGGCACCGGCATTGACTTCCTTGCGCAGGATCTGCTCGGCACCTTTGACAGCCAGCGCAGCCACTTGCTCGCGCAGGGCTTCACGGGCGGCAATGGCTTGCTGCTCGGCTTCGGCGCGGGCAGCGGCAACGATTTTGTTGCCCTCGTCTGTCGCACGCGCTTTGGCTTCTTCGATGATGGCCTGGGCGCGACGATCGGCGTCCGCAAGGCGCGAAGCTGTTTCGTTGCGTGCCTGGCCCAATTCCTGCTCCACGCGCTGGTTGGCAGCACGCAGTTCGGTTTTGGCTTTGTCAGCAGCAGCGAGGCCATCGGCGATTTTCTGGGCTCGCTCATCCAGTGCCTTCGCAATCGGGGGCCACACGAAAGACATCGTGAACCACACCAAGATCAGGAAAACAATGGCCTGAACGAACAGGGTCGCGTTAATACTCACGGCAACACCTTTCTATTCTTCGGCGTTGATCGGAGCTTAGGCCAGGACGAAGGGGTTGGCGAAAGCGAACAGCAGAGCGATGGCCACGCCGATCAGGAAAGCGGCGTCGATCAGACCGGCCAAGATGAACATCTTGGTTTGCAGTTCGTTGATCAGCTCAGGCTGGCGAGCGGAAGACTCCAGGAACTTGCCGCCCATCAGAGCGATACCGATCGAAGCGCCGATAGCGCCCAGACCAACGATCAGACCACAGGCCAGAGCAACGAGACCGAGAATGTTTTCCATGATGACTCCTAGAGATGAAAGAAAGGTTGGAAAGTTAAAGGGAAAGGGAAGGTTTAGTGAGCTTCATGCGCCTGGCCGAGGTAAATCAGCGTCAGCATCATGAAAATGAAGGCTTGCAGGGTGATGATCAGAATGTGGAAGATCGCCCAGATCGAGCCTGCAATGATGTGCCCCACGGGGAGCAACACGCCAGAGAGCGACATGGCAGCCGCGCCACCCATCAGGGCAATCAGGCAGAACACCAACTCACCAGCGTACATGTTGCCGAACAGTCGCATGCCATGCGAGACGGTCTTGGCAACGTATTCAATGATTTGCATGGCCAGGTTCACGACACCCAGGATCACGGCAAATACAGGATTCTTGGAGGTACCGAAAGGCGCGGTCACCAGCTCGTGCGCCCAGCCGCCCATGCCCTTGATCTTGACGCTGTAGATGAAGCACAGGATCAGCACGGCGGTGGACAGGCCCAACGTGGTGGACAGGTCGGCCGTGGGCACGACGCGCAGGTAGGCATGGTCATCACCCTGGGCAACCTGCCACAGCTTGGGCAGCAGATCGACGGGCAGCAGGTCCATCGCGTTCATCATGAAGATCCAGACGAACACCGTCAGCGCCAGGGGAGCGATGAACTTGCGTGATTGGGCGTTGTGGATGTTGGCCTTGGCCTGGTTGTCCACCATTTCGACCAGGATTTCCACGGCGGCCTGGAAGCGCCCCGGCACGCCGGAGGTGGCCTTACGGGCACCCAGCCACAGCAGGAACAGCGCAAAAGCACCCGTCAGGATACTGACCGCCACGGAGTCAAGATTGACCACCGAGAAGTCAATGATGCTGTTCTGCTTGATGTTTTGCAGATGTTGCAAGTGGTGAACGATGTATTCACTTGCGGTAGGGGCGTGTGCATCAGCAGCCATCGGACAACTCTTCCCTCAAATAATCAATTGGTTTTACGAGCATTGACCCGCCCTGCCAACAGGGCCAGCCAATAAGTTTTCATTACGGCGATCAGGCCGATCAGCAGGGCCAACCAGTTCAGATCGCTGACAAGGCGCGGCGCGGCTGCCAACATGGCAATGCACAACACCAGCTTGACCAATTCCCAGCCAAAGAGCCGCACCATCGCTGCACCGGCCTGCCCTGATTTGCGGGCCAGCGCCCGGGCAAAAACGAGGGTCGGCAGCAAAATCGCCAGACCGCCGTAACCGGCGGAACGCCCGGCAGCAGCACCTGCAATCAGCCAAGCACCCAGGGCAACCAGCAGCGCCACCACGCACTGGATACCGATCAGACGACCCACCGATAATTGGGGATAACGCTGACGCCATGCTTGCGCTTCCTGCGCAGTCAGGGGCTTGAATTGCGGCTCTTCGTCCTCAAGTTCCGAATCCTGAATCCAGTAGTTCATGATGTTGAATTACCCTCAGCACGTTTGGAACTTTTTTCAAAAGCCTCTGATTATACGTAGAAACCCCGGCAATAAGTAAGTACTGTCGGCAAGTTGTACGTGTTTTTACCCACGTCAGCCCACCCCCTGCCCAACCGACACCGCCACTGCGCCGGTGTTGTTGCACTGCGACAATCGGGCATTCCCCATAGACAAGATTCTCCATGCCCCCAGACGTCCCCGCTACGCCCCCCGATCCTCGCAAGGACTCGTTGATCGAGTACCCCAGCCAGTTCCCCATCAAGGTGATGGGCCTGCAGACGGAACATTTCGTCCACACGATTGCGCAGATTGCCCGGCAGTTCGACCCGTTTTTCGATGCCCAGACCGTTGAGCTGCGTCCCAGCAGCAATGGCAAATACCTGGGCGTGACCATTACCGTCACCGCCACCAGCCGCGAGCAGCTGGACGACCTGTACCGCGCCCTGACCGGACACCCTGACGTGAAGGTGGTGCTGTGACGGCCCACGGCGCCCAACCCCTGGACGTGCGCTTTCTCGGGCCGGTGGATTACGCCTGCACGGTTGCAGCGATGCAGGACTTCACCGCCACCCGCACCCCGCAGACCCCGGACACCCTGTGGCTGTGCGAGCATCCGCCCACCTTTACCCAGGGGCTGGCCGGCAAGGCCGAACATGTGCTGCAACCGGGGACGATTCCCGTGGTGGCGACGAACCGGGGCGGGCAGGTGACCTACCACGGCCCGGGCCAGGTGGTGGCCTATCCGCTGCTGGACTTTCAGCGCCGGGGCTACTTCATCAAGGAATACGTGCATCGGCTGGAAGAGGCGGTCATCCGCACCCTCGGACATTTCGGCATTACCGGGCACCGCGTGGCCGGAGCGCCCGGGATTTACGTGCGCCTGGACGACCCGTTCAGCCACGCCCTGCTGCCCCAGCGCCCCCAGCGGCGGGTACCGGGCAGCGCTGCACCGCAGCCGGACTTTACCGGCCTGGGCAAGATTGCCGCGCTGGGCATCAAGGTCAGCCGCCATTGCAGCTACCACGGGCTGGCGTTGAACGTGGCGATGGACCTGGCGCCGTTTTCCCGCATCCATCCCTGCGGCTACCTGGACTTGGCCACGGTGGATATGCGCCATTGCGGCATCGACGCCACCTGGGCCGACGTGGCGCCACGCCTGGCCCAGGCGCTGGAAGGTTTATTGAATTAGTAGCTGCTTCCGGTTTATTTATCAGAGATTCAGATACTTTTCATCCTGAAATCCTTGCCAATAAAGCGGAAGAAGCTCACTTTTTAGGGAATTTGTGCCATCACTGCCGCCGGATCATCCGCACTGACGACCTGTTCGGCCCAGGGCGCCAGCTTGCGGGTATCGGCCCGCAGGACTTCCTGCTTGACCGTCAGGAGCTGCGCCGGGTGCATGGAAAAGCTGCGCAGCCCCAGCCCCAGCAGCAGCCCGATCATGTCCGGGTCCCCGGCCATTTCCCCGCACACGCACACCGACTTGCCCGCGGCCTGCCCGGCTGCAATGACCTGGGCCACCAGTTGCAACACCGCCGGATGCAAGGGGTCGTAGAGGTGGGCGACCGCCTCGTCGGCCCGGTCAATGGCCAGGGCGTACTGGATCAGGTCATTGGTGCCGATGGACAGGAAGTCAAAATGGCGCAAAAAGTAATCCACCATGATGGCCGCTGCAGGGATTTCGATCATGGCGCCCAACTGCACCGGCCCATACGGCACGCCGCGCTCCTGCAGCTCCTGACGGGCCTGGGCAACCTGGGCCAGGGTTTGCGTCACTTCCTGGCGGTGCGCCAGCATGGGGAACATCAGCCGCACCGGGCCGTGCGCCGCCGCCCGCAGCACGGCCCGCAACTGGGTGCGGAACATCGCCGGCTCGGCCAGGCTCCAGCGGATGGCCCGCAGGCCCAGGGCCGGGTTCAGGAAAACGTCGCGGCCATGCTTTTCCAGCGGTTTGTCGGCGCCGATGTCGATGGTGCGGATGGTCAGGGGGCGCCCCTGCATGCCGTCCACGGCCTGCCGGTAGGCCTGGTACTGCTCCTCTTCGCCCGGCAGTTGGCCGGCGCGTCCCATGAAGAGAAATTCGCTGCGGAACAGCCCGACGCCCGCAGCCCCGGCCTCCAGCGCCAGGGCCGCATCGCCGGGCTGCTCGATGTTGGCCAGCAGTTCGATCGGCACACCATCGCGGGTAATCGCCGGGGCGTGGCGCAACCGTGCCAGGCGCCCGCGCTCCAGGGCAATCTGCCGCTGGCGGAAGCGGTACTCATCCAGCATGGCCGCCGAAGGATCGGCCAGCACCACGCCGGCATCGCCATCGACGATCAGCCAATCGTCCTGCCGAATGAGCTGGTGCGCTGCCCGGGCGCCGACGACGGCCGGAATGTCCATGCTGCGGGCGACGATGGCGGTGTGGCTGGTTTTGCCCCCCACCGCCGTGACGAAACCGGCAAAGACGCTGCGCTTGAACTGGAGCATGTCCGCCGGCGACAGGTCTTGCGCCACCAGAATCAGCGGGGCCGGGCCGGTTTGTCCGGGCAGGCTCTGCTGCCCTGCGGCGGCTCCCGCCGGGCCGGGCGCTGTCAGCCCCTGGCCGTGCATATGGCGCAGCACACGATCAACGACCTGCTCCAGGTCGGCTTTGCGCTCGCGCAGGTAGTCGTCCTCCATTTCGTCGAACTGCCGCGCCACCTGCTCCAATTGCGTGACCAAGGCCCATTCGGCGTTGTACAGGCGCTCGACAATCCATTGCCGGATGCCGCCGAGCAGCAATTCATCCTGCAGCAGCATGAGATGCACGTCCAGCAAGGCGCCCAGCTCGGCCGGCGCATCGCCGGGCAGCTCCTGGGCCAGATGCTGCAGCTCGGCCACCACGGCATCCCGGGCAGCCCGGGCCCGGGCCAGTTCGGCTTCGACCTGGTGCGGCTCAATGAAGTAATGGCTGACTTCTGCCCGGCTGTTGGTCACGACAACGGCCTGCCCAATGGCGATGCCACGTGCCACCGCCAGACCGTGGAGGGAAAAGCTCATACCCGCTCCTCTTGCTGGTGCTGCCGTCGGCCTTATTGGCCTTCGCCAAACTTGTCTTCGATCAAGGCCACCAGGGCCTGCATGGCCGCCTCTTCCTGCGGGCCGTCGGTTTCCAGTACGACCTGCGAGCCCAGACCGGCAGCCAGCATCATCACCCCCATGATGCTCTTGGCATTGACGCGCCGCTCGCCCTTGCTCATCCAGACGTTGCAGTCAAAACTGCCCGCCAGCTTGGTCAGCTTGGCCGACGCACGGGCGTGCAGACCCAATTTATTGGTAATGGTAATTTCTGTACTCAGCATGGATCTGTCTTGGTAATCGTTATCGGGTCACGGTGCGGACGAGGCTTCCAGGGACGTGACAATGCCGTTGCGGGCACCGTCCACGGCCCGCTGCACCCATTGCCCCCCGGTTTCATGGCGGTAGGCGATAGAGCGCAGCAGCATCGGCAGATTGACACCGGCCAGCACCGGCCAGCCCTGGCCCTGCGCCCAGCGCAAGGCCACGTTGCCCGGCGTGGCCCCCCAGACATCGGTCAGCACCAGGCAGCGCTGCATTTCCACCGTGGCCTGCAGCGCCTGCGCCCGGGCCACGCTGGCCTCCGGGGGCTCGTCAGCAGGAATGTCCAGCGCATGGACAAATCCGGGTGCATCGGGAAAAACGTGGGCCGCACAGGCCAGCAGGGCACTGGCCAACGGCGCGTGGGCAACCACGACCACGTGGGCCGGCTCGGAAGAATCTGTCATGGGCAACTCTCGCAGCAAAGAGCCTCGATTATTCCAGCACCAACCCCTGGAAAAACTGCTGGGCGATCTCGTGGTGGGGCTTGGGCGCGTAAATCACGGCATGGATGATGCGGGCCTGCTCGCCCTCCTGCCGGGCAAACCACACGCCATGCGTGGTGATCGTCCAGCCGGACGGCCCCTCCCCTTCCACCGTCGCCTGGATCGAGCGCGACAACGGCATGGCCCCCGGCGGCACGAATGGCGCTCCGCTCTTGCTGCTTTTGCCATCAACAGCCTTCAGCTTGCTCAATACCGCTGCCTGCCAAAACGCCAGGGCATCATCGGCCCGGCTGGCATCCGCCAGCACCCAGTCCGATACGGCATAGGTCGAATCGACCGCATCGCAGCCCATCATGCTGACCTCGACCGGGCCATCGCCCATGCCAAAGTCCACCCGGGTACGTCCAACTTGCGGCTCGCAAGGGAAATTCACCAGCAGCTTGGCCTCGGCCAATTCCACCTGGCGCCACGGCAGTTGGGACTTGTCTTGTCCGCACCCCAGCAATGTCAGCAAAAGCGCCGCACTGGCGATCCCTCGGAAAAAAGCAAAGTATGTACGCATGCCTGCATTATCGGCAACCTGGACACTCCGCAATAGCCCTGGCGGCACAGTCCGGGCCCGAACTTTCCCGAGCAGGGCGACTCCACACCACCTCCTCACACACCACCTCAGGATTGCAATCCAGGCAAAATCCGTTCCCTTATGAAGACCACCCATCTGATTGCCAGCCTTGCCTTTGCCGCCGTCTCCGGCTTGGGCGCCTATGTGTATTGGGGTTCGGCCACCCAGGCTGCCCCCGCCTCCGAATTCGTTTTGCTGGACGGCAGTACCACCAGCACCCAGGGCTTGCGCGGCAAGGTCACGCTGGTCAATTTCTGGGCCACCAGCTGCACCACCTGCGTGGCAGAGATGCCCGACATCGTGGCCACCTACAACAAGTACAAGGATCAGGGCTACGACACCCTGGCCGTGGCGATGAGCTACGACCCGCCCCAGTACGTGCTGAACTACGCACAATCGCGCCAGCTCCCCTTCAAGGTCGCGCTGGACAACACCGGGGCGGCCGCCAAGGCCTGGGGCGACATCAAAATCACCCCCACCACCTATCTGGTGAACAAACGCGGTGAAATCGTCAAAACCTATGTTGGCACTCCCGACTTCCCGGAGTTGCACCGGCTGATTGAAAAGCTCCTCGCCGAAGCATGAGCGCCAGGGCCATTGCCCCGCAAAGGGGCAAGCCATTACACTTTGCTCTATCGCTGACCCTCCCTATTGCCCCGTTTTGACCGAGGAACATTCCCCCATCGCGCTACGCCAGGCCACGGATGCCCAGGACATGGCTATTGCTGGCGAGCTTTTCCAAGAGTACGCCGTCGACCTGGACATCGACCTGGGCTTTCAGGGCTTTGACGAAGAGGTGGCGACCCTGCCGGGCGACTATGCCCCGCCACGCGGCGCTTTGCTGCTGGCCTGGGTCGATGGCAGCCCGGCCGGTTGCTGCGCCCTGCGCCCGTTGGATACGTCCGACTATCCCAACGCCGCCGAAATGAAGCGCCTGTACGTGCGCAAAGCCTTTCGCGGTTTTGGCCTGGGCCGTCATCTGGCAGAGGCCACGCTGGATACCGCCCGCCAGGCGGGCTATGCCAGCGTCCTGCTCGACACCCTGGACGACATGGAGGCCGCCCGCGCCTTGTACGCCGAACTGGGCTTCGAGGAAATTCCGCCCTACTATCACAACCCCGTGATAGGGGCACATTATCTGAAAACCGATATTTTTTAAGTAAAAAAGGCTGCAAGCGCTTATTTGGCAAGCGGTTGCAGCTCTCTTTTTAGACAGCTTGAATTATTGCAACTGGCCCAGCAGGGTTTCAGCATCGCTCACGGTCAGGGCCGCGCCGTTTTCCAAATTCAGACGCTCCACCTTGCCATCACGCACCAGCATGGAATAACGCGCAGCACGCAGGCCCAGACCCTTGCCCGTCAGGTCCAGGGTCAGTCCAGTCGCCTTGGCGAATACGGCATCGCCGTCAGCCAGCATGCGCACCTTGCCCGCCACCTGCTCGGCCCGGCCCCAAGCCCCCATCACGAAGGCATCGTTCACGGCCACACACCAGATCTCGTCCACCCCGGCGTCTTGCAGCGCCTGGGCGTGTTGCACATACCCCGGCAGGTGTTTTTCCGAGCAGGTCGGCGTGAATGCCCCCGGCACGGCAAACAGGGCAATGGTTTTTCCCCGCAGGGCATCGGGCAAAACCACCGGATTGGGGCCGATGCTGCAGCCATTGCCCTCGACTTCAACGTATTCCATCAAAGTGCATGCCGGCAGCGCCTCGCCTACTTGAATCATGGTGTCATCCTTTCAAAATAAAAAAGCGACCCACATTGTGGGTCGCTTTTTAAGACCTTAAGGTCTTGGTCTGCTTTGGCGAAGCGTGCTTACACCAGAGCTGCTTTCTGCACCAAGCGGGTAGCCACCCAGTTCTTGGTTTTGGACAGCGGACGGCTTTCGGTGATCTCGATGGTGTCACCCAGCTTGTACTCATTGTTCTCATCGTGAGCATGGTACTTGCTGGACTTGATCATGATCTTGCCGTAGATGGGGTGCATCACACGGCGTTCCACCAGAACCGTCACGGTCTTGGTGCGCTTGTCGCTTACTACCTTGCCAACCAAGGTGCGCTTGAGGGATGGTTTAGCTTCCGTCATGTCGGCTCCTTACTTGGTGGCTTGCTTTTGGGCAAGAATGGTTTTCGCACGGGCGATATCGCGGCGTGTGGCCTTCAGCGTGGCAGTGTTGCCCAGCTGTTGCGTAGCCTTTTGCATACGCAGGCCAAAGTGTGCCTTTTGCAAGGACTTCACTTCCTCTTTCAGAGCGTCCACATCTTTTTCGCGGAGTTCAGCAGCTTTATTAGTCATGTTGATTCTCCTTAAGCGCCAATGTGACGGGTCACGAAAGTGGTACGCAGCGGCAGCTTGGCGGCAGCCAGGCGGAACGCTTCGCGGGCCAGCTCTTCAGGCACACCCATGATTTCATAGATGACCTTACCAGGCTGGATCTCGGCCACGTAGTACTCGGGGTTGCCTTTACCGTTACCCATACGCACTTCGGCGGGCTTGGTAGAGATAGGCTTGTCCGGGAATACGCGGATCCAGATCCGGCCACCACGCTTGACGTGACGCGAAATCGCGCGACGGGCAGCTTCGATCTGACGAGCAGTCAGACGGCCGCGATCGGTGGACTTCAGACCGAAGTCACCAAACGACACCTCATTGCCACGGGTGGCAATACCGGTGTTGCGGCCTTTATGTTCCTTGCGGAACTTACGGCGTGCAGGTTGCAGCATGTTTATTCTCCTTGACCGTCCGCTGCTGTAGCGGGCGCGTTCACGCGCTTAACGGAATCGACTGCCACGGCAGGCTTGTCGCTGCCATCAGCGGGGGCAGCGTTGGTACCGGCAGGACGGCGGCCACCACCACGGCGCTCGCCATCACGACGACCGTCACGACGGCCATCGCGGCGGGGGCGGCGTTCGTCTTCGCGCGGTGTTTCCACTGCAGGCAGATCGCCACGGCCCAGGGTGTCACCCTTGTAGACCCACACCTTGACACCGATGGCGCCGTAGGTGGTCTGGGCTTCCGAGAAACCGTAGTCGATGTCGGCACGCAGGGTGTGCAGCGGCACACGGCCTTCGCGGTACCA
The DNA here is from genome assembly GCF_042654765.1 of Comamonas nitrativorans. Taxonomy (NCBI): domain Bacteria; kingdom Pseudomonadati; phylum Pseudomonadota; class Betaproteobacteria; order Burkholderiales; family Comamonadaceae; genus Comamonas; species Comamonas nitrativorans. The sequence goes on along the minus strand of NZ_JBHSEW010000006.1, from coordinate 36,596 downwards.
CTCGGTACGGGCGATCTCGATACCGTTCAGACGGCCCGACGACATGATCTTGATGCCCTGGGCACCCAGACGCATGGCGTTCTGCATGGCACGCTTCATGGCGCGGCGGAACTGAATGCGCTTTTCCAGCTGCTGGCAGATCGAATCGGCGATCAGCTTGGCATCGATTTCGGGCTTGCGCACTTCTTCGATGTTCACGGCGACAGGCACGCCCAGACGGGTGGCGAGTTCCTTCTTCAGGTTCTCGATATCCTCGCCTTTTTTACCGATCACCACACCCGGACGGGCCGAGAAAATGGTAATGCGGGCGTTCTTGGCCGGACGTTCGATCAGCACGCGCGAAACGGCGGCGTTCTTGAGCTTGGCCTTCAGGTACTCGCGCACCTTGATGTCTTCGGCCAGCATGCCGGCGAAGTCACGGTTGCTGGCGTACCAACGGCTGGCCCAGTTACGGCTTACAGCAAGGCGAAAGCCGGTAGGATGGATTTTCTGTCCCATAGTCTTTCTGGCCCTTTAGTTACCCACTGTCACGTAGATGTGGCAGGTGGGCTTGCTGATACGGTTGCCACGGCCTTTGGCGCGGGCAGTGAAACGCTTGAGCGTGGTGCCTTGTTCGACGTAGATGGTCTTGACCTTCAGTTCGTCGATGTCGGCGCCATCGTTGTGCTCGGCGTTGGCAATGGCAGATTCCAGCACTTTCTTGACGATGCCAGCAGCTTTTTTCTGCGTGAACGTCAGGATGTTCAGTGCTTGATCCACTTGCTTGCCGCGGATCAGATCGGCTACCAGACGGCCCTTGTCTACCGACAAGCGCACGCCACGGAGAACAGCACGTGTTTCAGACATGTTCATTCCTTATTTCTTGGCCTTCTTGTCGGCAGGGTGACCTTTGAAGGTACGCGTCAGGGCGAATTCACCCAACTTGTGACCCACCATCTGGTCGGTGATATAGACCGGCACGTGCTGCTTGCCGTTGTGCACGGCAATCGTCAGGCCGATAAAGTCAGGCAGCACCATGGAGCGGCGCGACCAGGTCTTGACGGGACGTTTGTCCTTGCCGGCAACAGCCTTTTCCACTTTGGCCATCAGATGATGGTCAACAAACGGACCCTTTTTAATAGAGCGAGTCATTGGCTACCCCTTACTTCTTGCGACGCGACACGATCATGTTCTGTGTGCGCTTGTTGTTGCGAGTGCGGTAGCCCTTGGTCAGGTTGCCCCATGGGTCCATAGGATGCTTGCCACCCTTGCTGCGGCCTTCACCACCACCCATCGGGTGATCGACCGGGTTCATCACCATACCGCGAACGGTCGGGCGAATACCCATCCAGCGCTTGACACCGGCTTTACCCAGCTGACGCAGGCTGTGTTCTTCATTGGCAACTTCGCCAATGGTGGCACGGCATTCGATGTGGATCTTGCGCACTTCACCCGAACGCATACGCACTTGGGCGTACACGCCTTCGCGGGCCAGCAGCGTTGCCGAAGCACCAGCCGAGCGGGCCAGCTGAGCGCCAGCACCGATCTTCAGTTCGATGCAGTGGATGGTCGAGCCGACGGGAATGTTGCGGATCGGCAGGGTATTACCCACGCGGATCGGCGCTTCCGAGCCGCTGACGATGGTGGCGCCCACTTCCAGGTTGCGCGGAGCAATGATGTAGCGACGCTCGCCGTCGGCATAGCACACCAGAGCGATGTGGGCCGTGCGGTTCGGGTCGTACTCGATGCGCTCCACCTTGGCGGGGATGCCATCCTTGTTGCGCTTGAAGTCCACCACGCGGTAGTGGTGCTTGTGGCCACCGCCCTTGTGACGGATGGTGATGTGACCGTTGTTGTTACGACCGGCCTTCTGGAATTGCGGCTCCAGCAGCGGGGCGTAAGCGTCACCCTTGTGCAGGTGGTCACGCGTGACCTTCACCATGCCACGACGGCCAGGCGAAGTCGGTTTGATTTGAATCACAGCCATGGTTTACGCAGCCTCCCCGGACAGGTTCAGCTCTTGACCTTCTTTCAGCAGCACATAAGCCTTGCGCACGTTGTCGCGGCGGCCCACGGTCTTGCCAAAACGCTTGGTCTTGCCTTTGGTGTTCACTACAGACACACCCTTCACTTCGACCTTGAACAGCAGCTCGACAGCGGCCTTGATCTCGTGTTTGGTGGCGCCTTGCAGCACTTTGAAAGTCACGGCGTTGGATTTCTCGGCAACCATGGTGGCCTTTTCGGACACGATGGGAGCGACCAGCACCTGCATCAGACGACCTTCGTCAAACTTGGGGGTATTCATGCGAACATCTCCTGGAGTTTGTCGATTGCGCCCTTGGTGACGAGCACTTTCTTGAATTGGATCAGCGACACGGGATCTGCATAGCGCGGCTCAACCACGAAGACATTCTTCAGGTTGCGCGAGGCCAGGTACAGGTTCTCGTCCACTTCTTCAGCGATCACCATCACCGATTGCAGGTTCATGGCCTTGAATTTGTCGGCCAGCACCTTGGTCTTGGGCGAATCCACTTTCAGCGACTCGACCACCACCAGACGACCTTCACGGGCGAGCTGCGAGAAAATGGCAGCCATGCCAGCGCGGTACATCTTTTTGTTGATTTTCTGCGTGAAGTTTTCTTCCGGCAGATTCGGGAAGATACGTCCGCCCCCACGCCACAGCGGGGAAGAAGTCATACCGGCGCGGGCATTACCCGTACCTTTTTGCTTGAAGGGCTTCTTGGTCGAGTGCTTGACCTGTTGGCGGTCTTTCTGGGCACGGGTACCCTGACGACCGTTGGCACGGTAAGCCGTCACCAACTGGTGAATCAGGTCTTCGTTATAAGCACGACCGAAAACAGTCTCAGGCGCATCGATTTGCGCGGCGGTTTGACCCTGTTCATTCAGGAGTTCGAGCTGCATTAGTTCGCTCCTTTGCTAGCTTTAGCCTTGATGGCAGGACGCACGGAGACGAAACCACCTTTGGCACCAGGGATGGCACCCTTGATCAGCAGCAGCTGACGGGCTTCATCGATACGCACCACGTCCAGATTCTGGGTGGTCACGGTGACATCGCCCATGTGGCCGGTCATACGCTTACCGGGGAACACACGACCGGGGTCTTGCGCCATACCGATCGAACCAGGCACGCGGTGCGAACGGCTGTTACCGTGCGAATTGCGCTGGGCACCAAAATTGTGGCGCTTGATCGTGCCCGCAAAGCCCTTACCGATGGAGGTGCCTTGCACGTCCACTTTCTGGCCCACGGCAAACAGTTCGGCCACAGGCAAAGCAGCGCCAGCGGCGTACTTGGCTGCGGTTTCTTCCGTCACCTGGAATTCACGGGTAACTTCACCGGCTTCAACCCCTGCCTTGGCAAGGTGACCGGCTTCAGGCTTGGTAACACGCGAAGTTTTGCGTGCACCAAATGTGACCTGCAGGGCCACATAGCCATCGTTCTCTTGGGTTTTGACCTGGGTCACGCGGTTGTTCGACACATCCACCACCGTGACGGGAATCGCTTCCCCGTCATCGGTGAACAGACGCATCATGCCCACCTTGCGGCCCAGCAACCCTAGGGAGTTGCTCAGACTCATTTATTTACTCCAATACTTTCGCCGCTGCAACTGCAATTGGCCCAGCGTTGCGCTCAGTAAAAAGATGCCAGCGCACGAAAGAAGGTTGATGAAACTCCGCGCAAAAACGCGAAGCACAAAATTTTAACGCGAACTGCCCAAGCGAGCAAGTTCGCGTTAAAAACTCAACGAATGGCCCGCCACGACGGCAGGCCTTCCGTCTTATTGCAGTTTGATTTCGACGTCCACGCCAGCCGGCAGGTCGAGCTTCATCAGGGCATCCACCGTCTTATCGGTCGGATCCACGATGTCCATCAGACGCTGGTGGGTGCGGATTTCGAGCTGATCGCGGCTGGTCTTGTTCACGTGCGGCGAACGCAGAATGTCAAAACGCTTCATGCGCGTCGGCAGCGGCACGGGGCCTTTGACGATGGCGCCTGTGCGCTTGGCGGTTTCCACGATCTCGGCAGCGGATTGGTCAATCAGCTTGTAGTCGAAGGCTTTCAGGCGGATACGGATTTTTTGTTTGGACATTGTTAATTCCTAGTTGTGCTAAGAATCAAGCAATAACCTTGGCAACCACGCCAGCGCCCACAGTGCGGCCACCCTCGCGGATAGCAAAGCGCAGACCTTCTTCCATAGCGATCGGTGCGATCAGCTTCACGGTGATCGACACGTTGTCGCCAGGCATGACCATTTCCTTGTCAGCAGGCAGTTCGATCGAGCCGGTCACGTCCGTGGTACGGAAGTAGAACTGGGGACGGTAGTTGTTGAAGAACGGAGTGTGACGACCACCTTCGTCCTTGGACAGCACGTACACCTCGGCGGTGAATTCGGTGTGGGGCTTGATGGAGCCGGGTTTGCACAGCACTTGGCCGCGTTCCACGTCTTCACGCTTGGTGCCGCGCAGCAGCAGACCGACGTTGTCGCCAGCCTGGCCTTGATCCAGCAGCTTGCGGAACATTTCCACGCCGGTGACGGTGGTCTTCTGGGTGTCCTTGATACCGACGATTTCGATTTCTTCGCCGACCTTGATGATGCCGCGCTCGACACGACCGGTCACCACGGTGCCACGGCCAGAGATGGAGAACACGTCTTCCACGGGCATGGCGAAAGCACCGTCCACAGCACGCTCGGGCGTGGGGATGTAGGTATCCAGGGCTTCGGCCAGTTTCAGGATGGCGGGCTCGCCCTTGTCGGACTGGTCACCTTCCAGGGCCAGCTTGGCCGAACCACGGATGATGGGGGTGTCGTCACCGGGGAATTCGTATTTGTCCAGCAGTTCGCGGACTTCCATTTCCACCAGTTCCAGCAGCTCTTCGTCGTCCACCATGTCGCACTTGTTCAGGAACACGATGATGTAGGGCACACCCACCTGACGGGCCAGCAGGATGTGCTCGCGGGTCTGGGGCATGGGGCCGTCAGCGGCCGAGCACACCAGGATGGCGCCGTCCATCTGGGCAGCACCGGTAATCATGTTCTTCACATAGTCGGCGTGGCCGGGGCAGTCCACGTGGGCGTAGTGGCGGCCTTCGGTTTCGTACTCGACGTGCGAGGTGTTGATGGTGATGCCACGGGCTTTTTCTTCGGGGGCATTGTCGATTTGCGAGTAGTCTTTCGCTTCGCCGCCGAATTTCTTGGACAGCACCGTTGCCAGAGCAGCCGTCAGCGTGGTCTTGCCGTGGTCCACGTGGCCGATCGTGCCCACGTTGACGTGGGGTTTCGACCGTTCAAATTTTTCCTTTGCCATTGCAAATTCTCCAAAAGAGCTTGCCTGTGTGGGGTTTAACGTCTGCACCCGATTGCTTGATCACCCTGCACAGGACAACAGGATGGCACCGGATCGCAGATTGCAAAAAAATTTGCTTTTTTAATAGCTGCCAGCGCCTGCTACGCAAGGGCTAGCAGCCAATTCGACTTTTATTTGGCACGCGCCGAAACAATGGCTTCGGCTACGTTACGCGGGGCTTCCGAGTAGTGCTTGAATTCCATCGTGTAGGTCGCACGGCCCTGGGTCATGGAACGCAGCTGGGTGGCGTAGCCGAACATTTCGGACAGGGGCACTTCGGCCTTGATGGCCTTGCCGCCACCGGCCATATCGTCCATGCCCTGCACCATGCCGCGACGGCTGGACAGGTCACCCATCACCGTACCGGCGTAGTCTTCCGGCGTTTCCACTTCCACGGCCATCATGGGCTCCAGGATGACGGGGTTGGCCTTGCGGGCAGCTTCCTTGAAACCGAAGATGGCGGCCATCTTGAACGCCTGCTCGGACGAGTCCACGTCGTGGTACGAACCGAAAGTCAGTGCAACCTTGACGTCCACCACCGGGTAACCCGCCAGCACGCCGCTGGTCAGTGCCTCTTCCACGCCCTTCTGCACGGCGGGGATGTATTCGCGGGGCACGACACCGCCCTTGATCTCGTCCAGGAACTCGAAGCCCTTGCCCGGCTCGTTCGGTTCCAGACGGAACACCACGTGACCGTACTGCCCCTTGCCGCCGGACTGGCGCACGAACTTGCCGTCCACGTCCTTGACGGTGCTGCGGACGGTTTCGCGGTAGGCCACCTGGGGCTTGCCCACGTTGGCTTCCACGTTGAACTCACGCTTCATGCGGTCGATGATGATGTCCAGGTGCAACTCGCCCATACCGGCGATGATGGTCTGGCCCGATTCTTCATCGGTACGCACGCGGAAAGACGGGTCTTCTGCAGCCAAGCGCGACAGGGCAATGCCCATCTTTTCCTGGTCGGCCTTGGTCTTGGGTTCGACGGCCTGGGCAATCACCGGCTCGGGGAACACCATTTTTTCCAGCACGATCGGGGCGGACACGTCGCACAGGGTTTCACCCGTGGTCACGTCTTTCAGGCCCACGCAGGCAGCGATGTCGCCAGCGCGGATTTCGTCCACTTCCTGACGCTCGTTGGCGTGCATCTGCACGATACGGCCGATGCGCTCTTTCTTGCCTTTGGTGGCGTTCAGCACGGTCTCGCCCTTGGAGAGTACGCCCGAGTAAACACGCACAAAGGTCAGCTGACCAACGAAGGGGTCGGTCATCAGCTTGAAGGCCAGCGAAGAGAACTTCTCTGCGTCGTCGGCCTTGCGGGTCAGCTTCTTCTCTTCATCGTCAGGATCGGTACCGGCCACGTCAGGAATGTCGGTGGGCGCAGGCAGCAGATCCAGCACGGCGTCCAGCATGCGCTGCACACCCTTGTTCTTGAAGGCCGAACCGCACAGCATGGGCTGAATTTCGGTGGCGATGGTGCGCTGGCGCAGACCGGAGATGATTTCTTCCTCGGACAGCTCACCCTCTTCCAGGTATTTGTCCATCAGCTCTTCACTGGCTTCGGCGGCGGCCTCGATCATGTTCTCGCGCCACTTGTTGCACGTTTCCACGAGGTCGGCGGGGATGTCGCCGTATTCGAACTTCATGCCTTGAGAAGCATCGTCCCAGATGATGGCCTTCATCTTCAGCAGATCGACCACGCCCTGGAAGGTGTCTTCCGCACCGATCGGCACCACGATGGGCACAGGATTGGCGTTCAGGCGCACCTTCATCTGCTCAACCACTTTGAAGAAGTTGGCGCCGGTACGGTCCATCTTGTTCACGAAGGCCAGACGCGGCACTTTGTGCTTGTTGGCTTGGCGCCACACGGTTTCGGACTGGGGCTGCACGCCACCCACGGCGCAGTACACCATCACAGCACCGTCCAGCACGCGCATGGAACGCTCCACCTCGATGGTGAAATCCACGTGGCCCGGGGTGTCGATGATGTTGATGCGGTGTTCGGGGCGGGACATGTCCATGCCCTTCCAGAAGCAGGTCACGGCCGAGGAAGTGATGGTGATGCCGCGCTCTTGCTCCTGCTCCATCCAGTCGGTGGTGGCAGCGCCGTCGTGCACTTCGCCCAGTTTATGGGTCACGCCGGTATAAAACAGGATACGTTCCGACGTGGTGGTTTTGCCAGCGTCGATGTGGGCCGAGATACCGATATTGCGGTAACGGCTGATAGGGGTTTTGCGAGCCATGATGGATCCTTGATGATCAATGGATGTGGCTGCTGCTCACGGTGCTTACGCAGCAGCAGCTGCAAAGGGTAACCCTAGAACCTCAACAAGGTCGCCAGCAAGGACTTGCGGGCGACCTCCAAAGGCCCCAGGGGCCAAGGCTTTAGAAGCGGAAGTGGCTGAAGGCCTTGTTGGCTTCGGCCATGCGGTGCACTTCGTCACGCTTTTTCATGGCGCCGCCACGGCCTTCGGTGGCTTCCATCAGCTCGTTGGCCAAGCGTTGGGCCATGGATTTTTCGCTGCGCTTGCGGGCAGCTTCCTTCAGCCAGCGCATGGACAAAGCCAAGCGACGCACGGGACGCACTTCAACGGGCACCTGGTAGTTGGCACCACCCACGCGGCGGGATTTCACCTCGACCATGGGTTTGACGTTGTTCACTGCGGTGATGAACACTTCCAGAGCGTTTTTCTCAGGCTGTTTTTTCTCGATCAGTTCCAGAGCGCCATAAATGATGCGCTCGGCAACTGCTTTCTTGCCGCCTTCCATGATCACGTTCATGAATTTGGACAGCTCGACATTGCCGAACTTGGGATCCGGCAGGATTTCACGTTTGGGGACTTCGCGACGACGTGGCATTTTTTACCTCTATCTTTGCTTCAGTTGGCACCATTTCAGGTACCGCGAGAGCCAAACAAGGACTCCCACTTACTCGACCCGCGCACACTATGTGCGTTAGTGGTCACTACGCTGCGCTCCGCGCCACGCGGGGCAACAGCACCGAAAATTCAAACAGCAATGCTTATTTAGCCTTGGGCTTCTTGGCACCGTATTTGGAGCGGGCTTGCTTGCGGTCTTTCACGCCTTGCAGATCCAGCGAGCCGCGCACGATGTGGTAACGCACACCGGGCAAGTCCTTCACACGACCGCCGCGCACCAGCACCACGCTGTGTTCTTGCAGGTTGTGGCCTTCACCGCCGATGTAGGAGATGACCTCGAAACCGTTGGTCAGGCGCACCTTGGCAACCTTACGCAAAGCGGAGTTAGGCTTCTTGGGCGTCGTGGTGTACACACGGGTGCACACGCCACGGCGCTGGGGGCAGTTTTCCATAGCAGGGCTTTTGGATTTAACAACTTCGACCGTGCGGCCCTGACGCACGAGTTGGTTAATGGTTGGCATGTATTAACGTCCCTAAACGTGAATTGCTTTAAAAAAGCGAAAACGTGAATCCCTTCGGAAAATTCCGAAAAGCCCGCAACTGTAGCAGTTCGGCGGGCTGTCGGCAAGTCCCCCGGGATTTCAAACCCTTGCGGTGCTGGATCAGCGGATCCACAGCCGCAGCGCATCCCAGGCGCGGCTGAAGAAGCCGCCTTCGGTGACGTCTTCCAGGGCAAACACGGGCAGCTGGGCCAGGGTTTCCTCGCCCAGCATGACGTGCAGCGTGCCGACCTGCTGGCCCTTGGCGACCGGGGCGATCAGCGGATCCTGCCGCTCGATGCGGGTGACGAGCTTGCCGCTGCTGCCCGCAGGCACGGTGACGACGGTAGTGGCTTCGCGCCCCAGCTTCAGGGTGCTTTGCGTGCCTTTCCACAGCGGCGCTTCTTCCATCGCCTGGCCGGCTTCAAACAGCTTCACGGCGTCGTAGGCGGTGTAGCCCCAGTTGAGCAGTTTCTGGCTTTCGTTGGCCCGGGCGTTTTCACTGGTCGTGCCCAGGACGATGGAGAGCAGGCGCCGCCCCCCTACGTTGGGCATGTCACGCTGCGCGGTGGCCACCAGGCAATAGCCTGCGGCATTGGTGTGTCCGGTTTTCAGGCCATCGACGGTCGGGTCGCGAAACAGCAGGGTGTTGCGGTTCTTGCTGTTCGCCGCTGGCGTGCCCTCGTAGCGGTAGTCCTTGATCTTGTAGTAGTGCATGTACTGCGGAAAGTCCCGCATCAGGCGCATCGACAGAATGGACAGGTCCCGCGCCGTGGTCAGGTGCCCCGGCTCGGTCAGCCCTTCGGGGTTGCGATAGGTGGTGCCGGTCATGCCCAGGGCCTTGGCCTGTTCGTTCATGAGGCGCACGAAGTTTTCCACCGTGCCGCCGACCCCTTCGGCCAGGGCCATGGTGGCGTCGTTGCCGGACTGCACGATCATGCCCTTGATCAGGTCATCGACGGGCACCTGCATCTTGGGGTCGATGAACATGCGCGAGCCGGGCATTTTCCACGCCAGTTCGCTGACCGGCAGGCGCTGGTCCAGGGTAATTTTCTTGGAACGCAGGGCATCGAAGACGAGGTAGCCGGTCATCAGCTTGGTCAGCGATGCGGGTTCGATCTGCGCATCGACGTCCTTGGAGGCCAGAACCTGGTTGGCCGTCACGTCCACCAGCATGTAGTTGCGGGCGGCGATTTCCGGGGGTTGCAGGGTACTCACCTGCGCCATCGCGCACAGGGGGGCGAAGGCAGCGGTACAGGCCAGAAGGCGAAGACGGGTTTTCAACGTAGTCATGGAACTCACTGGAAAAAAACAAGGCCTGCTTGGGATACTCTGCACGAATCGCGCTGCCAAGCGGGCACTGCGGATCGGGATGGGCTGCAAGGCGCAAACCACAGCAATAGCGGTGCTATTGCGAGGATTTGCAACGCCGCAGACCGCCCGAGGCCGCAGAGGCCCACGGCGCGATGATTCGTGCAGAGCATCCCTTACGTGCAGGCCATGGTTGAAAAAAGGGCGGTTTACACCGGGGCGCTCAACAAATGGCGCAGCACCAGGGATTTGAGCAGCGGCAATTGTCCGTGAAAGAAATGCTCCCCCCCCGGCACGACCGTCACCGGCAGGACTTGGGGCCGCGCCCAGTCCATGACGCTGGCCAGCGGCACGGTGTCGTCCTGCTCGCCATGCAGCACCAGGGTGCGGTCGTGGCTTTCAGGCGGCAAGGTGGCTGGATCGAAACGGCTGGCCGCAGTTCCCACCAAAACAATTTTTTGCAAGCGCTCGGGCGTCCACAGTGCCTGCACGGCATGGGTGGTGACAAACGCCCCGAAGGAAAAACCGGCCAGGGCCAGGTTGCCGCCGGGCGCCACCTGCTGCACCACGGCCAGCAGGTCCTGCAATTCGCCCCGGCCCCCGTCGTGTTCCCCGACGCTGGCGCCGACGCCGCGAAAGTTGAAGCGCACCACCTCCCAGCCCGCCTGGACGAAGGCGCGGGTCAGCGTCTGCACGACCTTGTTGTGCATGGAGCCGCCATACAGCGGATGGGGATGCGCCACCACGGCCACGCCCCGGGGCGGCTGCTGGGCGGGACGGTTGCGCAGCGCCTCCAGGGGGCCGACCATGCCATCCAAGGTGAGTTTTTCTGTTTGGGCAATCATGAGGGATGCGGGGGATAAATCTGTCTTTTTATAGCTTTTACCGCTGATAAATAAAGGATTTCAGCATTGTTTGATACTGAAATCGTTGAAAAATCTGCGGTAACAGCACCTTAATCGATAGCTGAAAGGCTAGCGCCCCATGGTGGGCGGGATGAGCAGGCGCTCGACGATGCGGCCATGCTTCAGATGGGATTCGACGATTTCGTCGATATCGGCCTCGTCGATGAAGGAGTACCACACCCCCTCGGGGTAGACCACGCACACCGGCGCGGCCGAGCAGCGGTCCAGGCACCCCGCCTTGTTCACCCGCACCTGGCCCTGGCCGGCCAGACCGGCCGCTTTCACGGCCCGCTTGCAATGGTCGAAACCGGCCTTGGCGCCGTGCAGGGCGCAGCAGTCTTCGCCATTGGGGCGCTCGTTCAGGCAGAAGAAAATATGCCGCTCGTAGTAGCCGGGGGCAGCGGGGGTGGGGGATGCAGCGTCAGTCATCCCCCGGATTTTAGAGAGTCGGCCGCCGCTGGGTCAGCCGCGCCGCCGCATACACCAGCGTGGCATACGGCCAGAGCCAGCCCAGCCACTGCCCCAGGCCGTAGAACTGCACGAAGCGCCCCTGCTCCCACAATTGCAGGGTCTGGGCAAAGTAAGCGCTTTGCGGCGCCTGGTTGAGTGCCCCCAGTTGCAGCGCCAACCCGACCAGGGCCACCACCGCACTCCAGCGCCAGGACAGCACCGCCAGTACCCAGGCCAGCCCCAGCCCCACGGCCAGCCCCAGCAGCGCCGGGGGACTGAGCCACGCCCAGGCATTGGCCGGGCCGTAGCCCAGGGCGCAAGACAAGGCCGTCACCCCCACCCCGACGACCGTCCAGACCAGCGCGGCCACCATGCGCCGCCACGGCTGGCGCACCAGCAGGTGCGTGAGCAAGCACGGCGCCAGCACGCCCACGGCCACGCAGAACAGATAGCCCAGCGGCGTCAGCGCCTGCGCAGGCGCATGGCGCAGCGGCAGCCAGTGCGCATAGGCTGAGCCTTCCAGCCACTGGGCCAGCCCCACCTCCAGGTGCGGTAGCACCTGCCCCAGGCCCAGCGGCACCGCCGCCGGAAACAGCAAGGCCCAGGGCCACAGCAGCAACAGCGCCGTGCCGCCCGCATCCGCATCGCCCAGCCAGCGCTGGCGAAACACCGCCCAGCGCTGCACCCCGCCCAGCAAATGCAGCAGCCAGGCCAGCACACCGCCCAGCAGTGCCCCCAGGCTGTTGAGCAGCCAGTCGAGGTTGGACGGCACGCGCCGGGGCAGGTACAACTGCAATACTTCCATGCCCAGCGACAGGACGCTGCCCAGCCCCAGGGCCAGCAGCACCGCCCACCGCGCCGCGCCCGAGCGCACGGCGCCCAGGCCCAGCAAAAAGCCCAGCGGCAGGTAGCCGGCGATGTTGCTGCCCACGTCGAATCCCGTCCAATACTGCGGCGGCAGGGGCTGGGTCAGGACGGCCCACCAGGACAGCTCCTGGTCACGCCAGCCCTCGAACGGGTACAGGCTGGCAAAGACGATCAGCGCCGCATACAGCAGCGCCAGGGGCCAGGCGGAGGATTTGTGCAGCACGCCCGGCCCGCACTCAGAACGGCTTGACCACCACCAGGATGACGACGACCGTGAGCAACAGCACCGGCAGCTCGTTGAACCAGCGGTACCAGACGTGGCTGCGCAGCGTCTGCCCATCCTGCATCCGGGTGAACATGCGGGCGCACATCCAGTGGTAGCCGATGGTGGCCAGCACCAGCACCAGCTTGGCGTGCAGCCAGCCCTTGGCGCCCCAGAACCAGCCGAACCACAGCCACAGGCCCAGCCCCACGGCAGGCACCGCCAACAAGGTGGTGAAGCGCAGCAGCTTGCGTGCCATCAGCAGCAAGCGCTCACGTTCGGCGACGGAGCCGGGCGGCACCATGGCCAGATTCACGTAAATGCGCGGCAGATAGAACAGGCCGGCAAACCAGCTGGCCACGAAAACGATATGAAAAGCTTTGACCCATAACATAGGGCCAGCAGTGTACGTGCCCCCCGCCGCTGCCCTGCCCCGGGCCGAAAAAAAGCCCGGCCAAGGCCGGGCGCAGAAATCCCCGGTGAACCGGGGCCTGCTCAGGGAGGTCAAGCAGGGAGTGCAGCCAAACTGCTCTCGCGGGCCAATCTAACAGCCCGGGCAGGGGCGCCGGGATGGGACTATCCCCAAGGCACCCAGGCGCGGCACAATCGGCGTCCATGCACTTATCCAACCCCACCCCCTTCCCCGCCAACCGCCCGCGCCGCCTGCGCCGCGATGCCTTTACCCGCAACCTGGTGCGCGAACACCGCCTGAGCAGCCACGACTTCATCTACCCGGTGTTCGTCCACGAAGGCGAAAACCGCCGCGAGGCCGTGCTGTCCATGCCCGGCGTGGAGCGGCTGTCGCTGGACCTGCTGCTGGACGTGGCCCGCGAATGCGTGCAGCTGGGCATTCCCTACCTGGCGCTGTTCCCGGCCATCGACCCGGCCCTGAAAACCCCCGACGGCAAGGAAGCCGCCAACCCCGACGGCCTGATTCCCCGCGTGGTGCGGGCGCTGAAAAAAGAGTGCCCCGAACTGGGCATCATGACCGACGTGGCGCTGGACCCCTACACCAGCCACGGCCAGGACGGCATCCTGGACGACACCGGCTACATCATCAACGACGACACGGTGGAAATGCTGGTGGCCCAGGCGCTGGCCCACGCCGCCGCCGGCGTGGACATGGTGGCCCCCAGCGACATGATGGACGGGCGCATTGCCGCCATCCGCGACGCGCTGGAGGCGCACGGCCACATCCACACGCGCATCATGGCCTACAGCGCCAAGTACGCCAGCAGCTTCTACGGCCCCTTCCGCGACGCCGTGGGCACGCGCGGCGCCCTGGGCAAGGCCGACAAGAACGTCTACCAGATGGACCCGGCCAACACCGACGAAGCCCTGCGCGAAGTGGCGCTGGACATTGCCGAGGGCGCGGACATGGTGATGGTCAAGCCCGGGATGCCCTACCTGGACGTGCTGCGCCGCGTCAAGGACGAGTTCAAGGTGCCCACCTTCGCCTACCAGGTCAGCGGCGAATACGCCATGCTCAAGGCCGCTGCGGCCAACGGTTGGCTCGACCACGATGCGGTCATGCTGGAAAGCCTGCTGGCCTTCAAGCGTGCCGGGGCCGACGGCATCCTGACCTACTTCGCCATCGACGCGGCCAAGCTGCTGCGGGGCCAGTAAGCGGCCGTCAGAGAGAGCTATCACTTAAATAGCTTCTACCGCTTTTCATTGCTTGATTTCAGAATGAAACAACACTGAAATCATTCAACAGACAGCGGTAGAAGCTATGTTTTTAGCTGACACGCAGTTCAGGCGCTATCTTCCATGTGCATCAGGCTCAACCCCAGCAGCGCCCTGCGGCGCAGCCAGGGGCTGGGGCGGTAGCGCGGGTCACCGTACACACGGTGCAGGCCGTCCAACACTTCCAGCACCTGCGCCGCACCCCAGCGGTTGCCCAGGGCCAGCGGGCCTTGCGGGTAGCCCAGGCCCAGGGTGACGGCGGTTTCCAGATCCTGCGGGGTGCAGATGCGCTGCTGGCAGATGTCGGCGGCAATGTTGACGATGGTGGCCAGCACGCGCTGGGTGACGAAGCCGCCGCTGTCGCGCACGACGCTGACGGCCTTGCCGTCCCGGGCGAACAGGGCGTGCGCGGCGGCCCGCAGGTCGGCACGGGTGGCCGGATTGGTGGCCAGCACGCGGCGCTGCGTGGCGCTGTCGTCGATCAGCAGGTCGATGCCCACGGTGCGCGTCGCATCCAGGCGCTCGGCCACGGCGGCGGTGCTTACATCCAGCCCCAGGGGCGCAACCACGATCAGCGCCTGGGCGGACGGGGTGGCGCCCGTTTCCAGCACTGCGCCCAGCGTGTGCAGCAGATCGCACAGTGCAGCGCGGCGCGTGGCCTGGGGCGAGACCCAGACCGGCGGCAGTACGGCCACGTCCGGCACGGGCGGCTCCGGCGGCACCCGGGCGCTGCCGTTTTCGTAGCAATAAAACCCTTGTCCGGCCTTTTTTCCGACCACACCGCCCGCCAGCCGCTGCGCGGTGATGACGCTGGGGCGGTAGCGCGGTTCGTCGTAATACTGGCGGTAGATGGCTTCCATGACCGGGTGCGAGACGTCCAGCGCCGTCAGATCCATCAGCTCGAAGGGGCCAAGGCGAAAGCCGACCTGATCGCGCAGGATGCGGTCGATGGTGGCGAAGTCGGCAATGCCCTCGCCGACGATGCGCAGCGCCTCGGTGTTGTAGCCGCGCCCGGCGTGATTGACGATGAAGCCGGGCGTGTCCTGCGCCTGCACCGGCTGATGGCCCCACTGGCGCACGGCCTGGGCCAGCGCGTCGCACAGGGCCGGATCGGTCTTCAGCCCGGCGATCACCTCCACGACCTTCATGAGCGGCACCGGGTTGAAGAAATGCAGCCCGGCAAAACGCGCCGGGCGCTGCAGGCCCGCAGCGATCTGCGTGACCGACAGGGAGGAGGTGTTGCTGACCAGCACCGCATCCGGGGCAACGACGGCTTCGAGCTGGGCGAACAGCGCCTGCTTGGCGTCCAGGCGTTCGACGATGGCCTCGATCACCAAGGCGCAGCCGCGCAGGTCGGCAACTGCGCCCACGGGTTGCAGGCGATCGCTGTAGGCGCTGACCTGTTCGGCGCTCAGGCGGCCCTTGTCCTGCAGGCGCAGCCATTGCGCCTGCACCGCGCTGCGGGCGGCTTCGGCAGCACCGCTCTGGGCGTCGAACAGCAGTACCTGGCAGCCGCCCTGGGCGGCGATCTGGGCAATGCCTCGCCCCATGGCGCCCGTGCCGACGATGCCGATGAGGGGATAAATCGGTGTGGTCATGGTGAAGTGGGATAGAGAGATGTTTTGTGCGCATTCGCGCCCATGCCCAGGTAGGTGTCGATGATGCGCCGGTCGTTGAGCAGGTCCTGCGCATCGCCGGACAGGGCCACGGCCCCCATCTCCAGCACATAGGCGCGGTCGGCCACCTGCAAGGCGGCGCGGGCGTTCTGCTCGACCAGCAGCACGGAGACGCCGTGGCGGCGCAGCGAGGCCACCACCTGCAGCACTTCGCGCGTGATCAGCGGCGCCAGCCCCAGCGAGGGTTCGTCCAGCATCAGCAGGCGCGGACGGGCCATCAGCGCCCGACCGATGGCCAGCATCTGGCGCTCGCCGCCGGAAAGGGTGGCGGAGATCTGCAAGCGCCGCTCGCCCAGGCGCGGGAAGATATCGAACACCTCCTGCATGCGCTGCGCCTGGTCGCGCTGGCCCCGCCGCCAGCGGGAGAAGCCGCCCAGCAGCAGGTTGTCTTCGATCGTCATTTCGCCGAACAGCTCGCGCTTTTCCGGCACCAGTGCGATGCCGTGCGCCACCATGGCTTCGACGCTGGGGCGGGCGATGCGTGCGCCCCCCAGGGTGATGCTGCCCCTGGCGGGCAGCAGCCCCATGGCGGCACTGAGCAGCGTGGTCTTGCCCGCGCCGTTGGGGCCGATGACGGTGACGATCTCGCCCTCCTGCACGGTCAGATCGACGTCATGGACGGCTTCCACCGGGCCGTAGGAGACGCAGATGCCCTGCAATTGCAGCAAGGCGGTGCGTGGTGTGGCTGTTGTGCTCATTTGATGATCCCCGCTGCCAGATCGTCGGCACCGCCCAGATAGGCGTCCAGCACGCGCTGGTTGTTTTGAATGTCCCTGGGCGTGCCCTCGGCAATCACGGTGCCGAACTCCAGCACGGTGATGCGGTCGGCCAGGTTCATGACGAACTCCATGTCGTGCTCGACCACCAGGATGCCCAGCCCCTCGGCCCGCAACTGCGTGAGCAGGTCGGCCAGGGCACGCTTTTCCAGGTGGCGCAGGCCGGCCGCCGGTTCGTCCAGCAGCAGGACGGCCGGCTGCCCGGCCAGGGCGCGGGCGATCTCCACGATGCGCTGCTGGCCCAGCGCCAGCGAGGCCGCCGGGGTGTCGGCAAACGCGCCCAGGCCGCAGCGCTCGATCTGGCGGCGGGCCTCGGCCAGCAGGGCCGCCTCCTCGCTCCGGTCCAGGCGCAGCATGGCGGCCAGCCAGCCCTTGTGCGCCCGCCGGTGCGCCCCCAGGGCGACGTTTTCCACCACGCTGCGCTGGCCCAGCAGGCGCACGTGCTGGAAGGTGCGCCCCAGCCCCAGGGCGGCAAAGGCCCGCGAGGGCCGCTTGCCCATCACCTCGTTCATCAGGCGCACGTCGCCTTCGGTCGGCTCGTCCACGCCGGAGATCATGTTGAAGAAGGTGCTTTTGCCCGCGCCGTTGGGGCCGATCAGGGCATGGATTTCCCCGGCCTTGACGGACATGGACACCTGGTTGTTGGCGATCAGCCCGCCAAAGCGCTTGGTCACTTCCCGGGCCTGAAGAATCACCGAGCCGGGGGTCGGCAGGCTGCGCTGCGCCAGCGCCGCTTCGGCCCTGGGCGCACGCACCTTGTCCGGGCGCAGAAAACGGCCGGACAGGCGTTGCAGCGTCGGCCACATGCCGTCGGCAAAGCGTTGCAGCACCAGCACCATGAGCAGGCCGAACACCACCACCTCGAAGTTGCCGCTGGTGCCCAGCAGGGCGGGCAGCACGTCCTGGAGCTTTTGCTTGAGCAAGGTGATGACCGTCGCCCCCAGCACCGCGCCCCACAGGTGGCCCGCGCCGCCGACCACGGCCATGAACAGGTATTCGATGCCGATGTTCAGGTTGAACGGCGTCGGGTTGATGAAGCGCTGCATGTGCGCATACAGCCAGCCGGAGATGGCCGCCAGCAGCGCCGCCAGCACGAACAGCTTGATGCGGTAGCGGCCCGTATCCACGCCCATGGATTCGGCCATGACCCGGCCCCCTTTCAGGGCGCGGATGGCACGGCCCTCGCGCGAATCGAGCAGGTTGCTCATCAGCCACAGCGCCAACAGCAGCACCGTCCAGATCAGCACGCCCAGCAGGCGCGGGTCGGCCAGCGAGTAACCGGCAATGGTCAGGGGCGGTACGCCGCTGATGCCGGTCTGCCCGCCCAGGAACTGCATGTTGCCGAACAGGTAGTACAGGCTCAGGCTCCAGGCGATGGTGCACAGCGGCAGGTAGTGCCCGGAGAGCTTGAGCGTCACCGCCCCCAGCCCCCAGGCCACGGCAAACGTCAGCCCCAGCCCCAGCGCCAGCCCGACCCAGGGCAGGCCGCCCATGCCGACAATGCCGCCGAGCGCCTGCACCGCCGTGGGCGATGTGCAGGCCCAGGCCGTGGCATACGCGCCCATGCCGACGAAGGCCGCCTGCCCGAACGAGGTCATGCCGCCGACGCCGGTGAGCAGCACCAGCCCGACGGCCACGATGGCGTACAGGCCGATGTAGCTCATCACCACTACGGTGAATTCCGGCAGCAGCCCCCAGGCCAGCGCCAGGGCCAGCACGCACAGCCCCGTCAGTTGGGCACGGGTCAGCAGCCCGCCAGGGGCGCCGGTGGGGGTGGTTGCAGGTGTTTTTGCAGATGTGGGTGCGGGCGCAGTCATTCATCGTCCTCCACATGGCGGCTGTGCAGCGAACGCCACCACAGCACCGGAATGATCAAGGTAAATACCAGCACCTCTTTGTAGGCGCTGGCCCAGAAGGATGAAAACGATTCCAGCAGGCCCACCAGCAAGGCGCCCACCAGGGCCAGCGGGTAGCTCGCCAGCCCGCCGACGATGGCCGCCACGAAGCCTTTGAGGCCGATCAGGAAGCCGGTGTCGTAATACACCGTGGTCAGGGGCGCGATCAGCAGGCCGGAGACGGCGCCGATCAGCGCCGCCAGGGCAAAGCTCACGTCGCCCGACAAATCGGTGGGAATGCCCATCAGGCGTGCCCCGACGCGGTTGATGGCCGTGGCCCGCAGGGCCTTGCCGACCATCGACCGCTCGAAGAACGCGAACAGCAGCAGCACCAGCGCCAGCGTCACCCCCAGCACAACCAGGGACTGGCCGGAGACCATCATCGAACCCAGCTCGAAGCGGGCCTCGGAAAACGGCGTGGTGCGCGAACCTTCCGCGCCGAAGAACAGCAGCCCGGCGCCCACCATGACCCCGTGCAGCGCGACCGCGACGATGAGCAGGATCAGCACCGACGCATCGGCCAGCGGGCGGAACACCAGGCGGTACAGCAGCGGCCCCAGCGGGGTGATGAGCAGCAGCGTGGTCAGCGCCTGCAGCCACAGCGCTTCGGGGCGCACGGCCAGCACCAGCACGGCGGCCAGGGCCGGCAGGGCCGCGCACCAGAACAGGGTGGCGAACCAGTTCACGCTCTCGCCCTTTTTCCAGCGCCAGCCCTCCACGGCCAGCACGGCCAAGGCCAGTCCCAGCAGCAGCCACAGAGTGGCCGGGGTGGCGCCGGTTTGCAGCATGACCATGCTGAGTGCGCCAAAGGCCACAAACTCCCCCTGCGGAATGAAGATCACGCGGGTGACGGAAAACACCAGGACGAGCGCCAGCGCCATCAGGCCGTAAACGGCTCCGTTGACGATGCCGTCCTGCCCCAGCAGCAAGGCAATCTGGAAATCCATATTCGTCTTTCTTTCTGCAATCCAAACAGCCCCAGGGCCGGGGTCGGCCTGGGGAACACGCGGTTCATGGATGCGCCTGCATGGGCCTGCCGCCCGGCCTCAGCCAGGCGGCAGGGACACCATCAGGGCTGGTATTTCCAGGTGCCGTTCTCGATCTTCACCATCACGCTGGCCCGCTGGTCCAGGCCCAGGTGGTCGGTGGGCGACATGGTGAAGATGCCGTGGGCGCCGGGCACTTCCTTCAGCCCCTCCAGCGCATCGCGCATGGCGGCGCGGAACTCTGCCGTGCCGGGCTTGGCCTTCTTCAGCGCTTCGGGCACGGCGGCGGCCATCAGCACGCCGGCATCCCAGCCGTGGGCGCCAAAGGTGGAGACGCTGCCCTTGCCGTGGGCGGCCTCATAGGCTTTCACGTAGGCCGTGGCCGAGGCTTTGACCGGGTGGCTGGCAGGCAGCTGGTCGGCCACCAGCACCGGGCCGGCCGGCAGGAAGGTGCCTTCCACGTCCTTGCCGCCCACACGCAGGAAGTCGGCGTTGGCCACGCCGTGGGTCTGGTAATACTTGCCGGTAAAGCCGCGCTCCTTGAGCATTTTTTGCGGCAGGGCGGCGGGGGTGCCGGAGCCGGCCACCAGCACCGCATCGGGCTTGGCCGAGATGATCTTGAGTACCTGGCCGGTGACCGAGGTGTCGGTGCGGTTGTAGCGCTCGTTGGCGACGATCTTGAGTTTCTTCAGCTCGGCCGCCTTGGAAAACTCGTTGTACCAGCCCTCGCCATAGGCATCGGAAAAGCCGATGAAGGCCACCGTCCTGGCCCCCGAAGCGGCCATGTGGGCCGCGATGGCCAGGGACATCATGATGTCGTTCTGCGGGGTCTTGAAGACCCATTTGCGCTTGTCGTCCATGGGTTCGACGATGCGGGCGGCAGCGGCCATGGAGATCATCGGCGTTCTGGTTTCGGCGGCCACGTCGATCATGGCCAGCGACACCGGCGAGGTGCTGGAGCCCAGCACCACGTCCACCTTGTTCTCGCTGATCAGCTTGCGCATGTTGGCCACGCCGTTGGTGGTGTCCGAAGCGTCATCCAGCACGATGTAATTGATCTTCTCGCCGCCGATTTCCTTGGGCATCAGGGCAATGGTGTTTTTTTCCGGGATGCCCAGCGAGGCCGCCGGGCCGGTGGCCGAAACGGTCACGCCGACGTTGATGTCGGCCAGCGCCAGGCCGCTGGCGGCCAGCAGGCTGGCCGCAGCCAGGGTAGAGAGGGTCAGTCGTTTCGTCATCGTTGTCTCCTTGGTGGTGGTAGTGGTCGTGGAAAAATCAAAAATCAACGCCAGCGGCGACCGGTGCGCCGCTGGCGGCTCAGGCGCGTTCCAGCGCCAGGGCAATGCCCTGGCCCACGCCGATGCACATCGTCGCCAGGGCGCGGCGGCCCCCGGTACGCTCCAGTTGGCGCAAGGCCGTCAATGCCAGGCGGGCCCCGGAAGCACCCAGGGGATGGCCCAGGGCAATCGCCCCGCCATTGGGATTGACGTGCGGCGCATCGTCGGGCAGACCCAGCTGGCGCAGCACGGCCAGCCCTTGCGCGGCAAAGGCTTCGTTCAGTTCGATGGTGTCCAGGCTGTCCAGCGACCAGCCGATGCGGGCCAGCAGCTTCTGCGTGGCCGGGGCCGGGCCGATGCCCATGATGCGGGGGGCCACGCCTGCAGTGGCCATGCCGACGATGCGCCCGCGCGGGGTGAGCTGGTAGCGCTGGAGCGCGGCGTCCGAGGCCAGCAGCAGGGCGCAGGCGCCGTCGTTGACGCCCGAGGCGTTGCCGGCGGTGACGGAGCCGTCCGGGCGCACCACGCCCTTGAGGCGGGCAAGCTGCTCGGCGGTGGTTTCCGGGCGGGGGTGTTCATCCTCGCGCACCACGATGGGGTCGCCCTTGCGCCGGGGAATGGTGACGGGAACGATCTCGCCGTCGAAGAAGCCCGCGTCCTGCGCGGCCTTGCAGCGCTGCTGCGAGCGCAGCGCCAGCGCATCCTGGTCGGCGCGGGCGATGCCGAAGTCCTGCGCCACGTTCTCTGCCGTCTCGGGCATGGAGTCGATGCCGTATTGCGCCTGCATCGCGGGATTGACGAAGCGCCAGCCGATGGTGGTGTCCTCGATGCGGGCGCTGCGCGAAAAGGCGCTGTCGGCCTTGCCCAGGACGAAGGGGGCGCGGGTCATGCTCTCCACGCCGCCGGCGATCATCAGGTCGGCTTCCCCGCTGCGGATGGCGCGGGCCGCCATGCCGATGGTGTCCAGCCCGGAGCCGCACAGACGGTTGACGGTGCCGCCGGGCACCTCGATGGGCAGGCCCGCCAGCAGCGCCACCATGCGGGCCACGTTGCGGTTGTCCTCCCCGGCCTGGTTCGCGCAGCCATAGAGCACGTCGTCGATTGCACGCCAATCGACGGTGGGGTTGCGCTCCATCAGGGCCCGCAGCGGGATGGCCCCCAGGTCGTCCGTGCGCACATTCGCCAGGGCGCCGCCGTAGCGGCCAAAGGGCGTGCGCACGCCATCGACAATCCATGCGTTTACTTGCGTCATCTATTTGCTTTCGTAGGTGGTGGAGGGGAGGAGGCGGGCGAGGCCGCCCCCGTGGCGGGCCGGCGCACTGCCGCAGCGCCGCCGAAGAAAAGGTCGGTCACGATGGGGGCCATGTCCTCGTAGCTCAGGCTGCCGCCGGGGCGAAACCACGTGAACATCCAGTTGATCATCCCGAACAGCAGCATGGTGGTCGGCTTGGACAGACGTTCCTGACCCAGGTGCGGCCACAGCTGCTCGACGGTGTTGGAGAACTCGTGGGTGACCTGGCGCTCGGAACCGAGGATGCGGGTCTGGTCGGCTTCGGTGAGGAATTTGATGTCCTCGATCAGCACGCGGTGGGCGTGCTGGGCCTGGGCGTATTCGATGACGAAGCGGCGGATCAGCTCGCGCAGCCGCGCCTCGGGTTCCAGGTTCAGCTCGGCCACCTCGCTGACCAGGGCCTGCAGGCGCACGATGTGGTTTTCCGCGATGTTCACCAGCAGGTCGTACTTGTCGCGGAAGTAGTGGTACAGGGCCGGCTTGGACAGGCCGCAGGCTTCGGCCACGCCATTCATGGACGTGGCCGAGTAGCCGCGCTGAGCAAACAGTTCGGCAGCGTGCTGCAAGATCAGCTCGCGCTGGTCTTCGTATCCGGATGAGCGTCCTCGGGCCATGGTGGTATTCCTCCTTCGTTTCTCTCAAGGGTGCGCAGGCGCAGGGATGCGCCCAGGCGTGCCAAATGCACTATGAATAGTGCAACCGGCCATTGTCTGACAAGTGCTGGCAGCTACGATTCTTGAGGGATTGAAGGACGGCATGGTTCGGCTTCAGCGTTCATCGAAGGAAAGCACGACCTGCGGCGTCAGGGGGCGGCACTGGCAGGTGAGGACGAAACCTGCCGCCACCTCGTCCTTGTCCAGGGCGAAGTTGCGTTCCATGCGCACCTGGCCTTCCAGGCATTTGGCGCGGCAGGTGCCGCACACGCCCGAGGTGCAGGAAAACGGCACTTCCAGCCCGGCGGCGGAGGCGGCATCCAGAATGCTGGGCTGCTCCTTGCGGAAGCCGAACTCGCGCTTCAGGCCGTCGCGCACGATGGTGATCTGTGCCTGCTCGGCATCGCCTTCCTGCACCTGGTGGACGGCTGCGCCGACCTGGCCTGCGGCGGACAGCGCCACACCGAAACGCTCGACGTGGATGCGCTCCTCGGGCACACCGGCGGCCAGCAGGGCGGCCTGGGCCTCGTCGTTCATCTGGAAGGGGCCGCAGACGAAGACTTCGCCGATCTGCGCGGGCGGCACGATGTGGCGCAGAAATTCGCCCACCTTGTCGCGGTTCATCAGCCCCATGTTGATCGGCGCCTCGGTGGCTTCGCCGGAGAACACATGGTGCAGCGCCACGCGCGTGAGGTAGCGGTTCTTCACGTCTTCCAGCTCCTCCTTGAACATGGTCGATTGCAGCGTGCGGTTGGCGTACAGCAGGGTGAAGCGGCTGTGCGGCTCGCGGGCCAGCACGGTTTTCATGATGGACAGGATGGGCGTGATGCCGCTGCCCCCGGCAATGCCCAGGTAGTGGCGCCGGGCGCCGGCATCCAGCGGCACGTAGAAGCGCCCTTGCGGGGCCATGACCTGCAGGGTGTCGCCCACCTTGAGGCGGCGGTGAATCCAGTTGGAGAACAGCCCGCCGGCGACGCGGCGCACGCCCACGCGCAGGTGGGCCTCGTCCACGCCGGCGCAGATGGAGTAGGAGCGGCGCACGTCCTGGCCGTCGATGGTGGTGCGCAGCGTGAGGTACTGGCCCTGGATGAAGCCGAAGACCTGGCGCAGCGCAGGCGGCACCTCGAAGGAGACGATGACCGCCTCGGCGGTATCCGGTTCGATGGCGCATACGCGCAAGGGGTGGAAGGAAACGCTCATGGCAATGGCTTGGTCAAATGGGCTTGAAATGCTCGAACGGCTCGCGGCAGTCCAGGCAGCGGTACAGCGCCTTGCAGGCGGTGGCGCCAAAGGCCGACAGGCGCTCGGTGTGCGTGCTGGCGCAGTGCGGGCAGGGCACGCCGGGGGCGGGACGCCGGGGCAGGAAGCGGATGGGCACGCCCTGGCCGGCAGCCACCGGCCCGGGCGGGGCGATGCCGTAGGCCCGCAGCTTCTCGCGCCCTGCGGCGCTGATCCAGTCGGTCGTCCAGGCGGGCGCACGTTGCAGCGTGGTCCGGGCCGGCCCCAGGCCGGCCGCGTCGATGGCGGCCAGCGCGTCGCAGGCAATCACCTCGGTGGCCGGGCAGCCGCTGTAGGTGGGGGTCAGGACGATTTCCAGCACGCCACCGGCCTGCGCTGCGTCGGCATCGGCCAGGCGCACGGCCCGCACGATGCCCAGGTCGCACAGCGAAACGGCGGGCACTTCGGGGTCGGGCACGGTGCCCAGCACTTCCCAGGCCCGGCGGATGCGGGCATCTGCGGCCATCATCACCACACCCCTCCCGGATAGCTGCGCTGCAGGTGCTGCATTTCGGCCAGCAGGTAGCCCATGTGTTCGCTGTGGCGGCCCAGCCGGCCGGTGCTGCGGAACTTGCCCTCCGGCGCGGGCAGCTCCAGGTCGGCGGCGGCCAGCATCCGGCGCACGTCGTCGAGCCAGTCGGCCTCGACATCGGCCCAGCGCGGGCCCAGGCGGCTGGCATGAGCGTGTTCGTCCACGGCGTCCGGCGCAAAGAGTTCGGCGGTGTAGGGCCACAGGCTGGCCAGCGCCTGCTGCATGCGACGGCGCGATTCGGGCGTGCCGTCGCCCAGGCGCACCACCCAGTCGCCGGCGTGCTGCTGGTGGTAGCGGGCCTCCTTGACGGCCTTGGCGGCAATCGCGGCCAGCTCGGCATCGCCGGAGTCCTGCAGGCATTGCCACAGGTGCTTGAGCAGCGTGGCCAGCAGCGCGTTGCGCAGGGTGGTGAAGGCGAAGTCGCCCCGGGGCAGTTCGACGATGGTCGGGTTGCAGTAGTCGGCTTCGTTGCGCAGGAAGGCCAGCTGGTCTTCGTCATGGCCCCGGCCATCGACCCGGCCGGCGTGGGTCAGCACGGCGCGGGCCTGGCCGATCAGGTCCAGCGCCATGTTGGACAGGGCGATGTCTTCTTCCAGGATGGGGGCGTGCCCTGACCATTCGCACAGGCGCTGGCCCAGGATCAGGCAGGTGTCGCCCAGGCGCAGCAGGTAACGGAAGGCCGGGGCGGTGCCGATGTGGATGCTTTGCATGTGTTTGCTGCCTTCGCCTTACATGTGGTTCACGGCCTGGGGCAGGACGTAGAAAGTCGGGTGGCGGTAGACCTTGTCCTCGGCGGGGTCGAAGTACATGGCCTTGTCGCCGGGGTCGCTGGCGACGATCTGCTCGGAGCGCACCACCCAGACGCTGCTGCCTTCCTGGCGGCGGGTGTAGACGTCGCGGGCCATCTGGATGGCCATCGCGGCATCGGCGGCGTGCAGGCTGCCGCAGTGCTTGTGGTCCAGGCCGGCCTTGCTGCGCACGAAAACTTCCCACAGCGGCCATTCGGTGGCAGTGGCGGGATCGGCGGGGTGTTTCGGGGTGTTCATGGGAAACTCTCTTATAAATTCAATAGCTTTTTGCGCTGATATATGCTTGTTTTCAGGTACTTTTAATGCTGATATTCAGGTATATGAAGCGGTAACAGCTCCTGTTTTCAATGCTCGTTCCTGGTTGCATGCACCAGGGCGGCCTCGCGCACCCAGGCGCCCTCCTCCCAGGCCTGCACGCGTGCGCCCAGGCGTTCGCGGTTGCAGGGGCCGTCGCCGCCGACCACCTGCCAGAACTCGGCCCAGTCGATCGGGCCGAAGTCGAAGTGCCCGCGCTCGGCATTCCATTGCAGATCGGGGTCGGGCAGCGTCACGCCCAGCAGCTCGGCCTGGGGCACGGTGGCGTCGATGAATTTCTGGCGCAGTTCGTCGTTGGAGATGCGCTTGATGCCCCAGCGCATGGACAGGGCGCTGTTGGGCGACTGGTCGTCCGGGGGGCCGAACATCATCAGCGCGGGCCACCACCAGCGGTTCACCGCGTCCTGCACCATGGCCTGCTGGGCCTCGGTGCCCTGCTGCATCATGGTCAGCAGGGCGTCGTAGCCCTGGCGCTGGTGGAAGCTTTCCTCGCGGCAGATGCGCACCATGGCGCGGGCATAGGGCGCGTAGGAGCAGCGGCAGATCGGCACCTGGTTCATGATGGCCGCGCCATCGACCAGCCAGCCGATCACGCCCATGTCCGCCCAGGTCAGCGTGGGGTAGTTGAAGATGGAGCTGTACTTGGCCCGGCCCGTGTGCAGGGCGTCCAGCATCTCGTCGCGGCTGCTGCCCAGGGTCTCGGCGGCGGAATACAGGTACAGGCCGTGGCCGCCTTCGTCCTGGATCTTGGCCAGCAAGATGGCCTTGCGCTTGAGCGTGGGCGCCCGCGTGACCCAGTTACCCTCGGGCAGCATGCCGACGATTTCGGAATGGGCATGCTGGCTGATCTGGCGCACCAGGGTCTTGCGGTAATGCTCGGGCATCCAGTCCTTGGCCTCGATGAACTCGCCGGCGTCGATGCGGGCGTCGAAGCGGGCCTGCAACCGCGCTTCGTCGGCACTGTGCGGCACGGGGGCGAGGGCCGCCTCCTTGCCCAGGGTGTCCATTGCTTGGGTGTACATGGTTTTCCTTTTCAAAACAAAACGGCGCGGCCAGGGCGCACGCGGCTCAGGCCTGGGTGAAGAAGCCTTCGGTATGGATCAGCGCGGGCTGTGCGCCCAGCGCCCTGGCGGCAGCCACGCAGTCGTCCACAAAGGCGGTGGTGCCTGCAACGAAGACGCTGTGGCCGCTCAAATCGGGAAAATGCCGGCCCAGGATGGCCGGAATGCGTCCGTGCAGCACCCCGTCCCGGCGGTCCCGCGTCAGCGTGGGCAGGTAGCGGAAGTTGGGGTAGCGCAACTGCCAGTAGCGCATCAGGCCCACGTCGTACAGGTCGGCTGCCTCGCGGGCGGAGAACATCAGCGTGACCGGCTGCTTGTAGCCCCGGCGCAGGGCCGCTTCGGTCAGCGAGAGGATGGGGGCCAGCCCCGAACCGGCGGCCAGGCACAGCACCGGGGTGTCTGCCGCCGGGTCGCCGATGAAGGTGCCGTGCGGGCCGGAAAAGCGCAGTTGTGCGCCCAGCGCCACCTCGTCGTGCAGCCAGCGGCTGGTGCGGCCCGCCGGGGTGTTGGCCGCATCGGCATTGACGCGGGTGACCTGCAGGCGGATTTCGCCATCGTGCCGGGGGGCGCTGGCCAGCGAGTAGCTGCGCACCGGGATGCCCTGGCTGGCATCGCCCAGCTGCACGTACTGGCCGGGCCAGAAGCGCATGGCTTCGCCCAGGGGGCGCAGCACGAACTCGGTAATGCGCGGCGTGCGGGCGATGCGGTCGACCAGCACGGCGTACTGCGATTCGCGGGCGGGAAAGAGCTGGGGCTTGGCATCCTCGGTGCCCCATTCGATTTCCAGCTCCGGCGACAGCGGCTTGGCCATGCACATCAGGCCATACCCCTGGGCACGCTCGTCCGGCGACAGGGCCATGTCGAGCACGAAACCCTGGTCGAACTGGCCCGAACGCACTTTCACCTTGCACTCGCCGCAGGCGCCGGCACGGCAGTTGTTGGGCAGGGCATAGCCTGAGCGTTCAAGGGCTTCGAGCACGGTCTGGCCGCTGTCGCACGCGACGGTCTGCCCGGAGGGATACAGCTTGATGTGGGAGGTCATGGTGGTATTTGCGAAGTTCTGAAAAAGCGGAACGGTTAGAACACGGGGATGATGTCGTCCAGGTCCACGTCCGAGACTTCCTCGCCGGTGATGCCCACCTCGGGGATCGCCGGGAAGGGGATGTCGTACTTGTCCAGCGCCCCCTTGAGGTTCAGGATGGCGGTGCGCCAGTTGTTCTTCTTGGCCTCGTACTCGGGAATGGCAAACCCGGCGGCGCGGGCTGCGGCCTCGCCCGCACGCTGGCTCTCGATAAAGTCCTCGGGCAGGTCCCAAAACTCCATCGGCGGCTCGAACAGCACGGCGGACAGGAACAGGTAGCCGGCACGGATCTGCTTGGTGATCAGGGCGCGGTCTTCCACGGCGATCTTGGGATAGTCGCGCTCCATCAACGCCAGGCAGATGCCCATGTGGCGGCCCTCGTCCTTGCCGATGTTGCGGAAGGCTTCCTTGAACACCGGCTCGGTGCAGCCGGCGGCCATCTGGTGGAAGATGGTGGCGGCCGCGATCTCGCCCATCAGGAAGGAGCTGAACAGCACGGCCAGGCTGTATTTGGGCACGGCCGTCTTGTAGCCCGTCCAGTAGCGGGCGCCGTTGTGGTAGAGCCACTTGGCGTTCTTTTGCAGGCGCTTGCCCAGTTCGGTCTTGGGCGTGTAGGTGATCGGATCGGGATGCTCCAGAAACTTGGTGATGGCCAGGCCGCACATCTGCTCATGGTTCTGCTCGTCCTGCGTGACGCTGAAGAAGCAGCGGCGCACGGCATCTTCCTCATGGGCCTCGTAGGTCTTGATCAGCGCCGAGGCGAACACCGGCGGCGCAGAGGCGTCGAACACCGACAGCAGCGTCCACCAGTAGGCGATGGCCTCGCGCTGCTCCCAGGTGTATTTGTTCACGTCGAACGTGTCCCAGGGCAGTTTCTTGGGGTCCCAGACCTCGCGGCGCGAAGCGTCCCAGATTTCCTCCAGCTTTTTCGTGTGTTGGTGCCAGGACAGCGGGTAGACGTTGGGCTGCTCGATGGCAGGCGGGAACTCCATCGTGTGGGCAAGTTTTTCTTTACGCATGGCGAGATGTCTCCTTGTGAAGGTATTTAAATAAACCGACCGGTCGGTAATAAAAAGGAGAGGTGATTCGGGCATCACCGCCCCCGGAACCGGCCCATTCATGGAACGGGCCGGTTCCTAGCCGCTCCTGCGGGATGGCAGGGGGCGGTGTTCTTGAAACCAGTTGCCTCGGGGCCGCTCTGCGATCAGCGTGGCCGTTGGTCGATCACCCGTCGGGCCTTGCCCACCAGGGTGCGCTCGATCGCGCCGTAATCCAGCACGTCCACCTGGGTGGTGATGCCCACCAGGGTCTTGATGCGGTGCTGGAGCCATTGGCCGATTTTTCGCACCTCCTCGGTGCCCGACGGGATGCCGGGCTGCAGCTCGCAGCGCACGGCCACCTTGTCCAGGGTGCCGTCGCGGGTGACGTGGATCTGGTACTGGCCGGAGAGCGAACGGTGCTGCAGCACGATTTCCTCGATCTGCGTGGGAAACATGTTGACGCCACGGATGATGAGCATGTCGTCCGAGCGGCCCACGATCTTGCCCATGCGCCGGAAGCTGCGCGAAGTGGGGGCCAGCAGCCGCGTCAGATCCCGCGTACGGTAGCGGATCATGGGCAGCGCCTCCTTGGACAGGGAGGTGAACACCAGCTCGCCCTCCTGCCCGTCGGGCAGCACTTCGCCGGTCTGCGGGTCGATGATTTCGGGGTAGAAATGGTCTTCCCAGATCACCGGGCCGTCCTGGCTTTCCACGCACTCGCTGGCCACGCCCGGCCCCATGATTTCAGACAGGCCGTAAATGTCGACGGCGGCAATGCCGGCCTTGGCCTCGATCTCCTGGCGCATCGCTTCCGTCCAGGGTTCGGCCCCGAAAATGCCGACTTTCAGGGAGCTGTCCCGCGCATCCAGCCCCTGGCGCTGGAACTCCTCCACGATCACCTGCATGTACGAGGGGGTGACCATGATGATGTCCGGCTTGAAGTCCTGGATGAGCTGCACCTGCTTTTCCGTCTGCCCGCCGGACATCGGCACCACCGTACAGCCGGCCCGCTCGGCACCGTAGTGCGCCCCCAGGCCGCCGGTGAACAGGCCGTAGCCGTAGGCGATGTGCACCATGTCGCCGGGGCGGCCACCCGCAGCGCGGATGGAACGCGCCACCAGGTTGGCCCAGGTGTCGATGTCCCTGGCGGTGTAGCCCACCACCGTCGGCTTGCCCGTGGTGCCCGAGGAGGCATGGACGCGCAGCAACTGGTTGCGCGGCACGGCGAACATGCCGAAGGGGTAGTTGTCGCGCAGGTCTTTCTTGTAGGTGAAAGGGAACTTGGACAGGTCGGCCAGGGTTTTCAGGTCGCAGGGGCGGACGCATCTTTCGTCGAACGCCTTGCGGTAATGCGGCACGTTGTCGTAGGCATGTTGCAGCGACCAGCGCAGGCGCTGCAATTGCAGTGCCTGGATTTCGTCGCGGCTGGCGGTTTCGATCGGCTCCAGCTCTCCCGGGGCGGGGCGTGTGACGGTCATGGGTTTGTCTCCGAATTTTTTTGTCGATGGTGGTTCTGCCCGGGCCGCTCAGGCCGTCTGGGACAAGGGCACGGTGGAGCGGCCCTTCATGGTGTAGGAGCGCCCCCGGAAGGCGGCGATCAATTCGTCGCGCTGGTTGCGCACGGTGACGTCGTAGACCCCGGTGCGCCCGGCGCGGGAGATTTCCACGCCTTCCGCGATGAGCAGATCGCCCAAACGGGCCGGGGCGACGAAGTCGATGGACAGGCCCGAGGCCACCGTCATCTCATTGCCCGCATTGCAGGCAAAGGCGAAAGCGGAATCGGCCAGGGTGGTGATGAAGCCGCCGTGGCAGGTGGCGTGGCCGTTGAGCATGTCGGCACGCACCGCCATCGTCACCGTGGCGCTGGTGGGGCTGATCGCCACCACCTGCATGCCCAGGGCTTGCGAGGCGCCGTCGTTGGCATACATCGCCGTGCGGACGTGTTCGGCCAGTTGTTGGGGGGTCAGGCTTGCTTGCATGGAAAGAAAGAAGGGGGAAGGAAACAGGGGGCGCCTTGTCTGTCGCAGGGCGCCAGCGGTTCGGTGGTCAGCGGTCGGTGAACTGCGGCGGACGTTTTTCGGTGAACGCCCGCACGCCTTCGCGGTAATCGTCGGCATGGCCCAGGCGGCGCTGGTGCGCCGCCTCGTGCGCCAGGGCGCCGGGCCAGTCCAGCGCCAGTGCCGCGTCCAGCGCCGCGCGGGTGGTCACCAACGCCTGGGTGGGCATGGCGGCCAGCCGCTGGGCCAGGGCCAGGGCTTCGCTGGCCAGAACGTCGTCTTCGACGCAGCGCCAGATGAGGCCGATGCGCTGGGCGTCTTCGGCACTCAGCTTGTCGCCCAGCAGCGCCAGCCCCAGGGCATTGGCGCGGCCCACCAGACGCGGCAGCAGCCAGGTGCCGCCGCTGTCGGGCAGCAGGCCGATCTTGGTAAACGCCTGGATGAAGCTGGCCGAGCGCCCCGCCAGCACCAGATCGCAGCCCAGGGCAATGCTGGCCCCGGCCCCGGCGGCCACGCCATTGACGGCGGCCACCACGGGCACCGGCATGGAGCGCAGGCGCAGGCACAGCGGACGGTAGAAGCGCTCGATCACGTCGCCCAGGTCCTTGGCGGCAGCGCCCGGGGCCGTATCGGGCGCAACGGCCGGGTCGGCCAGATCCTGCCCGGCGCAAAAGCCGCGCCCGGCACCGGTCAGCACGACGCAGCGCACGCTGGTATCGGCTGCCGCAGCCTCCAGGGCCGCCAGCAATTGGGCGTGCAGCGCGGTCGTGAAACTGTTCAGGGCCGCCGGGCGGTTCAGGGTCAGGGTCTGCACAGCGCCCGATCGGGACGCCAGGACAAGAGGTTCGGACATAGAGGACAAGCTGTTCAAGGGTGAAAAGGGGTAATCACGTTGCCAATGCTGTTTTGCGATAAGTCAAAAACATGTTTGACCGATCGGTCGGTAAATAATATGCTGTGAACGCATTCTGATGCAAGTCAAACCGACGAAACCGACACCCAGAAAAACCCTAGGAGACTTTTCATGACCCTGTTCGACACCCACCGTGCCCTGCTCGACGGCGCCCTGGCCGCCTCTGCCGCACGTACCTACTGGTCGCCGTTCCCCGAGAACGCCTCGCCCAAGATCTACGGCGAAACCGCCCAGGCCGACGGCCAGGCCGCAGTGCAAGCCTTGCTGGGCCAGGACTACCCGCTCCAGCAGCCCGGCGAGACGGGCCGCATTGCCACCGAGCGCTCCCCCTACGGCGTGGACATCGGCGTGCGCTACCCCGAATGCCGCGCCGATGCGCTGATCGCCGCCGCCCAGGCTGCCGAACCGGCCTGGATGGCCCTGGGCGTGCAAGGCCGCGTGGGTGTGCTGCTGGAGGCGCTGACCCGCATCCATCGGCGCAGCCACGAAATCACCCACGCCGTCATGCTGACCACCGGCCAAGGCCCGATGATGGCTTTCCAGGCCGGTGGCCCCCATGCGCAGGACCGGGCGCTGGAAGCCATTGCCTACGCCTACAAAGCGATGGCAGACGTCCCCGCCGAAGCCACCTGGGAAAAGCCCCAGGGCAAAAACCCGCCGCTGATGATGAAAAAACATTTCGACATCGTGGGCCGGGGCATTGGCCTGGTGATCGGCTGCGCCACCTTCCCCACCTGGAACACCTATCCCGGCCTGTTCGCCGCGCTGGCCACTGGCAACCCGGTCATCGTCAAGCCCCACCCCAACGCGGTGCTGCCGGCCGCCATCACCGTCAGCATCCTGCGCGAGGTGCTGGCCGAGCAGGGGCTGGACGCCAACCTCGTGACCCTGGCCCTGTCCAACGACCCGGCGCACACCCAGGCGCTGGCGCAAAGCCCGGCCGTGGCCAGCATCGACTTCACCGGCAGCAACCAGTTTGGCCGCTGGCTGCAGGACAACGCCCGCCAGGCCCGCCTGTATGCCGAAATGGCCGGGGTGAACACCGTCATCATCGAATCGACCGACCAGTACGAGGCCATGCTGAACAACCTGGCCTTCACCCTGTCGCTGTACAGCGGCCAGATGTGTACCACCACGCAGAACATCTACATCCCCCAGAGCGGCATCCAGACCGACCAGGGCCACAAGGGGTTCGACCAGGTCTGCGACGACCTGGCGGCCGCCGTGCGCCAGCTGGCGGAAAACCCGCGCGTGGCCACCGCCGTGCTGGGCGCGGTGTGCGCCCCGGAAACCGTGGCCCGCATCCAGGAAGCGGCCGGCAAGGGGCGCGTGGTGCTGGCCTCGCAGGCGCTGGCGCACCCGCAGTACCCGGATGCCCGCATCCACAGCCCGGTGATCGTCGCCCTGACCGAGGCGGACCGCGCCACCTTCGCCAACGAATGCTTCGGCCCCATCGCCTTCCTGATCGCCACCGCCTCGAGCGACAGCGCCCTGGCGACCGCCGAATCGACCCTGTGCGAACACGGGGCGCTGACGCTGGGCGTGTACTCCACTGACCGCGCCTACGTCGAGCGCAGCGTGCAACTGTCGCGCCGCGCCCGCGTGGCCCTGTCCATCAACCTGACCCAGGGGGTGTACGTGAATCAGTCGGCGGCCTTCTCCGACTACCACGCCAGCGGCGGCAACCCGGCAGCCAACGCCAGCTACACCACGCTGGCCTTCGTGGCCGACCGCTTCGTCATCGTGCAGCGGCGCGAACATGTCTGAGCGTGCCGCCATGAACTTGTCCGCCCCTCTCCCCAACCCGCAAGCGCTGCAGCAAACGCGCGATGCACGCGGCGTCGTGCGCCTGACGCTGAACCGCCCCGAAGTGCGCAACGCCTTCGACGAGCCGCTGATCGCGCTGATCCACCACACCTTCACCGCCCTGGCCCAGGATGCCAGCGTGCGCGTGATCGTGCTGGACGCCGTGGGCAGCCTGTTTTGCGCCGGGGCCGACATCGGCTGGATGCGCCGCGCCGCCGCCCGTGACCAGCAGGCCAACCTGGAAGACGCCCGCGCCTTCGCGGCCATGATGCACGCCATTGCCGACTGCCCCCACCCCGTGGTGGCACGCATCCAGGGCGCGGCCTACGGCGGCGGCGTGGGCCTGGCCTGCGCGGCCGACATCGCCATTGCCAGCGAGCAGGCGCTGTTCAGCGTCAGCGAAGCACGCTTCGGCATCCTGCCGGCCGTCATCGGCCCCTACGTGGTCAATACCGTCGGGCTGCGCCAGGCCCGCCGCCTGGCCCTCACCGCCGCGCCCGTGGGCGCTGCCGAGGCGCTGGCCATGGGGCTGGTTCACCAGGTCGTCCCCGCGCAGGACCTGGATGCAACGGTGGAAGCCACCATTGCCCAATTACTGAACAACGGCCCGCAGGCGCTGACCGAAATCAAGCGCCTGCTCGATCAGCTCGAAGTCGGCCCCATCACCCCGGCGGTGCGCGAGCTGACGGCGCAGACCATCAGCCGCGTGCGCTCCGGCAGCGAGGCCCGCGACGGTTTTGCCGCCTTCGTCGCCAAACAGCCCGCGCCCTGGGTGCCGCCAGCATCCGGCTGATGCCGGGGCGCAATGCCCTTGCCGTTGTCACTCCGCCGCTGCCGGGCCACACTGCCGGGTAGCGGTTTTTTTATGGTTTCATTTTTGCAATTGAAAGGACAGCGTATGCCGCATTCTTTGTTCGATCCCGTGCAATTGGGCGATCTGCCCCTGCGCAACCGCATCGCCATGGCCCCGCTGACGCGCAACCGCGCCAGCGGCAACGTGCCCGGCGCACTGGCCGCCACCTACTACGGCCAGCGCTCCGGCGCCGGGCTGATCATTTCCGAAGGCGCCCCCATCAGCCAGCAGGGCCAGGGCTACGCCGACGTGCCCGGCCTGTACCAGCCCGCGCAACTGGCGGGCTGGCAGGGCGTGACCGATGCCGTCCACGCCCAGGGCGGTACGATCTTCGCGCAGCTGTGGCACGTGGGCCGCGTCTCGCACACCAGCCTGCAACCGGCAGGGGCCGCGCCGGTGGCCCCTTCGGCACTGACCGCGCAGACCAAGACCTATCTGGTCGATGCCGCCACGGGCGCCGGCAGCTTTGCCCCCACCTCGGCGCCGCGTGCCCTGCTGGCGCAGGAGCTGCCGGGCATCGTGGCCGACTTTGCCCAGGCGGCCCGCCATGCGCGGCAGTGCGGCTTTGACGGCGTGGAAATCCACGGCGCCAACGGCTACCTGCTCGACCAGTTCCTGAAGGACGGCAGCAACCAGCGCGACGACGCCTGGGGCGGCAGCATCGACCACCGCGTGCGCCTGGTGTGCGAGGTGGTGCAGGCCGTGACGGCCGCCATCGGCGCGGGCCGGGTGGGGCTGCGCATCTCGCCGGTCAGCCCGGCCAACGGCATCCACGACAGCGCCCCGCAGCCGCTGTTCGAGCACCTGCTGCGCCGCCTCGCGCCGCTGGAGCTGGCCTACATCCACGTCATCGAAGGGGCCACGGGCGGGCCGCGCATCCTGCCGGAGCAGCCCTTCGACTACGCCGCCCTGAAGGCCGCCTACCGCAGCGCCGGCGGCCAGGGGCTGTGGATGGTGAACAACGGCTACACGCGGGACATGGCGCTGGAGGCTGTGGCCAGCGGTTACGCCGACATGGTGGCCTGGGGCAAGGACTTCATCGCCAACCCCGATCTGGTCGAACGCCTGCGCCGCAACGCGCCGCTGAACCCCGGCCGGCGCGAAAGCTATTACGGCGGCGGGGCCGAAGGCTATACCGACTATCCCCGGCTGGAGGATTAAAAAAATAGCTGCTACTGCAGATAAATAAACGATATTGGATAGTTTTATATCTACATTCGTTTAAATACCATCGGTGGCAGCTATTTTTATTGAATATCACCGCCCCATGCCCAAAGGCGGCGGGGCGCTGTGGACGATGCGGCTGAACAGGCGCTCGTAGGCCGGGTCGGGCGCGGCGCCCTGGGTCAGCAGGTCGGTGTTGCTGGCAAAGGCCGCATCCATCGCCGCCCAGTCTTCGTCGGTCAGGTACTTGAGCGCGGCGGGCAGCACCACGGATTCTTCCAGGCGCATATGCTCCAGGTAGAAGGTGATGTAGCGGTCGAGTGCCGCAACGAAGGTAGCGCGGCGGCTTTCGCCCATCAGCTCCCAGGCCAGCAGCAGATGGCCCAGCTCGCGCACCGCCGCCTCGCCGCCGGCGTGTTCGCGGTCCAGGCGGGCAATCGCCTCGGCCACCTCCGGCGCCCGCTGGGCAATGGGCGGAAAGAGCAGCTCGGTCTCCTTCGGATGGTGCTGGCGCTCGGGAAATTCGTCGATGTAGAACAGCATGGCACGCATGGCGTCGAAGAACGTGCCCGCTTCCTTGCCAGGGCCGCGTTCGGCCAGCATACGCAGGGAGCGCAGGATGGCGGCCAGGGTGCCGTGTTCTTCGCGGATGACCTTGAGGGTGATGGAGGACATGGTGCAAAAATCTCCCGAATGGTGAGGGACGCCGGGCTGCCGCAGGCAGCGATCGAGATCCGATCGGTACGTCATAGCCCGCTACGGTAACAAATTACCGACCGATCGGTCAACAAATGATTTGCAGGTGCGCCTCTCCTTGCCAAAGGCGGCTAAGATGTTCAGTCCCGGCATTTGATGGATAGGATTGATCGTGAAGCGTTCGGGCTCATCTGTCCACTGCTTGCAGATGAATTCGTAAGGTGTCAGGCCCTTGAGCGTCTTGAGTCGGCGGCCGAA
>NZ_JBHSEW010000005.1:0-234365 GCF_042654765.1 Comamonas nitrativorans | reverse complement strand
CTGATCGCAAAGGAGCGCTTGCGGCATTCAAGCGCTGCAAACACTCGCTGGGGCGGGTGCAAAGCGTGCTGACGGACAGCGGTTACACAGGCGTGCCCTTTGCGCAAGGCGTCAAGGACATCCTGGGCGATTATGTGACGGTGGAGATTGCCAAGCGCAGCGAGTTGCACAGCTTCAAGGTCATGCCCAAGCGCTGGGTCGTGGAGCGCAGCTTTGCGTGGCTGGAGAAGAACCGCAGGCTATGGAAGAACTGCGAGCGCTGGCTCAATACCAGCTTGCAGTTCGTCCACTTGGCGTTTCTGGCACTGCTACTCAGGAGATCGTAAACACGTTCTAAAAGCACAAGGGCCGCTTGCTGCGGCCCTTGACAAATAAAGAGTGGGGGAACGAGGGAACGCGCCCTGCCTACCCGGCGGCCAGCGCCGGGCTGCCCGCCAGCGATTCACGAATCGCCCCGGCCAGCTCCGCCGGCTGGAACTTGGCGATGTAGCCATTGGCGCCCACCTTGCGCACCAGGTCTTCGTTGGTCGTGCCGGACAGCGAGGAGTGAATCAGCACCGGCAGCCGGGAAAACCGGGGGCTTTGCTTGATGTGCCGGGTCAGGGTGAAGCCGTCCATCTCCGGCATTTCCAGATCGGTCAGCATCAGCCCCACCTTGTCGTAGATCGACTGGCCCTCGGCCTCGGCCTGATCGGCCAGGACGTTGAGCCGCTCCCACGCTTCCTTGCCGGATTTGACGATCTCGAACGGCGCCTCCAGCTCCTTGAGCGTCTGCTCCAGCAGCGCCCGCGCGACGAAGGAATCATCGGCGGCCAGCACGATGGTGTTCTCCTTCATGCGCAGCTTGGCGCCGATGTTCTTGCCTGTCACCGTCGGCCGATCCTGCTCCGGGGTGACCATCTGCACGATGGCCTCCACGTCCAGCACCTGCGCCAGACACTGCTCGCCGTTGGCATCGTCGTTCATCCGGGCAAAGCTGGTCACCAGGGACTTGGCCGTCCCGCTGGCATCGGCGGGAATCACCTGCTTCCAGTCCAAGCGGGCAATGTCCTCGACCGACTCCACCGCAAACGCCTGCACGGTACGGGCGTACTCGGTCACCAACAGGATGTTCAGCCCCGTCTCCGGCTCGCAACCGACGATGGCCGGCAGATCGAACACCGGAATCACCTGCCCGCGCAGGTTCAGCACCCCCAGGGAAGACTTGTCCGCCCCCACGATGGGCGTGATCTTGGGCATCGCCATGATCTCGCGAATCTTGAACACGTTGATGCCGAACAACTCGGACTGGCCCAGCACCTTGTCCTTGCCCAGGCGGAACATCAGCATTTCAAACTTGTTCGAGCCTGCAAGATTGGTGCGCTCGTCGATCTCGGATTGGTGTTTCGTCATAGTGAACTCTCCTGCGAATGCAGCCAGCCAACGGTGTTACAGCCCGCATCATATGTGAATTGCCGAAGCCCAACCAAGCGCTCTACACACTTGAGCGTAGACCCGGGCGCCGCACCGGCAACGATCATGCGCCGATCTTCATGGAAACGAACTCACCATGGCAAAGCACGGTACAGAGCCACAACCCGTCCCATCGCTTCATCAAATGATGGAAGCTCGCCATCCACATCTGCCGCCAACTCCCGATAACCCATGCGGGCCATGGAGACAACGCCTTCCGACTCCATCGCAGCGGCCACTGGAACAATCCCCCTGGCGCCACAAGAAGCCACCAAAATTTGATGAATCTTGGCAAGCTCCCCAGCCATAAGCACAGGCCCGGACTCCAGCAATAGCCAGATGTCATAAACATCTTGCCGACGGTTTCTCCGGCGAACGGGCTGCTGAAGCAGTGAGCGCATCTTTTCCGCCAGCACATTGTTCAGGGCATACGAGTGGATGGTTGCACCTCCATCCAGCTCCAGCACTTCCACATCAAAAACAGCCTCATTGAAGCTGTAATCAATTTCCACCACCTGCGCAGAAGAACCAGCCGCCAAACGGGCCATCTGCCCTGGATTGCTTCGGCTTGCGAACCCGATTTTCAACGCCAGGCTATGGTGGGTTTTGTTCTCGCCTTTGGGCTGAACCTGGTGAGATTGCAGACGGCACAGCGTGCCGTAGGAAAGCCGGTTCTCTGCCGCGACCAGGCCTTCGCGCAGCTCTGCCAAAAGAGCCTCTGCACTTGCTTGCGTGTACTTGTCCCGGGTAGAAAAATCCAAGTCCCGGGTATAGCGAGAGCTGTCATACCGTATGGCCAGCAAAAGCCCGCCCTTCATCACCATCTTGGCGCTCAGATTCTGAGAATGACCAATCCCGTCAAGAATGATGTGCACCGCCTCCCGAAAGCCCTGCTGCCCGTGCGGCGCCTGCTCTACCCAAGCTTCCACGTCTACTTCATTCATCGCCCCTCCGCGTTCGTTTGCGCCTCCCCCAATGATGGAACGTTGATCGACAGCGCCCACCGCTCAGAGAAAAACGGCGCGTACTCAGCCTGCGGATCCAGCTTGCGGGAACCTCCCCGCTGCACATTCAACGCCCACACATCCACCAGCGGATGGGATAAGCCACACACCGCTTCCAGAAGATAGCCAGCCCGCGCCCGCTCAATCGACGTCCCATGCTTGTCCAGCTCATCCACAATCAGCTTCGAATACTTCGCCGCATATTCCCGGTAAGTGTCGATGACATGCTGCATTCCCCCGCACAGCTCCGGCTCGC
Organism: Comamonas nitrativorans; assembly: GCF_042654765.1. NCBI lineage: Bacteria > Pseudomonadati > Pseudomonadota > Betaproteobacteria > Burkholderiales > Comamonadaceae > Comamonas > Comamonas nitrativorans. The sequence goes on along the minus strand of NZ_JBHSEW010000005.1, from coordinate 231,653 downwards.
GCAGCATATCCAGGAAGGTACGCCCCAGCATGGCGACACGAATGGACGGAGACTTGATCGCCTTGAAAGCGCCACGCTGCGAACGACGCACCAACTCTACCCGCACCCCATCAATGCGCTCCAGCTTCTGGAAACTCAGCACCGGCAATCTGGCTGCAAGGTAATCGTCCTTGCGCCCTTGCAAATCCCTGTCCATACGGGCCGCAGCCTGTGCTTTCCACTCTTGCCCAGACGGCGTCGACAAATACAGAATCTTCGGAAACCGGTCAGTAATGCCGTGGTACTCCATGGCGCTCAGATGGCTGATATAGCCGAACGGATCCACAGCACACGCCACCTCCACCGCCAGCGGCTTGTTGCGCCCAAAAAGCTGGAAAACCGTGCCCGCCTTGAACCCCTTGGCCGGTGAAATCAAGCCAAACGATGACAAAGTGCGCACCACCTCTGCATACAAACCCAATGAAACCGGCACGCCTGCTGCCTGGGTCGCCACCAAAACCCCCAACTCGTACCCGGTTACCACTGGCCGCGCCCACGCCCCCAACCGTTCCTGGATGGGCTTGATGAGAGGGTTCAAAACATCAAACGTCATTATTCCAATCTATTAAATGCTACAATCAACGTCCTAAGGACGTTGATTGTAGCATTTAAATTAAAATTTCATAACCTCAATACTTATGACACAGGCAGCACCTCTGCACGGAGCCGCATGGGCGATCCTAGCCCAAGTGCGTCGCGAGGTCTGGATTCGTTGAACCAACCCAGGTATCCAGGGATGCTGTGCACGAATCACCGCGACAGTGCCGACCGGCGTGGTCGGGGGCCAACCGCTTGAAAAATAAAAAAATAGCTTTTTCCGCTTGTATCCATTGAGTTTTAAATACAAAACAATCTAAAACACAGTAAATACAATCGGTATAAGCTATTATTTTTTATCATAACCAACCCGTCAACCGCCATGCCCGCGAAGGCGGGCATCCAGTCGCAGCCTGACCTTCATCACCGCTGTACCCATCGCCAGCGCCGTCACTGGACACCCGCCTTCGCGGGTGTAACGGGCACTCAGTATGTTGATTGAATGAGGGTTTGGGTGCGACGGCCCTGCGCTGACCGACCAATCATGCCGCTATGCCCCTCCTCCGTTTTCCAACAGCGCCTGTCGAACCTGCTGCGGCGCAGCCGTCAGGGGCCGCCCCTCGCCCGCCCCCAACCAGACGATGAAGTTGCCCGCCTCATCCATCACAAACAACGCCGCCATGCCATACAGGTAGCCGCCTTGCTGCCACAGGCGCTGGCCGTCCACTTCCACACGGTTCAAGAAGCCGTCGTAACACGCAAACAGTTGCCGCGCATCGCAGGCGATGCTGTCGTCACGCAGGTTTTGTGCCAAGGTCAGCAAGGGACGCTGGGCGTCAATGAAACGGGCCAGACCGCCTGCATTGCCCGTCAGCCCCATCGGGGCACGGGCAGCGTACCAATCAAGGCGCTGCACAAACCCGGCATCCGGGCTGGTCAAGCCGGCGTGCATGAAGTTGTAGGCCACGGGGGTATCGCGCTGGTCAAGCCAATCCAGACCGTGGTCGTGCAGGTGAAAATCTTCGGCCAATGCCGTCCACAGGCTGCGGCCAAAGCGCTTTTCATAGGCTGCCGCTGCCAGACAGTAATCAAGGTTGTGGTACGCAAAACGGCTGCCCGGCGCATAGTCCAGCCGGGTGTGGGCCAGCGTGCCCAGGTCGTAAGGACACCAGGGACGCTGCTGTTTGCGGGTGTTCTGAAAGCGGGTGATCGGGTCTTCGGTCTTCAGGCGGTCGAACCCCGCAGAGTGGTTCAGCAAATCACGCACCCGGATGCGGCCCACCCGCGCATCGGCATAGGGCGATGCCAGGCCCAGCACCTCGACCAGCGGCGCATCCAGCCAGGCGGCCTGCTCTGCCGCAGGCACCCCGGTCAGACCAATAAAGCTGACGATCTTGCTCAAACTGGCCAGCCGCATCGGCGTATCCGGCGCCAGGCGCGGGCTGAGGATAGGGGCGCCCTCCCAGCCATTGGTGCAGACGCTGACCGCACCGCTGCGGGTGACGAAAGCCAACTGGTTGGCGGGCGAATCGTGCGCGGTGGCCATGGCGCGGGCCAGCGTATCCAGCCAGCGCGGTGCCTGGGCATCGCAGCGTGTAGACCAGGCGGCCAACTGGCCCTGTGCGGGGTATATCCAGCGGCGTACCATATTGCGGTCAGTTTCCCAGGCCAGCCAGGGGATAAAGACCAGCAACAGCACAATGCTGTAAATCAGTAGACGGTAATAAATGCGCATGTTTTATAGAAATTAAAAAAGCGCCCAGTGGCGCTTTTTATTTCATATTGGCTACAAATTAACCATCAGTAGATTCATCACCACCAGAGTCACCACCACCGGTAGCAGCAGCACCACATCCCGCAGGACGGAATTTTGCATCAGCATTAGTCGAGCAAGTCCAAGTACCCTCAGTGGTACGACTCCATCCTAAAGTAGTGGAGCTGAGAACCTTAGCTGCACTGCCACCAAACGCGGCATTGATAGTCACGGCACCGGTATCCCAACTGCCAGTAATCGTTAGGCCAGTTTGGCCTGTAGATGCAGCAGTGCTTTGGTTTCCCGACTCCTGCCCCAAAAGGTTGCTCCGTGTCCAGCCGATATTGCAATTTGCTTGAGTAACACCATCCAGCAAACAGGTTTCAATCGCGGTTTTCAGGCTACCAGTTTCACTCATCACACGGGCCACTTGCGATTTAGCGACATAGTTCTGATACTGCGGAATCGCCACAGCAGCCAAAATACCAATAATCGCCACAACGATCATCAGTTCGATCAGGGTAAAACCCTTTTGCACGGTACGCAGGGTGCGTTTCATGGCAAGCTCCTTAAAGAGTGAAAAAAACAGACAGCACTCTTTAAGCAAAGGCCATGCCAACTTATAAAAACACCAGTTTTGACCGTTTTTGTGCATTTGTCATACGTGGCACCATGCCACCCAGGCAGATTTGGCACAGCAATAGGTATGCCAACTACCCCTGGCACATATTGCGCAGCGCCAGGAAAAAAACCAAAGACAGGGGCATGGCGCACCGGTAAAACGAGCGCCTAAAATCCCGGCGCAACGCAAAGGAGGCCACGACTATGGACAGCATCAGCCTGGATGCCGCTGAGGTAATGACCGGCATCAGCCGCCGCACGCTGTGGCGGCGCGTGGCCGAGGGCGTGCTGGTCAGCACGGAAAAGGATGCCCGGGGCCGCACCATGCTGGCGCTGGAGGGTCTTCTGGAACCGATGCAGGACTGCACCGGGCTGGTCTTCAGTGCGCAGGACCTGGCGGTCTTGTGCCAGGCGGACGCAGGCAATGCCCAGGCCCAGGCAGACGTCGGAGCGCTGCTCTACGCGGCCTCAGCCGCGAGTAAAGCCCCCCCCCCCAAGTCACGCTGCGGCGTTGTACTGGCTGCGTTTGGCGGCAGAACAGGGCAATTGCGATGCCATGCACTGGCTGAGTACCGCCGCAGCACAAACCCACACCGAAAAAGGCAATCATGAGGCACTGATGTGGCTGGCCAAGGCAGCAGCCCATGGGCACCGGATTGCCCAGGCACAAATGGGCGAGGTGCTTGACCACTGCGTGCGGCCCGCGCCGCTGCGCTGAACCAGACGCACAGCGCACCATCCCGCTATCCAGAGAAGCGCTGCAAATGCTGAAAGAACTCGAAGAGTTGCCGCTGGGCGCCCACAAGCAGCAGGACACACGCAAGCCCTACCCGGAACCCCGCTTGGTAGCTATCGGCTTCTTGGACGCACGCTTGCATGTGCTGTGCTTCACCCCGGTAGCTGGTGGCATTCGTGTCATTAGCTTTCGTAAAGCGAATGTCAGAGAGGTTAAAAACTATGAACAAACGCGCACCACTGATTGACGGCGACGGCGAAGTCCGTGAATTGACTACGGCTGATCTACGTCATTTCAAACCCGCAGCCGAAGTACTAGACCCGGAACTGTATGCCGAGCTGCTGAAGATGAATCGCCGCGCTGGCGTGCGTGGGGCACAAAGGGCACCCACAAAGATTGCGACCACTATCCGCCTATCCCCTGAAGTCATGGACGCTTTTAAGGCTACTGGCGCGGGCTGGCAAACGCGTATTGACGCAGCTTTAAAGGATTGGCTAAAGACGCATAAGCTTGCATGATTTCGCCTATGTAATAGGGATTCAGAGGACTATCTCACCGCAACGTCTACAGGCTCTTGCATCCACAGCCAGGGCAGCAGCCTGCACGCAGAAATTTACCGCCTGACGTCTGCTTGAACGCAGAGAAAAAGAAATCCCGCGACATCTTGCGACGTTGCGGGATGAATGAATGGTGCCGGTTGTCGGATTCGAACTGACGACCTACCGCTTACAAGGCGGGTGCTCTACCAACTGAGCTAAACCGGCGGATTTCGGTAAAGGGCGGATTCTAGCCGAAAAATTACTTCACCAATTTCAGCGCCGGGCGCTTGCCGGCAGGCGGGGGGGGGAGGCGGTTCGTCGTCGCCATCCATGCTGCTGGCGGGGGATTCGTCCTTGGTACTGCTGACCAGTTGCACGACCGGGGCTTTGGCCGCAGGCGGCTCTGCGGGAGCAAAGGCTGCTGCATCCATGGGCTGGGGCTCTTCCGGGGGAAAGGACATGCCTTGCCCGGTTTCACGGGCGTAGATGGCAACGACCCGCCCGACGGGCAGGATGATTTCATGGGGCTTGCCACCGAAGCGGGCCTTGAAATGGATGAAGTCGTTGTCCATTTGCAGGCCGCTGGTGGCGTCGTAGCTGACGTTGAGCACAATCTGCCCGTCCTGCACGAATGCCGGGGGCACTTGCACGCTGTCGTCGGCCTGCACCACCAGATAGGGGGTCAGGCCATTGTCGGAACACCACTCATGCAAGGCCCGCAACAGGTACGGGCGGGTGGAGGTTGTGCTGGTTTCGTCCATAACAGTCCTTTTTCCCCAGGCCAATGCTTACTTGCGCATCACTTTTTCGGAAGGGGTGAGCGCTTCGATATACGCCGGGCGCGAGAAGATGCGCTCGGCATATTTGAGCAGCGGAGCGGCGTTCTTCGACAGTTCGATGCCGTAGTAGTCCAGACGCCACAAGAGCGGGGCAATGGCGACGTCGAGCATGGAGAAGTTCTCGCCCAGCATGTACTTGTTCTTCAGGAACACGGGCGCGAGCTGGGTCAGGCGGTCGCGGATGTGGGTGCGGGCTTTTTCCAGCTCTTTATCGTTGCCCTTTTTGCCGTTGGCATGTTCCAGGGTATTGACGTGGGCAAACAGTTCTTTCTCGAAGTTGAGCAGGAACAGGCGTACCCGGGCGCGGTCTACCGGGTCGCCGGGCATGAGCTGGGGGTGGGGGAAGCGTTCATCAATGTATTCGTTGATGATGTTCGACTCGTACAGGATCAGGTCACGCTCGACCAGGATGGGCACCTGACCGTAGGGATTCATGGCCATGATTTCCTCGGGCTTGCTGAATAAGTCCACGTCACGGATTTCAAAATCCATGCCTTTTTCAAACAGCACGAAGCGGCTGCGGTGGGAGTAAGGGCAGGTGGTTCCCGAATAAAGCACCATCATGGCGAAGGCTCCTAAAAATCAAAAAGAGTGGGACGCCTGTTGCAGCGCCCACTCTGACTTTCAGCGGCCGATTGCCGGTGCCGGATTTGCACTGGCAATCGGCCGCTGCGCGGTTGGTTATTTAACGTCTTTCCAGAAGGCTGCGTTCAGCTTCCAGGCAATAACGATGAAGATGGCCAGGAAAATCAGCACGCCGACACCGACGCGGACACGGGTGGCCTGGGCCGGCTCCCCCATCCATTGCAGGTAGTTTACGAGGTCGCCGATCTGCTGGTCGTACTCCTGCTCGCTCAGGGTGCCGGGGGTGATTTGCTCCCAGCCCTTGAAATGGTCGCCCTCAAACACGGCGCGGCGCTGGCCCTGCATTTCCCACAGGGGATGGGGCATGCCCACGCTGGGGAAGGCCAGGTTGTTCCAGCCGGTGGCCTTGGTGTCGTCACGGTAGAAGGTGCGCAGGAAGGTGTAGAGATAGTCTGCACCCGTGCCATTGTGACCGGCACGCGAGCGGGCGATGACGGTCAGGTCAGGCGGGTTGGCGCCGAACCAGTCCTTGGCCTGCTTGGGATTGATCGCGGCAATCATGGTCTCGCCCACTTTGTCGGTGGTAAAGAGCAGGTTGTCCTTGATCTCCTGTTCGGACAGGCCGATGTCCTGCAGGCGGTTGTAGCGCATGAAGGCAGCGGAGTGGCAGCCCAGGCAGTAGTTCACAAACAGCTTGGCGCCGTTTTGCAAGGATGCCTGGTTGCTGATGTCGACCGGTGCCTTGTCCCAGGGGATGCCGGCATCGGAGGCAGCGTGCGCACCCGTGGCAATGCCCAGAGCGGCAATCAGCGAAAGGATAAATTTTTTCATCATGGTTTGTTACTCCTGGCCGATCAGTGGGGCTTGAAGGTCACGCGCTCAGGCACAGGTTTGGTTGCGCCGATGCGGCTCCACCAAGGCATCAGCAGGAAGAAGCCGAAGTAAAACAGGGTGCCCGCTTGCGAGACTTTTTCACCCAGCGGGAAGGGAGGCAGCACGCCCAGGTAGCCCAGGACGAAGAAGTTCACCACGAAGATGGCGTACATCACTTTGTGCCAGCCCGGACGGTAGCGGATGGACTTGACTTCGCAGTAGTCCAGCCAGGGCAGGGCGAACAGGATGATCACGGCACCGCCCATGACCACGACGCCCCAGAACTTGGCGTCGATGGCCAGCATCAGGGCGATTGCCACCACGCCAGCGCCCAGGGCAGCCATCTTGAACAGGCCCGGCAGCTTGGACTTGAATGCGGCAAAACCCATGGCCAGCACCACGCAGGCGATCAGCGCGTACATCATTTCAGCGGTAATGGCACGCAACATCGAATAGAAGGGCGTGAAGTACCAGACGGGGGCGATGTGGTTGGGTGTCTTGAACGGGTCGGCCGGGATGAAGTTGTTGTACTCCAGGAAGTAGCCGCCGAACTCGGGGGCGAAGAACACCACGGCCGAGAACAGGAACAGGAACACAGCCACGCCGAAGATGTCGTGCACAGTGTAGTAGGGGTGGAAGGGCACGCCGTCCAGGGGATGGCCGTTGGCATCCTTCGGAGCGCCGGGGGCCTTGATTTCCACGCCGTCCGGGTTGTTCGAACCCACATCGTGCAGCGCCAGCAAGTGGGCCACGATCAGGCCGATCAGCACCAGCGGCACGGCGATGACGTGGAAGCTGAAGAAGCGGTTGAGCGTTGCGTCGCCGACCACGTAGTCGCCACGGATCAGAATCGCCAGATCGGGGCCGACGAAGGGGATGGCCGAGAACAGGTTCACGATCACCTGGGCGCCCCAGTAGGACATCTGGCCCCAGGGCAGCAGGTAGCCCATGAAGGCTTCGGCCATCAGCGCCAGGAAGATGGCGCAGCCGAAAATCCAGACCAGTTCGCGCGGCTTGCGGTAGGAGCCGTAGATCAGGCCACGGAACATGTGCAGGTAGACGACGATGAAGAAGGCCGAGGCACCGGTGGAGTGCATGTAGCGGATCAGCCAGCCCCAGGGCACGTCGCGCATGATGAACTCGACCGACTCGAACGCCTTGGCGGCGTCGGGCTTGTAGTTCATCACCAGGAAGATGCCGGTGACGATCTGGATCACCAGCACCAGCAGGGCCAGGGAGCCGAAGATGTACCAGAAGTTGAAGTTCTTCGGAGCGTAGTACTCCGACATGTGAACCTTGTAAGCGGAAAACGCGGTCGGGAAGCGGTTTTCAAACCAGTTCACCACCTTGGCGCCGGTCGGCGCATTCGGATCAATGTCCTTGAATTCGTGAGCCATGTCGTCTCCCTCAGGCCTTCTTGTCTTCACCGATCAGCAGCTTCGTGTCTGACAGGTACATATGCGGGGGCACTTCCAGGTTGTCCGGTGCGGGCTTGTTCTTGAACACGCGGCCAGCCATGTCGAAAGTGGAGCCGTGACAGGGGCAGAAGAATCCGCCCTTCCAGTCATCGGGCAGCGAAGGCTGCGCCCCCGTGGCGAACTTGCTGGTCGGCGAGCAGCCCAGGTGGGTGCAGATGCCCACCAGCACCAGGTATTCGGGCTTGATCGAGCGCCATTCGTTCTTGGCGTACTCGGGGGTGGGGAATGCGGTGCGCTCGGAATGGGGGTCGGCCATGTCGCCGTCCAGCGATTTCAGTTCATCGAGCTGCTGCTGGGTGCGGCGCACGACCCACACCGGCTTGCCGCGCCATTCGACGGTTTTCATTTCGCCGGGCTGCAAGGAGGAGATATCCACCTCCACCGCTGCACCGGCAGCCTTGGCCTTCTCAGAAGGCTGGAAGGTGCTTACAAAAGGGACAGCGGCCGCGACGCCGCCTACCGCGCCAGCGCAGGCCGACGTGATGATCCACGTCCGCTTGCTGGAGTCGACAGGAGTTTCACTCATGGGGATCCTCGATTAAACATCGCTAGATTAGGGAATAACCGCTAAATTGTAGCGGAGCCGCTACAGCAACTCCAAACGCCCCACAGGGCTAGGACGGGGTTTTTCTCACCTGACAAGAGGCCTGACCCGTACCCTAGGCAGTTCTTCATCGCGCAGGTGTTCAAGAGGCCGGCGCCTGGCCAAAACCGCCTGCCAGACCCGGCGCAGCTGCCATTTGCTGCGCCAGACAAACAGCTTGCACCAGACTGGCAGGATCGGCGACACCGTGTCCGGCGATGTCGAAAGCGGTGCCGTGGTCGGGGCTGGTACGAATCAGCGGCAGGCCCAGGGTGACATTCACGCCATGTTCAACGCCCAGATATTTGATAGGAATCAAACCCTGATCGTGGTACATCGCCAACACCACCTCAAATTCCCCAGGGTGGGTGGGTGTATTGCGGGCCCGCATGAACACGGTATCCGGGGCATACGGGCCGTGGGCATCGACGCCCATGGCACGGGCCGCCGCAATCGCCGGAGCGATGGTGTCCAGCTCCTCGCGGCCAAACAGCCCGCCCTCCCCTGCATGGGGGTTGAGCCCGGCCACGGCGATGCGCGGGGCATGGCCCAGGATGGGGGTCAGCGCCTGGTGGGTGATTGCCAGGGTTTGCAGGATGTTCTCCTGGGTGACGGCGGCCAGCGCCTGGCGCAGGCTGACGTGAATACTCACCAGCACGGTACGCAGTTCGGGGGTGGCCAGCATCATGCGCACCGGCATCTGCGCGACGGGCACGCCCGCATGGCGGGCGGCCTGGGCCTGCAGCAACTCGGTGTGCCCGGGAAAGTCCACCCCGGCAGCGTGCAGGGCTTCCTTGTGCAAGGGGGCGGTAATCAGGGCCGCAATCTCGCCACGCAAGGCGGCATCGGCGGCCCACTGCACGCACTGCGCAGCGGCCGCCCCGGCAGCGGCGCTGATCTGTCCCCAGGCGGGCGGCGGCGGCAGGCCCGGCAAGGGCAGCACGGGCAGGCAGCGCGGCGGCACCCGCCAGGCATCCTGCGGCGCGGCGATCTCGGCCACGGGCAGCAGGCCCTGGCCGGGGCCGGCAATCACCTGGGCGGCACGGCGCAGCGTGGCCACGTCGCCCACGGCAAAGCAGCCGCGCAATGCTTCGGCATGGTCACGAAAGGCTTTGGCGATGATCTCCGGGCCAATGCCGGCGGCATCGCCCTGGGTAATGGCAAAGGGGGCAAAGGTTTTTTGGGTGGGGGGGCAGTGCATGGGGCTTACGCCGGGTTGGCGATTTCAATGAAACGGTGCGCGACGCCCAGCGTTTGCGCCAGATGCTCGCCCAGGGCGGCCACGCCATAGCGCTCGGTGGCATGGTGGCCGGCGGCGATGAAGGTGGCGCCCATTTCGCGGGCCAGGTGCGCCTGGGGTTCGGAAATCTCGCCCGTGATGAAGGCCTGGGCGCCTGCGGCCAGCGCGGCTTCAAAAAAGCCCTGCGCCCCGCCGCTGCACCAGGCCAGGCGGGTAATCGGCTGGTCGGGGGCGCCGCTGATCCAGGTGGCGCTGCGGCCCAGGGCGTTTTCCACCTGATCGACCAACGCCTGCGGACTGGCAAATCGGCACGGCCCGATCGCGCCCAGATCCTGCTCGCCAAAGCTGGCATCGGCCACCACCCCCAGGCGCTGGCCCAGCTGGGCGTTGTTGCCCAGCGTGGGGTGGGCGTCCAGCGGCAGGTGGTAGGCGATCAGGTTGATGTCATGCGCCAGCAGAAGGCGCAGGCGCTCCTTGAGCCAGCCGGTGACGCGCCCGTCCATGCCGCGCCAGAACAGACCGTGGTGGACGAGGATGGCATCGGCCCCGTCGGCAATGGCCGCTTCGATCAGGGCCCGGCTGGCCGTGACGCCGCTGACGATGCGGCGCACCTGCGCCCTGCCCTGCACTTGCAGGCCATTGGGGCCGTAGTCCTTGAAGCGTTCGGGCTGCAACAGGCCATCGCACTGTTGCAGCAGTTGTTCACAAGAAATCTGCATGGTGCCATTGTGCCTGTAACACTGCCTGTACCTATGCCTGCGCCGGTGCCCAAGGAGGACACGAGGGCAGGGGCCATCGCGGACAATGCGCCTTTATCCGCACTTTTTTTGTATGAAACGCTACTGGCTTCTTTTTGCCCAGACCGTGACGGTGCTCCTCGCGGTGTATTTTGTCGTGGCCACCCTGCAACCGACCTGGCTGCAACGCGGCCAGCCCTTTGGCGATACCGGGCTGGTGCTGCTGCAAGCCCCCTCTGCCCCGCACACCGAGCCGGTGGCCGGCAGCCTGAGCCACGCCGCCCAGGCGGCCATGCCTGCCGTGGTGAGCATCACCACCAGCCAGGCGGTGCGCCACCCCCGGGCCAATGACCCGTGGTTCCAGTTCTTCTTCGGCGACCTGGGCACGCAGCAGAAAACCGGGCTGGGCAGCGGCGTGATCGTCAGCAGCGACGGCTACATCCTGACGAACAACCACGTCGTGCAGGGTGCCGACGAGATCGAGGTGAGCCTGACCGATGGCCGGCGCACCAGCGCCCAGGTGATCGGCACCGACCCCGAATCCGACCTGGCCGTCCTCAAGATCGCACTGCCGGAGCTACCCGTCATCGTCCTGGGCAATTCCGACCACATTGCCGTGGGCGACCAGGTGCTGGCCATCGGCAACCCGTTCGGCGTGGGCCAGACGGTGACCAGCGGCATCATCAGCGCCCTGGGGCGCAACCACCTGGGCATCAACACCTTCGAGAACTTCATCCAGACCGACGCGGCCATCAATCCGGGCAATTCCGGCGGCGCCCTGGTGGACATCAACGGCCACCTGCTGGGCATCAACACGGCGATTTATTCGCGCTCGGGCGGCAGCATGGGCATCGGCTTTGCCATTCCCGTCTCGACCACGAAGATGGTGCTGGACGGCATCGTGCGCGAGGGCCGGGTCACGCGCGGCTGGATCGGCGTGGAGCCGGGCGAACTGTCGCCCGAGCTGGCGCAGACCTTTGGCGTGCCGCCGGGCAGCGGCGTCATCATCACCGGCGTGCTGCAGGCCGGGCCGGCAGCGCAAGCGGGGATGCAGCCCGGCGACGTGGTGTTGAGCGTCCACGGCCAGCCCACGCGCACCGTGGCCGAACTGATGAGTACCGTGGCTGCGCTGCGCCCGGGGCAAAGCTATGCGGTACAGGTCATGCGCGGGGGACAGGCCCAGGCGCTGCAAGTCACGCCGCTGACCCGCCCCAGTGCCCAGCGCGAACAAAACAATAGCTTGCAGCGCTGATGAAAAAAGGGTTTCAGGATATTTAAACCCTGAAACCCTTTGCACATCAGCGGAAGAAGCTACTTTTTATCAAGCAACCCTTATGGCGTTGCTTCACCATCTTCGGCGGGCTTGGTCTTGGCAAACCACCCGGCGGCGATGATGCCGACTTCGTACAGCAGGCACATGGGCACGGCCAGGGCCAGTTGCGAGATCACGTCCGGCGGGGTGACGATGGCGGCGATGATGAAGGCCACCACGATGAAGTAGCCGCGAAAGCTCTTGAGCTTGGCGATCTCGACCAGGCCGAAGCGCACCAGCAACATCACCACGATGGGCACCTGAAACGCCAGACCGAACGCCAGGTAGAGCGACAGGATCGCCTCCACATACGAAGCAATGTCGGGCGTGGCCGCCACGCTGGCCGGGGTGAAGCCCTGGATGAAGGCAAACATCTTGTCCAGCACGAAAAACTGCACGAAGGCGATACCCAGGTAAGCCAGCAGGCTGCCGAAAACGATCAGCGGCATGGCAAAGCGCTTTTCGTGGCTGTACAGGCCCGGGGCGACGAAGGCCCACAGCTGGTACATGATCCACGGCAGCACGGCCAGCACGCCGACCATCATCAGCACCTTCAAAGGCACGAAAAACGGCGAGAACACGCCCACGGCAATCAGCTTGGCGTCCGGCGGCATGTGCGCCCGGATGGGCTGGGCGATCAGGTCGATCAGCCCGTTGGGGCCGGGCCAGATGGCCAGCACGATCACGGCCAGCGCCACGCCGTAGACGCTGTAGAGCAGCCGGTCGCGCAATTCGATAAGGTGCTGGACGAAGGGTTGTTCGGTACCGGCCAGTTCGTCTTCAGTAGGAGGTGTGGAGGACATTGTTTTCAGTCAGCGCTGCGCTTTATTCAGTTAGCGCTTCTTCGGGCGAAACCGCGCCACCCGGGCCGCGCCCGACTGGACGTGGGTACGCAGCCCGCCCTGGCGCGTTTTGTACCAGCGCGGCACGGCGCCGCGCTTGAGGCGGAAATTCTTGCCCGGATGCCGGTAGGCGGGCACCACCTGGCTGGCGGCATCCAGGGTGCTGCGCCACAGCTCCCCGCTGGTGTCTTCCGCGTGGTCGCGCTCCAGATTCTTCAATTCGGTGCCGACGCTGCCCAGGTCTTTTTCCAGCTCGGCGGCGGTCGATTGCACGGAGGACTGCACGTCCCGCGCGGCCGATTCGACCGATTCCTTCATCTTGCGCAGCTCGTCCAGCTCCATGGAGCGATTGACTTCCGCCTTGACATCCGCGACGTAGCGCTGCGCCCGTCCGAGCAGGGAGCCGACGGTGCGGGCCACGCGCGGCAGCTTTTCCGGGCCGATGACGATCAGCGCCACGGCGCCGATCAGCGCCATTTTGGACAGACCTAAATCAAGCATGGCAAACGCTCCTTAGAAGCCGCCAGGGGCAGCAGCCACGGCATCAGCTTTTTTGCTTGGCTTCGACATCAATGGTGGTTTTCTGGGCACCTTCCTGGTGCGTGACCTGGCTGGCCGGGGCATCTGCGGCCTCGGTGCCTTCCTTCATGCCATCCTTGAAGCCTTTGACGGCGCCGCCCAGATCCTGGCCGATGTTTTTCAGTTTTTTGGTGCCGAAGACCAGCACCACGATCAGCAGCACGACGAGCCAGTGCCAAATCGAAAAAGAACCCATGAGAGATACCTCCTAGACAACGTTGCGCATTGTAGACGCGGCCTTGTCCCCTCCAGGCCACGGCCACCGGAACCAGATCAAGAAACGCTTAGAACGTGTTTACGATTTCGGCGCGAAGGGGTGCGGGATGCAGATCGGGATGGGCTGCTAGGCGCAAACCGCAGCCATAGCCGTAGCTATGGCGAGGATTTGCAACGACGCAGAGCGCCCGAGGCCGCGACTGCACACCCGCGCCGAGATCGTAAACACGTTCTCAGGCTTTTTTCCACGGGCGCGGCCCGCCGATGACGTGGACGTGCAGGTGATGCACCTCCTGCCCGCCTTCTGCACCGGTGTTGATCTGCACGCGAAAGCCGCCGTCCGGGTAGGGGTTGCAGCCTTCCTGGGCGGCCAGTTGCGGGGCCAGCGCCAGGATGCGGCCCAGCAGGGCGGCGTCGCCCGGGCCGGTGTGCGCCAGCGAGGGAATGTGGCGCTTGGGGATGATCAGGAAATGCACCGGCGCCCAGGGGGCGATGTCGTGAAAGGCGAACAGCTCGTCGTCTTCATACACCTTGCGACTGGGAATCTGGCCGGCGGCGATTTTGCAGAAGATGCAGTTGTCATCGTGGGCATGGACGTAGGGATGGGCGGTGGCGGTTTCAGTCATGGCATTCAAAATTTTCAACAGTGGTCAACGATTTGCAGCGTCTGGCGCACGCCGATGTCGGCAAAGTGGGTATGTACCCAGCGCTGGCCTTGCGCACGCCCGCGCTCGAACAGTTGCCGGATGAAGGCCAGATCGGCCCGCGCCTTGCTGGCCGCACCCAGTTCGCCCAGCGCGGCGCCGCCGTCGATGCGGTGCAGCAGCACGTTTTTGTAGCGTTTGGGGTCGAGCTTGCCTTCGGCCAGCAAGCGGCGCACGAAGTCGATGGCCCGCAGCTCGCCGAGCAGGCTGGCGTTGAAGGTGACTTCATTGACGCGCTCGGCGATCTCGGCAGCGGTGCTGGGCAGGGCGGTCTGCTCCACCGGGTTGATCTGCACCAGCAGCATGTCGGCGCAGGGCGTGTGGTAGATCAGCGGGTACAGCGCCGGGTTGCCGGAGAAGCCGCCGTCCCAGTAGAACTCCCCCTCCACCTCCACCGCCTTGTAGAGCTGCGGCAGGCAGGCCGAGGCCATGACCGCGTCGGTGGACAGGCGTTGCTCGGAAAACACCTCGCCCTTGCCGGTGCGCACGTTGGTGGCGCAGACGAACAGCTTGGGCATTCCGGCCAGATCGGCCGCAGCGTGCAGCTGGTCGAAGTCCACCGTGCGTTGCAGCAACATGCGCAGCGGGTTGATGTCCAGCGGGTTGGTCTGGTAGGGCGAGAGGAACTGGCTCATCATGCCCAGCAGCGGGTTGCTGGCCATGCCGGCGGTGAAGAAGCCCAGGGTGCCGACGCCTTCCCACAGGTCGCGCAGCGCCTTGCGGGCGCGTTCGCGGGCGGCCTTGTGGCGCGGCTTGGCGTGGTCGGGAAACTCCAGCGCGGCGCTGGCAAAACCGTGGGCCAGCGCGACGGCGTTCATGGCCCCGGCGCTGGTGCCGCTGATGCCGGGAAATTCGATGCGTCCGTCTTCCAGCAGGGCGTCCAGCACGCCCCAGGTGAACGCGCCGTGCGAGCCGCCACCTTGCAGGGCGAGGTTGAGGTGGCGCACCTCAGAGGGGCATGGGTTTGTGGTCATTCCAGAACAGCAGTCCTTTCACCATGCGGTAGATCAGCCAGATCACCAGCACGGCCAGAATAATGAATCCCACGCCGATCAGGGCCGTGATCGTCCCGACCACGGCCCAGGCCAGCCCCCACCAGAAGGTGCGCATCTGCCAGGCGAAGTGGCTTTCGTACAGGGTGCCCGCCGCGTCCTCGCGCTTGATGTAGTTGATGACGATGGCCACGATGGCCGGCACCCCGCCCAGCACCCAGCACGAGGCGTACAGGATGTAGAGGATGAGGGTGAGCTGGCGCAGGCTGGCGATTTGCTGCTCGGTCTTGCTGCCGCCGCCAACCTGCATCCAGATTTCCTTGTCTTGGTTCATGCGTTCTTCCTTACGGTGTATTGCGCTGGGCTTTTTCCTCCAGGCCGCTCAGGCCCTCGCGCCGCGCCAGTTCGGCCACCACCTGTTCGGGCGTCAGGCCGTAGTGCGCCAGCGCCACCATGCTGTGAAACCACAGGTCGGCCACTTCGTACAGTACCGCCGCCTTGTCGCCGCCGTGGTCGGCATCCTTGCAGGCCATGACCACTTCGGTGGCTTCCTCGCCGATTTTTTTCAGGAAACTGTCCGGCCCCTTGGCCAGCAGACGGGCCACGTAGCTGGTTTCGGGGTTGCCGCCGTTGGCGGGTTTGCGGCTTTCCAGCACCGCGCCCAGGCGGGCCAGGGTATCGTCACTTTGCATAGAGATTTACTTGTAGATGTTGGCCGGGTCTTTCAAGACCGGCTCCACGGCCTGCCACCGACCATCGCGCAGCACGCTGAAAAAACAGGAGTGGCGCCCCGTGTGGCAGGCGATGCCGGGTTCGTGCCCGGTCTGGGTGATGGTGAGCAGCACCACGTCCTGGTCGCAATCGACGCGGATTTCATGCACCCTCTGCACGTGGCCCGATTCTTCACCCTTGAACCACAGCTTGCCGCGCGAACGGCTGAAATACACGGCGCGGCCCAGTTCGGCGGTTTTCTGCAGGGCTTCGCGGTTCATCCAGGCGAACATCAGCACGTCCCCCGTGTCCTTTTCCTGGGCGATGACGGGGATCAGCCCCTTTTCGTCCCAGCGCAGTTGCTCTAACCAGTCCATGGTATAAACTCTTTATTCAATAGCTGTTACCGCTGGTATTTACTGGATTTCAGCATTGAATGTATCTGAAATCGTTTATTCATCAGCGGTAGAAGCTCTTTTTTTACAAACGCACGGCAATGCCGCGTTCGCGCAGGTATTCCTTGGCCTGGCGCACGGTGTATTCGCCGTAGTGAAAGATGCTGGCAGCCAGCACGGCATCGGCGCCGCCCTGGGTCACGCCGTCGGCCAGATGCTGCAAATTGCCGACGCCGCCCGAGGCGATCACCGGCACGCCCACGGCGTCGCTGACGGCGCGGGTCAGCAGCAGGTCGAAGCCGCTTTTCGTGCCGTCGCGGTCCATGCTGGTCAGCAGGATTTCGCCCGCGCCGCGCTCGGCCATTTCCACGGCCCAGCGCACGGCGTCCAGCCCGGTGTTCTTGCGCCCGCCGTGGCTGTACACGTCCCAGCCGTCGCCCACGGGCTGGCCGTTGGCGCCGATGCGCTGCGCGTCCTCGGGCGTGCGGCGCTTGGCGTCGATGGCCACCACGATGCACTGGGCGCCGTATCTGGCCGAGACTTCATTGATGACCTGGGGATTGCTGATGGCCGCCGAGTTGAAGCTGGTCTTGTCCGCCCCGGCGTTGAGCAGGCGGCGCACGTCGTCCACGGTGCGCACGCCGCCGCCGACGGTCAGCGGGATGAATACCTGGCTGGCCACGGCCTCGATGATGGGCAGGATCAGGTCGCGCCCGTCGCTGGTGGCGGTGATGTCCAGAAAGGTCAGCTCGTCGGCACCCTGCTCGTTGTAGCGGGCGGCGATTTCCACCGGGTCGCCGGCATCGCGCAGTTCGACGAAATTGACGCCTTTGACCACGCGACCACCGGTCACGTCCAGGCAGGGGATGATGCGTTTGGCAAGCATGGGCAGTGCAGTAAAAAAACGGGAAAAGGAACCGGGCAAGATACCACGGCCGGGTGGCAGAACGGGGGCTTACCCCCGGTGCAATTGGCGGGCCACCCCATCTTGCCAGCGCCAGGCGTCCCGGCACATGGCGGCGATGTCGCGCTGTGCCCGCCAGCCCAGCAGTTGCTGCGCCAGACCGGGGTCGGCCCAGCAGGCGGCCACGTCGCCGGGGCGGCGCGGCATCATGCGGTAGGGCACGGGGCGGCCGCTGGCCTGCTCGAAGCCGCGCACCATCTCCAGCACCGACGTGGGCTGGCCGGTGCCCAGGTTCACGGTCAGCAGGCCGGGGTGCTGGCGCAAATAGCGCAGCGCGGCCAGGTGCCCGTCGGCCAGGTCGCAGACGTGGATGTAGTCGCGCTCGCCCGTGCCGTCCCGGGTGGGGTAGTCGCCGCCGAAGACGCTCAGAAACTCGCGCCGCCCTTCGGCCACCTGGGCCACGAAGGGCATCAGGTTGTTCGGGATGCCCTGCGGGTCTTCGCCGATCAGGCCGCTTTCGTGCGCCCCGACGGGGTTGAAATAGCGCAGCCGGGCGATGCGCCACTGGCCGGGCTCGGCGGCGTCCACGTCGGCCAGCACCTGCTCCATCATCAGCTTGCTCCAGCCGTAGGGATTGGTGGCCGAAAGCGGGAAATCCTCGCGGATCGGCAGGCTGGCCGGGTCGCCGTACACCGTGGCCGAGGAGGAAAACACCAGCGTGCGCACATTGGCCGCCTGCATGGCTTGCAGCAAGGTGACCGTCCCCGCCACGTTGTTTTCGTAATAGCGCAGCGGCTGCGCTACCGATTCGCCCACGGCCTTGAGCGCAGCAAAGTGAATCACGGCCTCGATCGGGTAGCGGGCAAAAATGTCGGCCAGCAAGGCGGCATCGCGCACATCGCCTTCGATACACTGCGGCGCCTGCCCGGCGATCTGTCCGATGCGCTCCAGCACCGAGGGCTGGCTGTTGCTGAAGTTGTCCAGCACCAGATACGGCTGCCCTGCCTGGGCCAGCGCCACGCCCATGTGCGAGCCGATATAGCCTGCGCCACCTGTTACCAAAATCATCAAAATTCCTTATCCTCTTACCTTTTGACAATACTTTGCAAACTATTGTCAAATCAAATTGAATGCAAAAAAACTATAACGTAACATAGTTTGTACATTTTCTTGCGTCTTTATGCCTACCTGTTTTCTGTATCGTCACTCCGCCCTCCTGGGCAGCGTTTTGCGCCGCCTCGTCCTGGCCTGCACGCTGCTGGCCGGTGGTGCCTGGGCACAACCGGCGCCCGCCGTGGCACTGTATTACGGCAGCGGCATCGCCCTGAGCGAATTCGGGAATTTTGACATTCTGGTCGTCGATCCCGACCACGTGGCGGCGCCCAGGCTGCCCGCGACCCAGGTCTACGCCTATGCGTCGGTGACCGAGGTCCACCCCACGCGGGCGTATTACGACAGGATTCCGGCCCAGTGGAAGCTGGCCCGCAATGCCGACTGGCAGTCGGACGTGATCGACCAGACCACGGCGCAGTGGCCGGATTTTTTCGCCGACAACGTCATCGCGCCCCTGTGGCAACAGGGCTACCGGGGGTTCTTCCTGGACACGCTCGACTCCTACCGCCTGGCCCAGGATTTTGACGAACAGGCCCAGCAGCAGGGACTGGTGCGCGTCATCGAAACCCTGCATACGCGCTTTCCGGGCATCCAGCTGATTTTCAACCGGGGCTTCGACCTGCTGCCCCGGCTGCCCGGCAAGGTGCAGATGGTGGCCGCCGAATCGCTGTACCGGGCCTGGAACGCACGCACGCAGCGCTATGAAGAAGTCTCCGAACCGGACCGCGCCTGGCTGCTGGAGCAGCTGCGCACCGTGCAGGAGCGCGACCACCTGCCGGTGCTGGTGATCGACTACGCCCCGCCGCACGACCGCGCACTGGCCCGCCGCACGGCCGAGAAAATCGCGGCCGACGGCTTCATCCCCTGGGTCACCGACAGCGACCTGTCCAGCGTCGGCATCGGCAGCATCGAGCCGGTGGCCCGCCGGGTGCTGGTGCTGTACAACGCCGACGAGTCGCCTTCGCTGCGCTACAGCAATGCCCACCGGTATCTGCAAATGCCGCTGAACCACCTGGGCTATGTGGTGGACTATGCCGATGTCAATCAGCCGCTGCCCAGCGCCGTCTACCCCGACCGCTACGCCGGGGTGATCACCTGGTTTTCCGGCTTTTACCCGGGCAGCCGGGGGCGCATGGTCGAGCAGTGGCTGGGCCAGCGCATGGACCTGGGCCTGCCCTTGGCCATCTTCGGCACCTGGGGCAAGGAACCCGGCGCGGCGTTCGCCCGCAAACTGGGCCTGCAAAACGCCGCAGAACCGGCGGCCCCCACAGCGCTGACGCTGCTGAACCAGCACCCGATGCTGGGCCTGGAGGCGCAGCCGCCCCTGCCGGGCGCACAGACCGACCTGGAGCAGCTCGGCCCGGCCCTGCTGGCGCAATCGACCCCGCTGCTGGCGCTGCGCGATGCCCAGGGGCGCACCCTGGTCGGCGGGGCCATCACGCCGTGGGGCGGCTTCATCCTCGACCCCAACGTGCTGACCGAAATCCCCGGCACCGAGGCGGCCCGCTGGATCGTCGATCCCTTCGCCTTCCTGCAGGCCAGCCTGCGCCTGCCCGTGCTGCCGATTCCCGACACCACGACGGAAAACGGCCGGCGCCTGCTGACCGTCCACGTGGACGGCGACGCCTACAACACCCGTGCGGAATTTCCGGGCAGCCCGCTCACGGCCCAGGTACTGCTCGACCAGGTTTTCCGCAAATACCGCATCCCGCAAACCATGTCGATCGTGGAGTACGAAGCCCACGAGATGACACCGGAGCTGACGCCCCGGCTGGAAGCCATTGCCCGCGAGATTTTCAAGCTGCCCCACATGGAAGTCGGCAGCCATACCTACTCCCACCCCTTTTTGTGGGACACCTCGCGCCGCCACGGCCTGTTCCTGGAGGACAGCGAAGCGGCCCTGACCCTGGACGTGCCGGGCTACACCATGAATCTGGAGCGCGAGATCGTCGGCTCCACCGAATACATCAACACCCGCCTGGCGCCCCCGGACAAGCCGGTCAAGCTGCTGCAATGGTCGGGCGACACGGCGCCGGGCGAGGCCGCCCTGGCCATCACGGCCCGCGCGGGGCTGCTCAACCTCAACGGCGGCGACACCTTCATCAGCAAGCTCGACCCCAGCCTCACGGCCATTGGCGCCCTGGGCCTGCGCAAAGGCCCCTACCTGCAGGTCTACGCCCCGGCGACCAACGAGAACATCTACACCAACCTGTGGACCGGGCCGTTCTACGGCTTCGAGCGGGTGATCGAAACCTTCGAGATGACCGGCTCGCCCCGGCGCATCAAGCCGGTGGGCATTTACTACCACAGCTATTCCGCGTCCAAACCCGCCTCGCTCAAGGCCGTCCACAAAGCCTACGACTGGGCGCTGCGCCAGCCGCTGCACCCGGTTCATGCCTATGAGTTCGCGCAGAAAGTGCAGGACTTCTACGACTTCGCCATCGCCCGCGACGGCACCGGCTGGCGCCTGAGCGGCCCCGGACACCTGCGCACCGTGCGCCTGCCCGCCGCGCTGGGCGTGCCCGACGTGCAGGCCAGCCAGGCCATTGCCGGCTGGCGCCCGGGCGAGGAAGCGCCCTACGTCCACATGACCGGCGCCTCCGCCCGATTGCAAACCGCAGCGGCGGCAGGCGCTGCCCCCTACCTGTACGAAGCCAACGGGCGCCTGGCCGCATGGCAGCGCACCGACCAGGGCTTCACGGCCACGTTCCAGGGCCATGTGCCCCTGGTCGTCACCCTGGCCAACGTCCAGGGCTGCCGGGTGCGTGCCGACCAGCGCCCCATCGCCGCACAGCGGCGCAGCGCGAACACCCACACCTTCCAACTTGCCCATGCTGCCGCTCAGATCGACGTCCTCTGCCCAGGCCGCTGAGCGCCCCGTCCTTGCGCCCGACTGGCTCGTGCTGGCCATGGCCGCCATGGTGTGCCTGGCGCTGTGGCTGATCTATCCGCGCCAGGACCTGGAAAAACGCCTGGCCGGGCTGGCCGAGTCCGAACTGACCAATGCCTACCTGAGCAACCTCCTGCACAGCGACCCGGACAATCCGCACCTGCGCCTGCTGCTGGCGCAGCGCCAGATCGCCCACGGCGAAGTCACCCATGCCCGCCGCACCCTGGCGCCGGCCCTGGCGTCCAGCGACCCCGAGTTGCACCGCCAGGCCCTGTGGACGCAGTGGGAGCTGGCGCTGTACGAATACAACCACCTGCCCGCCAGCGCCGACCAGCGCCTGGCGCAAAGCCAGGCCATCCGCCAGCAGATTCAGGCGCTGGCGCAAATCCCCTGGCCGCCATCGCAGACCCTGCGCCTGGCCACCTGGGCCAGCCAGTTCCAGGAAAGCACGCTGGCGCTGGCCCTGTTCACCACGCTGATTCCTGACGACCCGCAGGCCGCCGTCCAGTTCTACCGCACCGCCGCCCAGGAAGCCCTGGCCCGGGGCGACTACCACGGCAGTGCCCAGCTGTACCTGCAGGCCGGCACCGCCAGCCCTTCCCCCCAGGAAGCCAAGGCGCTGTACATCGACGCCGTGCGCACCCTGCAATCGGGCAACCAGATGGCCGCCGCCCTGGCGCTGGCCGAAGCCGAGGCCGGCCCCTGGGCCAGCGACCCCGAGGTACTCACCCTGCTGGTCAACCTGGCGCGGGCCACAGGCCGGCCGGACGTGGCGGAGAAATACGTGCGCCAGCTGCTGCAGCAATCGCTCTCCGGCATGATTCAAAAACAGGAGCTTCTGGCGCTTGAAAAACAAGGATTTCAAACACAAATCCATGTGAAATACCTGATTTCATCAGCGCAACCAGCTTCTGAAATCATGGCATCTCCCGCCTATGACGACGGCGCCCGGTGGCTGCGTTCCCCGGCGCTGCGCGTCGCCGACACGCCCGCGCTGCCACGGTTCGACGAAAAAACCTACCTGCTGGGCTACCAGGTGTTTCTGGAAAACGGCAGCCTGCAGGATGCCTGGCTGCTGGCCAACGCCGCCGTACAGCACCGGCCCGAGGCCATGGACTGGCGCGAGCGCCTGGCGCAAACCTCGGAATGGACGGGCCGCCAGCCCCAGGCGCTGCAACACTGGCTGGTACTGGCCCGCAGCACCGGCAGCGATGCCGCCTGGCAGGCCGTGCTGCGCCTGGCCCCGGGCCTGTTCGACGACGCGGCCCTGGCCGAAGCCCTGGGCCACGCCCTGCAATCGCGCCCGGGCGACCGCGCCCTGCTGCACGCCTTCGTCGCCACGCAGGAGCGGGCGGGCGAACCCCAGGCGGCCATCGCCTTCCTGCAGCGCCACACCCCCACCGCCGACACCCTGGAGCTGCTGGCCCAGCTGGCCGAACGCGCCGGCCAGCCCGCACTGGCCCTGGCCACCTGGCAACGGCTGCTGGCCGATCCGCAGCAGCTCGACGCCCAGCGGGCCATGCAGGCGGCGCTGCTGGCGCTGAGGCAAGGGCAGCCCGACTTGGGCCTGGCCTGGCTGGAAGCGGCCCATGCCCTGCCGCCCCCGCAGGAATCCGAAGCGGCCGCCACCCTCTGGCGCGTCACCGGCGCCGTGGCCGAAAGCCGCGACCACCAGACCCTGGCCGTGGATGCCTACCGCCAGCTGGTCGCCACGCCCGAGGCCGAGCTGACCGACTTCGACGGCCTCATCCGCCTGCTGCTGGAACCCCAGCCGCTGCAGGCTGCCGAGGCCGCCCGGCAGGCCTGGGAACGTTTTCACGAGCCGCGCCACCTGCTGCAGGCCTGGACGATCTGGAGCAACCGCAACCAGTGGCCCCTGATGACCCAGAGCCTGACCCAGCTACAGGCACAACCGCAGCACTGGCAGGCCTTGCAGCAATCGCCCGAGTTTTTGCGTCTGCTGGGCACTTACCACCAGAACTTTGGCCGACTGGAACTGGCCCGCAAGTACTACGAAGCCGGTTTTGCCCTGGCCCCCGACTCCGACGCCATGCGCCAGACGCTGCTGTGGCTGTTCATCGACAGCAACGACGCCGTGGCCCTGCAGCGCCTGCTCACGCAGTACGAATCGCGCTGGAGCCAGTCGGAAGCCATGCACGACAGCCTGGCTGCCGCCTACCAGGCGCTGTCCCAACCCCAGGTCGCGCTGCAGCGCTATCTGACCCCGCAGGCCGAGGCCCATCGCAACGACTTCCTGTGGCTGATGAACTACGCCGATGCGCTGGGCGAGAACCAGCAGGGCGATCAGGCCTGGCGGCTGCGCCGCGCCCTGCTGGCCCGGCAGTGGCAGCAGGCCAGCCAAGGCAGTGCGGGCCAGCGCCTGAGCCGCGCCCAGGCCCGTGCGCAGTGGCTGACCCGGGAAGGGGTGGATACCGTGCAGCGCATCGCCCGCGCCCGGCTGAACCTGACCCAGCAGCCCGGCGACCCCGCGCTGGACGTGCTGCGCGAGCTGCTGCGCCTGGACCGGGACGCACAGGGCAACTATTCCAACGCCGCTGCGGAAACCGCCATCGGCTGGCTGCAGGACGCTGCCGAATACGCCGCCGAACGCCGCTTCCTCTACCACCAGTACGCCCGCAGCCACAGCCTGCGCAGCAACCGCCCGCTGTGGGCCGACATCACCCTGGCCCTGGCCGAAGACGACAGGGCCGCCACCGGCCAGCTACTGGAAACCTTCGACCAGCGCCTACCGCGCTACGACCGGGTGAATGCAGCCGCCACCATCGGCGACCTGCGTCGCGCCCAGACCGCGGCCTTTGAAACCCAGGACCGGCAGACCGACGACGACCCGCTGCACCTGCAGCTGACGGACAACCTGCTGGCCTTCAGCGACCACATCGCCCTGCGCGGCAGCACCGAACAGCTCGGGGACATGGACGAGGCCACCGCGTCGGCCCGATGGCACTGGGCCATCTCGCCGCGCCTGGCCCTGGACATCGGCTTTGCCAGCGTGCGGCGCATGAACATCGCCGACGGCTTGGCCGACACCTTGCCGGAAGAAAAAATCTTTTCCCTGCTGGCCACTTGGCAGCACCCCGACGGCCTGACGCAACTGAGCGCAGGCCGGCGCCAGGGCTATGCCGACACCACGCCGGTGCTGCTCACCCACGACCAGCGCATCGACAACCGCCTGCGCTGGTACGCCGAGCTGGGCCGGCAACTGACGACGACAGAAAGCCTGCCGCTGCGCCTGGTGGGGATGAAGGACATGGTGAGCCTCAGCCTGCGCTACCAGCTCAGCCGCCTGGACCGCCTGGCCCTGACCCACGCGCAGGAGCGCTACTACCTGCAAACCGGCGCCCAGGTCGGCAGCGGCCACCACACCACGCTGGAATACACCCACACCTACCGCCAGGACGCCCCCACGGTAGACCTGGGCGCGTTCTGGTCGACCCACAGCTACCGCCGCCGCGACCCGGCCACCCTGGGCCGCCAGGGACTGCGAGCGGCCGAGCGCATCCTGCCGCCAGGGGCCGACGCAGCGACCGCCCCCGGGTTCTACCTGCCGGAGAACTTCCAGTTCTACGGCCTGCAGGCGGCCGTCAATATGCGCTTTGAAGAGGATTACACCCGCGCCGTGCGTCCGTATGCCATGGTCAGCCTCACCCGGCACAGCCAGTTGGGCGCCGGTTACGGCCTGCGCCTGGGGCTGGCGGGCAATGTGCTGGGGCCCGACCATCTGAGCCTGAGCTGGGGCATGGACAAGTCCGGGGCCGATTCCGCCAGCAGCACCAATCGACCGACGCGCAACCTGTCTTTGTCCTACCGCCTGCATTTTTAATTTTCACTTCCAGAAAGCTTCACCATGCTGTACTGCTCTTCCTTGCTGCGCCGTCTCGGCCTGACCCTGGCTACTGCGGCGGCCTTGCTGCTCTCGGCCTGTTCCACCCTGGACCGCGGCCCTGCCCCGCAATTGCAGGCGCAATCGAGCTGGGTGGTTCCGCCCTTTGCCAACCACACCGAAACCCCCTTGGCCGGCAGCCGTGCCGAAGCCATCGCCGCCGCCGTGCTGCACGCCCAGGGCGTCGGCAGCGTGCGCCGCGCCCCGGATGCCGCCGTGCAGGAAGCCCTGTTCAGCGCTGCCGACAACAGCCGCCAGGAAGACGCCCTGGCCTGGGCCAGGGACAACCGCATCCGCTACGCCCTGGCGGGCGCCGTCGAGGAATGGCGCTACAAGGTCGGCGTGGATGGCGAGCCGGCCGCGGGCGTGACCCTGCAGATCATCGACGTGCAGACCGGCGAACTGCTGTGGAGCGGCACGGGCGGCAAGAGCGGCTGGAGCCGCGAGGCCCTGTCCGCCGTCGCCCAGCAGCTCATCCGCAAGTTGCTGCGTACCGGCCTGGCCCAGGCCCGGTAACACGTCCAAGCCATGACAAGCTCCGAGACGGCAACCGCACGCCGTGAAATTCACCACCGCCAGGACGCTGCCGCGCCCCGGGGGCTGCACGTCCCGGCGAACCTGCTGGGCAAGCTGGCCCCCTACCACCCGCACCCGGCCATCGTCCTGCTGGAGACGCTGCTCCTGCCCGCTGCGGCCCTGGCCCTGGGCCTGCTCTGGGCGCCGCAAGACCCCCTGCAAACCCAGGGGGCCGGCTTTCCCTGGCCCTGGCTGGCGCCCGTCATCCTGGCCCTGCGCTACGGCCCGCTGCCGGGCCTGGGCGCCGCGCTGGTGCTGCTGGCCGGTTGGCTGGCGCTGAACAGCGGGCACTACGACCAGTTTCCGAAAATGTATTTTCTCGGCGGCCTGGTACTGGTCATGCTGGTCGGCGAGTTCGCCAGCCTGTGGCACACCCGCACCCGGCGGGCCGAAACCCTGCAGGCCTACCTCGACCAGCGGCTGGAACACCTGGTGCGCCAGCACTACCTGCTGCGCCTGTCGCACGACCGGCTGGAGCAGGAGCTGATCGGCCGCCCCATGTCGATGCGCGATGCGCTGCTGGCCCTGCGCGATGCCGGGCAAGGCAACAATCCGCACGCCCCCGACGTGCTGCTGCGCCTGCTGGCCCAATACTGCCAGCTGGAGGCGGCAGCGCTGTACCCCCTCGCCGACGACAGGCCGGGCACATCGGCCCTGGCCAGCCTGGGCGGCGTCGGCGACCTGGACGCCACCGATCCCCTGGTCGTCCAGGCCCTGGGCTGCCACAAGCTCTGCCATGTCAGCCAGGCGCTGGCCAGCCAGCAGACATCCCGCTACCTGGTGGCCGCGCCCCTGCGGGACCTGGCCGGTTCCCTGTACGGCCTGCTGGTGGTCGAGGACATGCCCTTCTTCGCCCTGCAGGAGGAAAACCTGCAGACCCTCAACCTGCTGCTGGGCTACTACACCGACGGCCTGTCCATGCACGCCCTGGCCGCGCCCATCGTGGCGCAGTTCCCCGACTGCCCGCCGACGTTCGCCTTCGAGCTGCAAAGGCTCGGGCACATCCACCGGCAGACCCAGGTGCCCAGCATCGTGGTGGTGCTGGAGTGCCTGGAACGGGCCATCGCGCTCGGCCTGCCCCAGCAGATTCAGCGCCTGAAACGCGAAATGGATGAGATCTGGTGCCTCGAAGCGCCGCAGCGCACCACCCTGGCCGTGCTGATGCCGCTGGGCGACCATGCCACCGCCGAAGGCTACATCGCCCGCCTGCAGGGCTGGGCCGCGCAGCAAGGCCATGCCTCGCTGGCCGATGCCGGCATTTTTCCCCACGTCATCGCGCTCAGCAGCAGCGCCCCCGAAGCCACCGTGGCCCGCATCCACGGCATTGCCCATGCTTAACCTGAAACTCGGCCTGGCCGCATTGGGGATGGAGGTCAGCGCCTGGACGACCGTGGCCCTGCTGTACGAGCGCTCCGATACGGCCCTGGCCGGGTATCTGCTGCTGCACACCCTGGCCTGCGTATTGCTGTCGCTGACGCTGCTGCCCCTGGTGCGCCAGCGCCAGGGGCGGCCGGGCTGGACGCTGCTCCTGATCATGGCGTGCAGTTACGCCATTCCCGTAGCGGGCTTCGTCGGGGTCGTGGCGGCCTTCGTCTTTCTGACGCTGTACCGCAAGCCCCGCCCCCGCGACGATTTCGAAACGCTGGAATCCCCCGAGTTCGACCAGCACGAAAAGCGGCGCAACAGCTTTCGGCACATCGGCATGCGCTCCTTCCTGACCAATACCAAGGCGCCCCTGCACGCGCGGATGCGGGCCATGTCGGCGCTGCAATACGTCGGCGGGCGCACGGCCACCCCGCTGCTGCGCACGGCAATGGGCGATGCCAGCGAAGATCTGCGCCTGCTGGCCTACGGCATGCTGGACAACCTGGAAAAGCGCATCAACCACGCCATCGACCAGGAGCTGCAGACCTGGCACGGCGCCCAGGCGGCAGGCGACGAGGTGCAGAGCATGGACAGCGCCCGCCAGCTGGCCGACCTGTACTGGGAGCTGGTGTACCAGGCGCTGGTGCAAGGCGACTTGCGGGACCACGCCTGCGCCCAGGCGCTGCACTACTGCGAGTACGTCCTGGCCCGCCAGCCCGACAACGCCGCCCTGGTGCTGCGCAAGGGCCGCCTGCTGCACGCCCAGGGGCACAGTGCCGAGGCCCAGGCGGCTTACGCCCATGCCCGCGCCCTGGGGCTGCCGGCCACGCGCGTGCTGCCCTACGAGGCCGAGCTGTGCTTCGAGCAGCGCGATTTCCCGCGCACCCAGGCGCTCATGAGCGCATTGGACCAATGGGGCGCACTGCCGCGCCTGCGCCCGGTCATCAATTACTGGAAGGGCCGCTGATGGAACACCCCAAGGCCGGCGACGCCGACATCGCCTTGTTGCTGGAAGGCACCTTTCCCTACGTGAGCGGGGGCGTCTCCAGCTGGATCAACCAGATCGTCCGCGCCTACCCGCAGTACCGCTTTGCCATCGTCTTCCTGGGCAGCAAGCGCCAGGATTACGGCGCATTCCGCTACCCCCTCCCGGACAACGTGGTGCATTTCGAGGAGCACTTCCTGTACGAAGACGTACAGCGCAGCACGCAGCTGCAGCCCACGCAGCGCCCGGGTAACCCGCAGGGCACGGCCCTGGTCAGGGACTTTCTGGCCGCCCTGGCCGCTGGCGGCCCCCGGGCACCGCAGGCGATGGCGGCATTCGAGGCCGTGGCGGCCCAGTTGCAGCCCGGCGGGGCGATTGCCCTGGAGGATTTCCTCTACAGCCGCCAGTCCTGGGACCTCCTGTGCCAGATCTACCGCGACCACTGTGCCGACCCCTCGTTCGTGGATTTTTTCTGGACGGTGCGCATCATGCTGCAACCCCTGTGGACCCTGGCCCGGGTGGCCCGGGCGCTGCTGACGGTGCGGGCGGTGCATTGCGCCTCGACCGGGTACGCGGGCTTTCTGGGCGGCCTGCTGGCGCAGACCCGTGGCATTCCCCTGGTGCTGTCCGAGCATGGCATCTACACCAAGGAGCGCAAGATCGACCTGTTCAAAAGCGAATGGATTCACGACAACCGCAACATCTTCCAGCGCGACCCGTCGGAGCTGTCCTACTTCCGCCAGTTGTGGATTGCCTTCTTCGAATGGCTGGGCCGCTACTGCTACCGCCGGGCCGATCCGATCATTGCGCTGTACGAGGCCAACCGCCTGCGCCAGATTCAGGACGGTGCCCAGGCCGAACGCACCATGAACATCCCCAACGGCATTGCCCTGGCCCGCTTTGCGCCGCTGCGCAGCCAGCGTCCGGCCAGCCCGCCGCCAGTGCTGTGCCTGATTGGCCGGGTGGTGCCGATCAAGGACATCAAGACCTTCATCCGCGCCATGCGCCGGGTGGTCAACCAGCACCCCCAGGCCCAGGGCTGGATTGCCGGGCCGCAGGATGAAGACCCGGCCTACGCCCAGGAATGCCGCAACCTGGTGCGCAGCCTGGGCCTGGACGAGCAGGTGCGTTTTCTGGGGATGCAGAAGGTGGAAGACCTGATGCCGCAAATCGGCCTGGTGGTGCTGTCCTCGATCAGCGAGGCCCTGCCCCTGGTGCTGCTGGAAGGCTACGCCGCCGGGGTGCCGGCGGTCAGCACCGATGTCGGCTCGTGCCGCCAGCTGGTGTACGGGCTGGATGCCGAAGACCAGGCGCTGGGCGCTTCCGGCGCCGTGGTGCCGATCGCCCAGCCGCAGCAGCTGGCCGATGCCGCCCTGGCCCTGCTGGGCGACCCCGCCGCCTGGCAGGCCGCCAGTGCCGCCGCCGTGGCGCGGGTGGAACGCTATTACACCGACACCCTGATGTTCGACCGCTACCGCCGGGTGTACGAAGGGGCGCTGGCGCCCGCCGCGAAAGGATAAGACCATGGCCGGGATTGGTTTCGAGCTGCGCCACATGCTGCGCAAGAACACCCTGCTGGGGCTGCTGCAGGCGTACACCTACGCCAGCGTGATCGGCTCGGGGCCGTGGGTGCTGTCCATCGTCGGCATCCTGCTGATCGGCATTTTCAGCGCCAGCGTGGTCGTGCCGGCCACCCTGGTCACGCAGTTCCAGACCTCGGTGACCTACCTGGTGGCGTGCAGCCTGATCTATACCGGGCTGGCGCAGCTGGCGTTCACCCGCTTCGTCTCCGACCGGATGTTCGAGCGGCGCAAGCAGGCCATCCTGCCCAATCTGCACGGCCTGATGGCGCTGGTGCTGCTGGGCGCGGGCGGCCTGGGCACGCTGGCGCTGTTTTTCGTGCTGCCCGGCGAAGGCGTGCTGTACCGCCTGCTGATGCTGGCCGGGTTCATCCTGCTGTCGGGCGTGTGGATTCTGACGGTGCTGCTCTCGGGCATGAAGCGCTACAAGGCCATCGTGGCGCTGTTTGCCCTGTCCTACGGGCTGATCGTGGTCAGCGCCCTGCTCATGCGCCGCTGGGGGCTGGAGGGGCTGCTCGGCGGCTTCGTGCTGGGCCACTACGTGCTGCTGGCGGGGATGTGGCTGCTCATCGTGCGCGAGTTCCACCCGGCGCGGCGCATGGTGGCCTTCGACTTTCTGCAGGCGGGCAAGCTCTACCCCTCGCTGGTGGCGGTGGGCTTTTTGTGGAACCTGGGCATCTGGGCCGACAAGTTCATGTTCTGGTTCTTCACGCCCACTTCGCAGGCCATCGTCGGCCACCTGCGGGCCTCGCTGATCTACGACCTGCCGGTGTTCCTGTCCTACCTGTCGATCATCCCCGGCATGGCGGTGTTCCTGGTGCGCATCGAGACGGATTTCGTCGAGTACTACGACAAGTTCTACGACGCGGTGCGCGATGGCGGTTCGCTGGAGTTCATCGAGGCCATGCGCGACGAAATGGTCTACGCCATCCGCCACGGCCTGAGCGAGATCGCCAAAATCCAGACCCTGGCGGTGCTGATCACCTTCGTCGGCGGGCCGGCCATCCTGGACTTCATCGGCATCTCGCGCCTGTACCTGCCGCTGCTGCAGGTGCAGGTGATCGGCGCGGGCCTGCAGGTGGGGCTGATGGCGGTGCTGAACGTGTTTTTCTACCTCGACCAGCGCCGCATCGTGCTGTGGCTGTGCGTGCAGTTCGTACTGCTGAACGTGGTGCTGACCGGCCTGAGCCTGTGGTTTGGCGCAGCCCTGTACGGCTACGGCTTTGCGCTGGCCACGCTGCTGACCCTGGCCACGGGCCTGCTGCTGCTCTCGCGCAAGCTCGACCGGCTGGAGTACCAGACCTTCATGCTGCAATAGCAGCCATCCACAAAAAACGGCCAGGATTTCCTGGCCGTTTCTTATTGGTGGTACGCCTTATTCCATTTCCAGATCAAGCGTGAACGCGAAGGCGAAGCGCAGACAGTACAGGCGTACGGAAAGCGAAGCCGACAAAGTGCACGTTTGATATGGAAATGGAATTACGCCTGTTCGGTCAGCGCATCCGCCCGTTCCTGCGCGGCGGCAAAGTCCAGGTCGCCGGAATAAATCGCCCGGCCGCAGATCACGCCTTCGATGCCCTCGTCCTGCACGGCACACAGCGCATCGATGTCGGCCATGCCCGCCAGCCCGCCCGAAGCGATGATGGGGATACGCACGGCCTGCGACAGTTTCACGGTGGCGTCGATGTTGATGCCGGAGAGCATCCCGTCGCGGCCAATGTCGGTGTAGATGATGGATTCCACGCCCCAGTCCTCGAAGCGCTTGGCGGTGGGGATGACCTCCTGGCCGGTGAGCTTGCCCCAGCCATCGACGGCAATCTTGCCGTCCTTGGCATCCAAGCCGACGATGATGTGCCCGGCAAAGGCGCTGCACGCATCCTGCAAAAAGCCGGGGTTCTTCACGGCGGCGGTGCCGATGATGATGTAGTCCATGCCCAGATCGACGTAGCGCTCGATCGTGTCCAGGTCGCGGATGCCGCCGCCCAGCTGCACGGGGATTTCGCCGTCCACTTCTTTCAGGATGGCCTTGATCGCGGCCAGGTTCTTCGGCTGGCCGGCGAACGCGCCGTTCAAGTCCACCAGATGCAGGCGCCGCGCTCCGGCATCCAGCCAGCGGCGGGCCATTTCGGCGGGGTCGCCGAAGATGGTCGATTGGTCCATATCGCCTTGTTTCAGGCGTACACATTGGCCGTCTTTGAGGTCGATGGCAGGAATGAGCAGCATGGGTGATGAGGGTGCAAAAGTGGCGTCAGAGTGCCGGGTTGAGGGAAGGTGAAATCTTAGAGCGAAAACAGGCGCTTAGGAACCGGCTCTAAGGCTGCCAGTGCAGAAAATTTCGGTACAGGCGCAGCCCCTGGGCGGCGCTTTTTTCCGGGTGGAACTGGGTGGCGAACATGCCGCCGTGGGCCACGGCGCTGGCAAACCGGTGGCCGTAGTCGGTGGCGGCGGCGCAATCGCGCTCCTGCGCCGGCTGGGCGTAGAAGCTGTGCACGAAGTAGAAAAAGCTGCCGTCCGCCACCCCGTCCCACAGCGGATGGCGCTGCCCGCCATGCTCGGCCTGCCACACCTGGTTCCAGCCCATTTGCGGCACTTTGAAGCGGCTGCCGTCGGCCTGGCGCTGGCCGGCCAGGTCGAAGCGGCGCACCTGGCCGGGGATCAGGCCCAGGCCGGGGGTGTCGCCCTCTTCGCTGTGTTCCAGCAGCATCTGCATTCCGACGCAGACACCGAACAGCGGCTTGCTGGCCGCCGCGTCGCGCACGGCGTCTTCCAGCCCGCTTTGGCGCAGCGCCGCCATGCAGTCGCGCATGGCGCCCTGGCCGGGCAGCACGACGCGGCTGGCCGAGCGCACCACGGCGGGGTCTTGCGTGACCTGCACGCGCACGGCGCTGTCGGCAGCGGCGGCCAGCACGGCCTGGGCCACGGAACGCAGGTTGCCCATGCCGTAATCGACGACGGCGACGGTGTTTGTGATTGTTTGCATAGCTGCTTGCGTTGGTCAATACTGGTCTTTAGACTGTTTTCCATCTGAAAACCAATCCATGCCAGCAGTAAAAGCTCTCTTTTTTACAAAGCGCCCTTGGTCGACGGAATCACCCCGGCCATGCGCGGGTCGTGTTCCAGCGCAAAGCGCAGCGCACGGGCAAAGGCCTTGAAGATGGTTTCGCACTGGTGATGGGCGTTGAAGCCTTTAAGGTTGTCGATGTGCAGCGTCACGCCCGCGTGGTTCACGAAGCCCTGGAAGAACTCGTACACCAGTTGCGTGTCGAGCTGGCCGATGCTGCCGGCGGTGAACTTCACGTCCATGTGCAGGCCGGGGCGGCCCGAGAAGTCGATGACCACGCGGGAGAGGGCTTCGTCCAGCGGCACGTAGGCATGGCCGTAGCGGCGGATGCCTTTCTTGTCGCCGATGGCCTGGGCA
Organism: Comamonas nitrativorans; assembly: GCF_042654765.1. Taxonomy (NCBI): domain Bacteria; kingdom Pseudomonadati; phylum Pseudomonadota; class Betaproteobacteria; order Burkholderiales; family Comamonadaceae; genus Comamonas; species Comamonas nitrativorans. The sequence goes on along the minus strand of NZ_JBHSEW010000005.1, from coordinate 198,610 downwards.
AAGGCCTGGCCGATGGTGATGCCGATGTCTTCCACCGTGTGGTGGCCGTCGATGTGCAGGTCGCCCGCGCATTCCACGTCCAGGTCGATCAGGCCGTGGCGGGCGATCTGGTCGAGCATGTGGTCGAGAAAGCCGATGCCCGAATTAAGCCGGGCCTGGCCCGTGCCGTCCAGATTGACGCGCACCTGCACGCGGGTTTCCGCCGTGTTGCGCTGCACTTCGGCAGTGCGGGCAGTGGTGGGCTGGGTGGTGACTAAAGCGTTGCTGGTCATAAGGACTCCTGTAAAGCGGCCAACATCTGGGTATTTTCTTCGGCGCTGCCCACGGTCAGGCGCAGGCAGTTGTGCAGCAGCGGGTGCAGGGCAGAGACGTTTTTCACCAGCACGCCCCGCGCCTTCATCGCCGCCAGGGTGCGGGCGGCATCGGGCACGCGCAGCAGCACCATGTTGGCTTCCGAGGGCCAGACCTTCTCCACCCCCGCCATGCCCTGCAAGGCCGCCACCAAGGCGCTGCGCTGGGCACACAATTCCTGCGCCTGCGCGGCAAACACCTCGGCATGTTCCAGCGCAAACAGGGCGGCTTCGCTGTTCAGCACGCTGACGTTGTACGGCGGGCGCACCTTGTCGATTTCCGCCACCAGCGCCGCCGCGCCCAGCATGTAGCCCAGGCGCACGCCGGCCAGGCCGAATTTGCTCAGGGTGCGCATCAGCAGCACATGGCCGTTGCGCTCAGGCTCGGCCCGCAGTTGGTCGAGCCACGTGCGGCTGGCAAAGGGCTGGTAGGCCTCGTCGACGACGACGATGCCGCCCACCTGCGCCGCAGCGTCGATCACCGCCTGCATGTCGGCCTGCGCCCACAGCGTGGCGGTGGGGTTGTTCGGATAGGCCAGATAGGTGATGGCCGGGCGCTCGCGGGCCATGGCGGCGCACATGGCGGGCACGTCCAGGGCGAAGTCCGCCGTCAGATCGACGCCGACAAACTCCAGCCCCTGCAATTGCGCACTCATGGCGTACATGACAAAGCCCGGCAACGGCGCCAGCACCTTGGCCCCCGGCTGGGCGCAGGCCAGGCTGACCAAGCTGATCAACTCGTCCGAGCCATTGCCCAGCATGAGCTGGCAGCCCGCAGGCACGTCCACATACTGCGCCAGCGCCTGGTGCAGCAGGCCGATACGCTCGCCCGGGTAGCGGTTGATGGCCAGGGCGCCCAGGCGCTGGCCCAACGCGGCCTGCAATTCGGGCGGCAACGTGAAGGGGTTTTCCATCGCATCCATCTTCAGCAGCCCGGCGGCGGGCTGGACGTGGTAGGCGGCCATGGCCCGCACGTCGGGGCGGATGCGTTGCACGGCGGCAGCGGTGGCATCAGTGGTTGTGGTCATAACTTTCCTTCGGCAAATTCCTGCGGCGTGCTGTGCAAGGGGTGGCACACCCGCACCCCGCCATACACCGCGCCATGCGGCAGGTGCAGGCTGAGCATGGCTTCGCAGCCGCTGTGCTGGGCGCAGGCCAGGGCCAGGCAGTCGCCAAACGGCAGGTCGTGCCGCGCCTCGATGGCCCAGGCGGTTTCCAGCGTGGCGGCATCGGTTTTCCAGGGCGTCCAGGTCTGGTAGCGGCGCAGCGCAGCGCGGGCATCGCCCCGGGGCATGGGCCGGGGGGCGGCAACCACCTGGTCGTAAAACTCCACCAGCGCCTGGTTGCCGGTGCGGCCGCTGCGGTGCTGCCACAGCCCGTCCAGCCAGTCCAGGCAGGCCCGGTACAGCGGGCCGCCGCCCGTGTCCTCTGCCGCAATCAGCACCGAGGTATCGACGAACACCGGGTTCATGCTGCGCCCCCGTCTTTCCCATCGTTCTGGCCGTCAACCCTTTGCGGGCTTGCGCTACGCGCTGCGGTTTTTTGCACAGGCTGCGCCTGCCAGCCGCGCTCGTCGGTGCGCCAGGCCAGATAGGCGCGTTCGTAGGCATCCTCGCGCTGCTGCATCTCGGCCATGAAATCCCCCACCATGCGCGAGACGCTGGTGCCCCGGCGGGCCGCCTCGATGCGGGCCCATTCCAGCACGCTGTCTTCCACGGTGATGGTCAGATTTTTCATGCGGCACAGTTTACACGAAATTCGTGTTGCACGAATTTCGTGTAACAACCAGCATCACGCTCGCCGTTTGCCGGTATCCGGCAGCAGCGCCGTCGCCAGCCCCAGCAGCGGCAGGTAGGCCGTCACCCCGTACACCCAGACAATGCCGTGGACGTCCGCCAGCTTGCCCAGCCCCGCCGCTCCCAAGCCGCCAATGCCGAACATCAGCCCGAACATCAACCCCGACACCATGCCCACGCGGCCCGGCACTGCCTCCTGGGCGTAGACCACCATGGCGGCGAAGGCCGAGGACATCACCAGCCCGATCAGCATCGCCAGCACCGCCGTCCAGAACAGGCCGACGTGCGGCAAGGCCAGCGCGAACGGGGCCACGCCCAGGAAGGACACCCAGATCACCGCCTTGCGCCCGATGCGGTCGCCCACCGGCCCGCCCGCAAAAGTGCCCACGGCAACGGACGCCAGAAACATGAACAGGAAAACCTGGCTTTGCTGCACGCCCACGCCAAAGCGCTGCATCAGGTAGAAGGTGAAATAGTTGGTGAACGCCGCGATGTAGACGAACTTGGCAAACAGCAGCACGCAAATCACCGCCACGGCCCGCACCACGCCGGCACGGCCCAAACCACCGGCATGGCCTTGACCCAGACTACGGGCCTGCGCCTGCCCGTGGCGCCGCACCCAGAGCGTGAGTCGGTACAGCACAAAGATCGCTGCCAGCGCAATCAGCATGAACCACGCCACCGCCCCCTGCCCGTGGGGAATGACGATGGCCGCCGCCAGCAGCGGGCCGATGGCCGAGCCGGTATTGCCACCCACCTGAAAGGTCGATTGCGCCGTGCCGAAACGCCCGCCCGACGCCAGCCGGGCAATGCGCGAGGCCTCCGGGTGGAAGGTGGCCGAGCCCACGCCCACCACCGCAGCCGCCACCAGCAGCATCGGATAACTGCCCGCCGTCGCCAGCAGCCCGATGCCGATCAAGGTCATCACCATCCCGGACGGCAGCAGATAGGGCAAGGGATGCCTGTCCGTCACCAGCCCCACCCAGGGCTGCAACAGCGATGCCGTCGCCTGATAGACCAGCCCGATGATGCCGATCTGCCCGAAACTGAGCGCGAAGTTCTGCTTGAGCAGCGGAAAAATCGCCGGCAGCATGGCCTGGATCAGGTCATTGAGCAAATGCGCCAGCGCCGCACCGCCCACCACGGGCAACAGAAAACCGTGCTGCCGGGCGGGGACAGGAGAAGAAGCCGGTGCCGTGGCAACGGTCTCCGGGCAGGTGGCAGTGGGTGTGGTCATAAAACAATACGAATGAAAAAGCGAACGCCCGCGAGGGTACGTTGTACCGTGATGGCTGTCCTGCGCTAATCTGCCAATAACCATCGAGTTTCTGCCATGCACACCACCACGCTCCCGCCCCATCGCCCCCCGACACTTGCACCGGCCGTACTGGCCGTGGAACGGATGTACCCGTCAGGCGCATCGACCGGCTGGCATACCCACGATGCAGGGCAACTGCTGTACGCCACCAACGGCGTCATGCTCGTGCATTCGGAGGGCGGCGCCTGGGTGGTGCCGCCGCATCGCGCCCTCTGGCTGATCGCCGGGCTGCGCCATAACGTCACCATGTCGGGCGCCGTCCTGATGCGAACTGCCTACATCCGCGCAGAGACAGTGCCCGGCCTGCCGCCGCAAAGCTGCGTGCTCAACGTCTCGCCGCTGCTGCGGGAGCTGCTGGTTGCGGCGGTGCAGATCACGCCAGCCCCGGCGCTGTCCGGAAGGGACGCCCACCTCATCGCCCTGCTGCTGGACGAGGTACGTGCCGCCCCTGCCATGACCCTGCATCTGCCCCTACCCCGCAATGTGCGGCTGCAGGCCATCTGCCATGCGTTGATGAACCGCCCCTCGGACACCACCAGCGCAGCCGCCTGGGCACGCACCCTGGGCGTGGGAGAGCGCACCCTGTACCGGCTGTTTACCCAGGAAACCGGTATGCGCTTCGCCCAATGGCGCGAACAGGCCCGGCTGCTGCACGCCCTGCGCGGCATTGCCGAAGGCCGCAAGATCATCGACGTGGCGCTGGACTGCGGCTACGCCAGCCCCAGCGCATTCACCGCCATGTTCAAGCGGCATTTCGGGGCTACGCCGTCCAGCTTTTACCTCTGAGCGCGTGCGAGATACGCCGCAGCATCCCGAAAAACGTCAGCCCCCAGGCCGTCAGCGCGACCCACCAGAACGCCAGCGGCACGCTGCGCAAAAAGCCGAAGGCCATCGCCTTGTCCAACTGCCAGGTGCAGGCCGCATACATCCCCAGCGGAAATACCGCGCCCCAATACAAGGGGTCGTACTGCAAGGGAAAGCGCCGGTAGACGTGCCGCCAGATGCCCAGCACCAGCAGCATGGGAATCCACCAGGTGCCGGTGGCCCAGTAGAACAAGGTGAAGCCTTTGAGGAAGGGCAGCAGCTCGGCCAGATACGGCGCATGCGGGGCGTTCTGGATCAGCAGCGAACCGGCCAGGGTGGAAATGGCCATGGCGCCCATGTTGATCCAGTACGGCGGGGCCAGGTCGCCGGGGGCGAAACGGAAAAAGGTGTAGCGGTAAAAAATCAGCGACATCATCCAGATGTAGAGCATCCCGCCCCACAGCCACATGGACAGCGCCAGCAGATTCAGCTCCAGCCGCAGGGGCTGGCCGATGCGGTCGGCCAGCAGGCAGCTGCTCACCGCCAGCGACTGCGTGGCCACCACCGCCAGCAGCCAGGCACCGTTGATGCCCTTGTCCAGCGGCGGCTTTTCCTGCTTGACGGTGAAGGCGGTAAAGATGGAATACGTCAGCACCAGCCACAACAGCAGCGCCAGCGCCCACAGCCCCACGCCCAGCGGCAGATAGTCCAGTTGCACCACCGCCTGGCTGGCCAGAATCCCCGAAGCCGCCACTGTGGTGAAAAAACCCGGCCCGCGCAGATGGTCGATCAAATCCTGGAAAAACCGCTGCGGATACAGCACCGCCCGCGCCCCGTACAGCAGCCACAGCAGGGCGTACTGGCCGAAGTTCAGCCACAACAGCCCCCGCGCCACCAGCGGATGTCCCATCATCCCCGCCCCCAGCGAGACGATGCCCGTGGCCATCACCAGCCCGAAATAGGCAGGCGACAAATCGGCCAAAGGGGCATGCCAGGGTGGGGGGCGTGTGGTCAAGACCGGCCTTTCCGCCACATCGGCCAATCTTTTCGCCATGAAGATCAGGCTTTCTTGATGTACTCGGATTTCAATTGTATCGACCCGAACCCGTCGATCTTGCAGTCGATGTCGTGGTCGCCATCCATCAGGCGAATGTTCTTGACCTTCGTTCCGACTTTGACCACCGAAGAGGAGCCCTTCACCTTGAGGTCTTTGATAACGGTGACCGAATCTCCGTCTTTCAGTGCGTTGCCAAAGGCGTCTTTCCACACACGCTGTTCCTCTACAGCCTCTTGCGTAACACGGCTCCATTCGTGGCCGCATTCGGGGCAAACGTACTGGCTGCCGTCTTCATAGGTGTAGGTCGAATCGCACTTTGGGCAGCACGGGAGATTGTTCATTATCATTCCTTATCAAAATTACAAAAATCCGGGATTATTCTCGACAAAATCCTTTTCCGATTTTTTTATATTCCCCACTCAAACTTCTTTCTCGTTCATCGATGAGTGCGACAAGGGCGGCATTGGTCTTTGATATTGATACAGCGGCGGCAGTGGCGACGTTCAGTGCCGCTACCGCCGCACCAGCAGTAATAGCGAGGAATAGATTTGTCTGGGCAAAATATGCAAAAACCCCGACCAAGACGCCTGCCAGGTATGCAAAAGGAAGTTGCCAAATCTTTAATGGCACAGCCTGTGCCGCCAAGCACACTTTTTTAAAAGCTTGCTCACGTCGCAGCTCTGCAAGATGCAGTTCTTCTGGTAATTGTGGTGTGGGTTTCATAATGATGGGTACAGGACAATATGGTGGCGCCAACGAAAACAATAGCTATTATCAATCACTATTACTTCGCAGCCCATATGCTCCAGACAGGCTGCGACGGGACGCTGACGTTACGCCTTCAACCGCATTTCCGCCGCCCGCGCATGGCCCTGCAAGCCTTCGCCGTGCGCCAGTACGCTGGCGATGCGGCCCAGGGTTTGGGCGCCCTGTTCGCTGACTTCGATCAGGCTGCTGCGCTTCTGGAAGTCGTACACGCCCAGGGGGGAGCTGAAACGGGCCGTGCCGCTGGTGGGCAGGACGTGGTTGGGGCCGGCGCAGTAGTCGCCCAGGCTCTCGGAGGTATAGGCGCCCAGGAAGATGGCCCCGGCGTGCTTCAACAGCGGCTCCCAGCGGTGCGGATCGCGGCTGGAGACTTCCAGGTGTTCGGGGGCGATGCGGTTGCTGATGGCGCAGGCTTCTTCCATGCTGCGCGTATGGATGAGGGCGCCCCGGTCGCTCAGGGACTTGGCGATGATTTCGGCGCGGGGCATTTCGGGCAGCAGGCGGTCGATTTCGCGCTGCACGGCGGCGATGTAGTCGGCATCGGGGCACAGCAGGATGGACTGGGCCAGTTCGTCATGCTCGGCCTGGCTGAACAGGTCCATCGCCACCCAGTCCGGGGGCGTGCTGCCGTCGGCCAGCACCAGGATTTCGGATGGCCCGGCGATCATGTCGATGCCGACCAGGCCGAACACGCGCTTTTTCGCGCTGGCGACGTAGGCGTTGCCGGGGCCGGTGATCTTGTCCACCTTGGGCACGGTGGCCGTGCCGTAGGCCAGCGCGGCCACGGCCTGGGCGCCGCCGATGGTGAAGCCGCGCGTGACGCCGGCGACGTAGGCGGCGGCCAGCACCAGCGGGTTTTTCTCGCCCTTGGGCGTGGGCACGACCATGATGATTTCCGGCACACCGGCGACGTGGGCAGGGATGGCGTTCATCAGCACGCTGCTGGGGTAGGCGGCCTTGCCGCCGGGCACGTAGATGCCCACGCGGTCCAGCGGGGTGACTTTCTGGCCCAGCAGGGTGCCGTCGGCGTCGCGGTAGCTCCAGCTTTCGCCGCTGGCCTTTTTCTGGGCCTCGTGGTAGCTGCGCACGCGCTGGGCGGCGGCCGTCAGGGCGTCGCGCTGCGGGGCGGGCAGGCTGTCGTAGGCGGCTTTCAGCTCGGCCTGGGTCAGCTCCAGTGCCGCCATGCCTTCGGCGGGCAGGCCGTCGAAGCGGGCGGTGTAGTCCAGTACGGCGGCATCGCCGCGCTGCTGGACGTCGGCCAGGATGGCGGCAACGCGCTCTTCGATGGCAGCGTCCTGTTCGGCCGACCAGTGCAGGCGCCGGGAAAAATCTTGCTCAAAAGTGCTTGAAACCGTTGACAGGCGGGCGGGAGTAGCTACTAAGTTCATGATTTTTCCTGGCGAATGCTGCGTTAATCTTGGGTGATGGCCCCGGCAAAGGCGTCGATGATGGGGCGCAGTTTGGCTTGCTTGATTTTCAGCGCCGCCTGGTTCACGACCAGGCGCGAGCTGATGTCCATGATGCGCTCGACCTCGACCAGGTTGTTGGCTTTCAGGGTGCTGCCGGTGGAGACCAGATCGACGATGGCGTCCGCCATGCCGGTCAGCGGCGCCAGCTCCATGCTGCCGTAGAGCTTGACCATATCGACGTGGACGCCTTTCTGGGCGAAAAACTCGCGGGCGATGGTGGTGTATTTGGTGGCGATTTTCAGGCGGGCGCCTTGCTGCACGGCGGCTTCGTAGTCAAAACCGGCACGCACGGCAACGCTGACGCGGCACTGGGCGATGTGCAGGTCCAGCGGCTGGTACAGGCCCTGGCCGCCGTGTTCGATGAGCGAATCCAGGCCCGAAACGCCCAGGTCGGCCCCGCCGTACTGCACGTACACCGGCACGTCCGAGGCCCGCACCAGCACGACGCGCACGTCCGGCTGGTTGGTGGGGAAGATCAGCTTGCGGGACTTTTCCGGGTCTTCCGCCACGGTGATGCCGGCGGCGGCCAGCAGCGGCAGGGTTTCTTCGTAAATGCGGCCCTTGGACAGGGCGATGGTGATGCTCATAACGGCAGCGATCTGAATGGAGTTAGGAAATGCGCTGGATGTCCGCCCCCAGGGCCCGCAGCTTGTCTTCCATGCGGTCGTAGCCCCGGTCGAGGTGGTAGATGCGCTCCACCGTGGTTTCGCCCTGGGCCACCAGGGCGGCGATGACCAGGCTGGCCGAGGCCCGCAGGTCGGTCGCCATGACGGTCGCCCCGGTCAGGCGCTGCCCGCCGGTGACGCTGGCCACGCGCCCGTCGGTGCTGATCTGCGCCCCCAGGCGGCGCATTTCATTGACGTGCATGAAGCGGTTTTCAAAAATGGTTTCGGTCACCGTGCTGCTGCCTTCGGCCACCAGATTGAGGGCCATGAACTGCGCCTGCATGTCGGTGGGAAAGCCGGGGTATTCGGTGGTGCGAAAGCTTTGCGCCTTGAGCGGCCCTTCGCTGCGGATGCGCAGGCCGCCTTCTTCAGCCAGCACCTGGGCACCGGCGTCGTGCAGCTTGTCCAGCACCGCGCCCAGGTGGTCGGCGCGGGCATGGCGCAGAAAGGCTTCGCCGCCGGTGGCGGCCACGGCGCACAAAAAGGTGCCGGCCTCGATCCGGTCGGCCACGACCTGGTGCTCGCAACCGTGGAGTTTTTCCACCCCGTCGATGACGATGCGGCTGGTGCCGTGGCCGGAGATTTTCGCGCCCATGCGGATGAGCATTTCCGCCAGGTCGGTGATCTCGGGCTCCATGGCGGCGTTTTCCAGCACGGTCTGGCCTTCGGCCAGGCAGGCGGCCATGAGGAAGTTTTCCGTGCCCGTCACCGTCACCATGTCGGTGCTGATACGGGCGCCGCGCAGGCGCTGGCGGCCCAGCGGCAGGCTGGCCAGCATGTAGCCGTGGTCGACGGTGATTTCCGCACCCATGGCCTGCAAGCCCTTGATGTGCTGATCGACCGGGCGCGAACCGATGGCGCAGCCGCCGGGCAGCGATACCTTGGCGCGGCCAAAGCGGGCCAGCAGCGGCCCCAGCACCAGCACCGAGGCCCGCATGGTTTTCACCAGCTCGTAGGGCGCCTCGGGGTTGAGCGTGTCGGGGGCGGTGAAGCTCATGCCGCCGCGCTCGCCGTGGGTTTCGGTGGCCACGCCCATGTGGTCGAGCAGGCGGCGCATGGTGGCCACGTCGTGCAGGCGCGGCACGTTGGTGAGGTGTACCGGGTCGCCGGTCAGCAGCGCCGCGCACATTTGCGGCAGTGCGGCGTTCTTTGCGCCGGAGATCAGCACCTCGCCCTGCAGGCTCTGGCCGCCACGGATAAGGAGTTTGTCCATAACCAATCGCTGGTGATTAAGAGAAAAATGGGCCTGCGGTGCCTGCCGGACAAGCGTCGGCAGCGATCGGTTTCAGGCTTGCAGCTCGGCCCATTCGGCGGGCGTGAGGGTTTTCATCGACAGGGCGTGCAGCTCGTCGGTGACCATCTTGGCGTGGACGGTGGCGTTCACCATGCGCTGGCGCTGCACGCGGTTCTGGCCCTCGAAGGCGCTGGAGACGATGACGGCGAACCAGTGGCGGCCGTCGCCTTCCACTTCGATGTGTTGGCACTCCAAACCTGTAGCTATCAGCGCTTGAATATCTTCAGCATTCATATTAAAACCTCTTGAAATCGTTATTTAATCAGCGGTACTAGCTGCGAATTTTGTAGCCCGTGCGCAGCAGTTGCAGCGCCAGCGCACTCACCAGCAGCCAGGCCGTGCCCGCCATGGCCAGACTGAACCAGGGAGACACGTCGCTCTGGCCGAAGAAGCCGTAGCGAAAGCCGTCGATCATGTAGAAAAACGGGTTGAAATGGCTCAGGTTCTGCCAGAACGTCGGCAGGGAGTGGATGGAATAGAACACGCCGGACAAAAACGTCATGGGCATGATGAGGAAGTTCTGGAAGGTCGCCATCTGGTCGAACTTGTCCGCCCACAGCCCGGCAATCAGCCCCAGCGTGCCCATCATGGCGCAGCCCAGCAGGGCGAACACGGCAATCCACAGCGGCGCGGCAAATTCCGGAATGGCAAAAAACAGGGTGATGGCAAACACCCCGGCGCCCACCAGCAGCCCGCGCAGGATCGCCGCGCCCACGTAGGCGCCAAACCAGGCCCAGTGCGACAGCGGGGTGAGCAGCAGGAACACCAGCGACCCCATGATCTTGCTTTGCACCAGGCTGGAGGCGCTGTTGGCAAAGGCGTTCTGCAACATGCTCATCATCACCAGCCCGGGGATGAGGAAGGCGGTGTAGCTCAGGCGGTCGTAGACCACCATGCGCCCTTCCAGCACGTGGCCGAACACCAGCAGGTACAGCACGGCGGTCAGCACCGGCGCGGCGATGGTCTGGAAAGCCACTTTCCAGAAGCGCTGCACTTCCTTGTACAGCAGCGTGCGCCAGCCGGCGCCTGGCTTGGGCATGGTCATTGGCCGCCTCCCTGCTGCTGTTGCATGACGTGGATGAACACGTCCTCCAGATCGGCACGGCGGATTTCCACCTCCTGCGGGCGCACGCCGCCCTGGCGCAGTGCGGCCAGGAGCTGCTCGACATCGGCGGCGTCGTGGGCCGGAATCTGCACGATGCGCCCGGTCACCCGCGCCCGCGTGGCCAGATCGGCGGGCAGGGCATCGTCGGTCTTGAACTGCAACACGGTGCTGGATGCGGATTTGAGCAAGTCGTCCATGCGCGAAAGGGTGACGATCTGCCCGCGCTTGAGCATGGCGACGCGGCTGCACAGCGCCTCGGCCTCTTCCAGGTAGTGCGTGGTCAGCAGCACGGTATGGCCCTGCTTGTTGAGCTGGGCGATGAACTGCCACAGCGTCTGGCGCAGCTCCACGTCCACCCCGGCGGTGGGTTCGTCCAGCACGATCACCGGCGGCTTGTGTACCAGCGCCTGCGCCACCATCACGCGGCGCTTCATGCCGCCGGAAAGCTGGCGCAGGTTGGCCGTGGCCTTGTCGGCCAGGCCCAGGCTTTCCAGCAGTTCGTCGATCCAGGCGTCGTTGTTCTTCAGGCCGAAGTAGCCGGACTGCAACTGCAAGGTTTCGCGCACGTTGAAGAAGGGGTCGAACACCAGCTCCTGCGGCACGATGCCCAGGCGCTGGCGGGCGGCGGAAAAATCGCCCTGCACATCGTGCCCCAGCACCGATACGCGCCCGCTGCTGGCACGCGCCAGCCCTGCCAGGATGCTGATGAGGGTGGTTTTGCCAGCCCCGTTGGGGCCGAGCAGGCCGAAAAATTCGCCCACCTCGATGTCCAGGCTGACGTTTTGCAGCGCGTGGAAATCCCCCTTGGGGGTGGTGTAGGTCTTGGAGACGGATTGGAAAGAAACTGCGGTCATGAGCTTGCCATTTTACGGTGCGGCCCGCAGCACCATGCTGCGCTGCACCAATGGCCGCAGGGCCTATGCGCTTTGCGCCAGGGCCGGCGCTTCGGGGGCCAGCCACGCGGCCACGCCGTACACCTGCGCCAGCGCGTGCAACTTGTCGGGCCACTGCGCCACATGCACGGTCTTGCCGCTGGCCAGCGCGTGGCGGCGGCAGGCCAGCAAAACGGCCAGCCCGGCCGAATCGAACTGCTGCACCTGCGCCGCATCCAGCACGCAGGCGCTGCCGGCGGGCAGCGCATCCAGCGCCTGGCACAGCCGGGCCAGCTGTGCCGTGGCGCAGCCGGTGTCCAGCTGGGGCGGCAGGGCAATGCGGTGCGGGGTCGTCATGGCTTACTGCCGGGTCTGGGCCGTTGCCGGGGCGCTGGCATCAAAGGTGCGGGTGGACAGGGCCTGGATCAGCCCGTCGATGCCGCCCTTGTTCAGCTCCTGCGCAAACTGGGTGCGGTAGGTTTCCACCAGCCAGATGCCCAGCACGTTGAAGTTGTAGACCTTCCAGCCCTCGCCCGGTTTTTTCTCCAGGCGGAAGTCCAGCGGCACCGGCTCGCCCTTGCCATGCACTTCGGTGCGCACCAGCACGTCGGTGTCGCCCGGGGCGGCCCGCAGCGGCTTGACGACCACTTTCTGGTCGCTGACCTGCGCCAGCGCTCCCGCATAGGTGCGGATCAGCATGGCCTTGAACGACTGTTGCAGCTTGTCGCGCTGCGCTTCGTTGGCCTGGCGCCATTGCGGGCCGACGGCCGCCGAAGTCATCCTGCGGAAGTTCACGTAGGGCATGACTTCCCGATCGACGACTTCGGAGATATGGGCGATATCGCCTTTCTTGAGCTGCGGGTCTTGCTTGATCAGCTCCAGCAGGTCGGCGGACAGGCGCTTGATGAGCGCATCGGGCGCCTCCTCGGCCTGCGCCCAGGCAGGCAGAGCGGCACAGACTGTCAGGGATGCCAGCAAAGTGGCCAGGGTACGTCGTTGCATGAAAAACTCGCTGTATCTCAATCGTCAAAATCTTCAATTTTCCCGGCGTTCTCGTCCTGCGCCTTGGGATCACGCTGCTGCAGGTAGAAGTCGCGGATCAGGCTGTAGCGGTCCAGGGCGATGGCGTCCACCATGTCGGTGGTGTCGAGCAGGTTGGCCCGCTTGTCCGTCCAGCGCACCACGGTCAGGGTATTGCGGTGCGACACCGGGTGCATCCGGTCGAGGACATAACCCCTCCAGTCCACCGGCAGGGCCACGGTATCGCGCAGCGTCGAAGGCCCCCAGAACGGCAGCACCAGGTACGGCCCCGGCTTCATGCCCCAGTGCGCCAGGGTCAGGCCGAAGTCCTGCTTCTCGCGGGGAATCTGCGCCTCGGTGGCAATGTCGAGTACGCCGCCCAGGCCGAACACGGTGTTGGTGGTAAAGCGCACCATGTGGTTGTAGGCTTTTTCGCCCCGGCCCTGCAGCAGGTAGTTCACCATCGACCACAGGTCGCCGATGTTGTCGAAGAAGTTGGTCACCCCCGTGCGCACCGGCCGGGGCGTGACGGTTTTGTAGGCGGTCGCCACAGGCTTGAACACCGCCGTATCGACCTTGTCGTTGAACGTCATCATCGAGCGGTTGTAGCCCTCCCAGGGGTCTTGCGGGTTGCGGGCCTGCCCTTCGGGCACCGAAGCGCACCCGGCCAGAACCAGACAGCCACCGGCCAGGGATGCGGCCAGTGCCCTGCGGGAGAACGAAAAAAAGGAAAGCAGTTTTTTGGACATCATGTTCACCTTTGCCGGACGCATCAATTGGCTGCGCCGCCCTCTTGCGCCTTGCCGTAGAGGAACTGGCCGATCAGATTTTCCAGCACCACGGCCGATTGCGTCGCCGTGATGCGATCCCCCTGGGCCAGATTGGCTTCCTCGGCCCCGGCCTCGATACCGATGTACTGGTCGCCCAGCAGGCCGCTGGTCAGGATTTTCAAGGAGCTGTCCTTGGGAAAGGCGTAGCGCTTTTCCAGCGACAGATGGACGGTGGCCTGGAAGGTCTGGTCGTCGAAGCCGATGCCATCGACCCGGCCCACGACCACGCCGGCGCTTTTCACCGCCGCCTTGGGCTTGAGGCCGCCGATGTTGTCGAAGCGGGCCGTGACCTGGTAGGTCTGCTCGAAATTCAAGCTGAGCAGGTTGGCCGATTGCAGCGCCAGAAAGGCCAGCGCCAGACCGCCGATCAAGACGAACAAGCCCACCCATACGTCGTTTTTGGAACTTTGCATGTGTCGATTCCTTAAATGCTGAACATGGACGCCGTAAGAAGAAAGTCCAACCCCAGTACGGTGAGCGAGGCCACTACCACGGTGCGCGTCGTGGCGCGGGAGACGCCTTCGGGCGTCGGCTTGGCGCTATAGCCCTGATAAAGAGCGATGAAGCTCACCGCCACGCCGAACACCAGGCTTTTGAGGACGCCGTTGGCCAGGTCGTACCACCAATCGACACCGCCTTGCATCTGTCCCCAGAAAGCACCGCCATCCACGCCGATGAGCAGCACGCCCACCACCCAGCCGCCAATCACGCCCACGGCGCTGAACACCGCCGCCAAAAGCGGCATGGTGATGACCCCGGCCCAGAAACGCGGCGCCAGAATGCGGCGCACCGGGCTGACGGCCATCATTTCCATCGCCGTGAGCTGCTCGCCGGCTTTCATCAGGCCGATCTCTGCCGTCAGGGCCGTACCGGCGCGGCCCGCAAACAGCAGCGCCGTGACCACCGGCCCCAGCTCGCGCAGCAGCGACAGCGCCACCAGCAGGCCCAGCGCCTCGGCCGAGCCATAGCGCTGCAGGGTGTAATAGCCCTGCAGGCCCAGCACGAAGCCGACGAACAGCCCGGACACGCCGATGATGGCCAGCGAGTAATTGCCCAGAAAATGGATTTGCTCGCCCACCAGCCGAAAGCGCCCCAGGCTGGCGGGCAGCAGGCCCAGCAATTGCACGAACAGCCGCGCGGCCTGCCCCAGGGCCGCCAGTTGCGCCCGGGTGCTGCGCCCCAGTGCTGCCAGCAGATTCATGGCGCACCTCCGAAGTCCTGCGCCAAGCTGGGCGCCGGGTAGTGAAACGGCACCGGCCCGTGCGGGCGGGCGTGGACGAACTGCTGCACCAGCGGGTCGGGGTTGTCCATGACCTCCTGCGGCGTGCCCTGGGCGGCGACGCCGCCGGCGCCCAGGATGATCACCTGATCGGCCACGTGAAAGGTTTCCTGCACGTCGTGCGACACCACGATGCTGGTCAGCCCCAGGGTGTCGTTCAAAGTGCGGATCAGGCGGGCCGAGGTGCCCAGGGAAATCGGGTCGAGTCCGGCAAACGGCTCGTCGTACATGATGAGTTCGGGGTCGAGGGCCATCGCCCGCGCCAGCGCCACGCGCCGCGCCATGCCGCCGGAGATTTCGCTGGGCATCAGGTCGCGTGCGCCGCGCAGGCCGACAGCGTGCAGCTTCATCAACACAATGTCGCGCACCAGCGCTTCGGGCAGGTCGGTGTGTTCGCGCAGCGGAAAGGCCACGTTGTCCAGCACGTTCATGTCGGTGAACAGGGCGCCGAACTGGAACAGCATCCCCATGCGCCGGCGCATGGCGTAGAGCGCGGCAGTGTCCATGCGCCCCACGTCCTGCCCGTCGAACAGCACCTGGCCCTGCTGCGCCCGGTTCTGCCCGCCGATCAGGCGCAGCACCGTGGTCTTGCCGCCGCCGGAGGCGCCCATCAGCGCCGTCACCTTGCCGCGCGGCACGGTCAGCGAGAGGTCGCGCAGGATCACCCGTTCACCGTAGCCAAAGGTGACGTTGCGCAGTTCGACAAGGTTTGCGGAGGCAGGCATAGAGGAAGAAACGCGCTTCTGGAGCCGGAAGCTTACAAGGTGTTGTGCAGGAACGCCCGGGTGCGCTGCTGCTGCGGGTTGGCGAAAAACGCCTGGGCAGGCGCCTGCTCGACGATTTCACCCTTGTCCATGAAGACCACGCGGTTGGCCACGTCGCGGGCAAAGCCCATTTCGTGGGTGACGACCAGCATGGTCATATGCTCCTGCGCCAGGGCACGCATGGTGCGCAGCACTTCGCCGGTCAGCTCGGGGTCGAGGGCCGAGGTCGGCTCGTCGAACAGCAGGATGTCCGGCCCCATCGCCAGCGCCCGGGCAATCGCCACGCGCTGCTTCTGCCCACCCGAGAGGCGGTTGGGATAGGCATCGCGCTTGTCCAGCAGGCCGACCTTTTGCAGCAGCTGCTCGGCCTGGGGCACGATGGCGGCGCGGGCCATTTTTTTCACCAGCATGGGCGCTTCGATGATGTTCTCCAGCACCGTCAGATGCGGGAACAGGTTGAACGACTGGAACACCATGCCCATCTTGCGGCCGATGCTGCGGATTTGCGCATCGGGCACATAGCGGGCCTGACCGCTGGCATCGTTCTCGACCAGCACCTCGCCCTCGACGGTGATCCTGCCGCTGTCGATGGTTTCCAGATGGTTCAGGCAGCGCAAAAAGGTACTCTTGCCCGAGCCGGAGGGGCCGATGATGGCCACCACCTCGCCGCGTTGCAGCTCCAGCGAGATGCCGCGCAGCACGCTGGTGGCGCCAAAGCTTTTGTGGATGTCCCGGGCGCAGATCATGGCCTCGGGCATGGCCTTGGTGGCAGGCGTCGTATCAGGCATCAAAGCGGGCATGGCGGCGCTCCAGGTATTGGAAGACCCAGGTCAGAATCAGCGTCATCCCCAGGTAGAAACAGCCCGCCACGATGAACGGCGTGAACGTGAAGTCGCGCTGCACCATGCCGCGAGCCACGCGCAGCAGGTCGTTCAGGGCCAGCACGTAGATCAGGCTGGTGTCCTTGACCAGGGTGATGGTTTCGTTGCTTACCGGCGGCAGGATGCGCGTCCACATCTGCGGCAGGATGATGCGGCGCATGGTCTGACCGTAGGTCAGGCCCAGCACCTTGGCGCCTTCGTACTGCCCCCGGTCGATGGACTGGATGCCGGCGCGGAAAATTTCGGCAAAGTAGGCCGCATAGTTCAGCGCAAAGGCCACCACTGCCGAGGGAAAGTCCGGCAGGCGCACGCCGATCACCGGCACAAACGGCAGGGCAAAGTAGATGAACAGCAGTTGCAGCATCAGCGGCGTGCCGCGCATCAGCCAGATGTAGGCGCCCACGGCGGCGCTCAGGCTGCGAAAACGCGAGATGCGCACCAGTGCCAGCGTCAGCCCCAGCGGGATGGACAGCAGCATGGTGATCACGAACAGCTTGAGCGTGACCTGCGCCCCACTCCACATGGGGCTCAGGAGAGAAATCACATATTCCATAAAGGTCTTGGCACGCCCGGGTGGCAGAGAACGTAAACACGTTCTAAGGAGCAGGCAACGAAAAAGCCGACAAGGCCAAGCCTTGCCGGCTGCAGGGGGCGTAACCGCCGATTCTAGCAAGGCACTGCGGCCACGGTGGCCACTGTGCCATGCCGGGCCGAAGCCGCGTTGGGTTACTTGATGATGTCCTTGCCGAACCACTGCTCGGCAATCTTGGCGGCGGTGCCGTCCTGCTTCATGCCGTTGATGGCCGCTTCCAGCTTGGCCAGCAGCTCGGCATCGTCCTTGCGCAGGCCCACGCCGTATTCCTCGGTGCCGAAGTTCTCGTCCAGCACGGCGTACAGATCGGGCTTCTTGGCCACGTAGTAGCGGCCCACGACCTCATCGACCACCACGGCTTCCAGGCGGCCCGTGGTCAGGTCCATCAGCGCGGCCACGTTGTCGCCAAAGGTTTTCAGTTCCTTGAAGGAGTTGAAAACGGCTTCTTCCTTCTTGATGGCGTCCACGGCGCTGGAGCCTTCCTGGGCGCCGACCACCTTGCCGGCCAGATCAGCCTTGGTCTTGATCTCGGAGTTGGCCGGCACCACGATGATCTGGTGGTTTTCCATGTAGGGCGCGGTGAAGGCGATGTTCTGCTTGCGCTCTTCGGTGATGGTCAGGCCGTTCCACAGGGCATCGACGCGCTTGCCGGAGAGTTCGGCTTCCTTGGCGCTCCAGTCGATGGGCTTGAACTCCACTTTCAGGCCGGCCCGCTCGGCAGCGGCGCGGGCCATGTCGATGTCGAAGCCGACCAGCTCGTTCTTCTCGTCCCGAAAGCCCATGGGCGGGAAGTTGTCGTCCAGGCCGACGACCAGCGTGGCAGCAACTGGAGCGGCCTCGGGCGCAGCGGCCGGGGCGGCGCTGCTGGCGGCAGGTTCGGTTTTGCCGCAGGCGGCCAGCACGGCAGCCAGCGCCACCGAAGCGAGAAGAGTGCGTTTCTTCATCTGAAAAATCTCCAAGGAATAAATAGTCAATCTGCAATTGTGCCGGGAAACCCGGCGCTGCCCAAGACGGCAGCGGCACAATACACCCCTCCTGCCCACACGCTATGACCGACGCCTCCCGCCCATCGATGCGCATGAGGGCGAGGCCATCACGCCCGAAAGCATCCTGCCCCTTCGTGGCCGCTGGTACTGCCCATCGTGCTGGCCGTGGAGCAGAATGCCTGAAGCATCAAAACAATAGCTGTTTCCTCTGATGAATAAACATTTTCAACATCACTTATATCTGAAAATGTTTATTCATCAGCGGAAACAGCTATCAATTCACCACCATCGCGCAAAGGAACCGCACCCACCATGGCATTGAACCCCCTGAGTCTGTCGCTGCAATTTGGCCGGGACATCGACGACATTGCCACCCACCGCGCCGTACTGACCCGCAGCCGCGTGACGCGCTGGATTCGCCACGCGCTGGCGCTGGATGCGCAGATCACCGTGCGCATCGTCGGCAGCAGCGAAGGCCGGCAGCTCAACCAGCAGTACCGCCACAAGGACTACGCCACGAACGTGCTGACGTTTGATTACGAGCAGGAGCCGGTCGTCATCGCCGACCTGGTGCTGTGCGCCCCCGTCGTCGCCCGCGAGGCGCAGGAGCAGAACAAGACGCTGGAAGAACACTACGCCCACCTGCTGGTGCATGGCACGCTGCACGCCCAGGGCTGGGACCATGAAACCAGCGAGGAAGATGCGCAGGAGATGGAAGACTACGAAACCGCCATCCTGCGCGAAATGGGCTACGCCGACCCGTACGCCAAGGACTGACCTCGGCAGCGTCTGCGCCCCGGCGTCAAAAGCACCCGCCGCCCTTCACTGGGGGCAATACAGGCCGTACATGGTCTGGATGAGCTGCAGGATGCGGGCATCCTCCAGGCGATACCAGATGAACTTGCCCTCGCGCCGCGTCGCCACCACGCCCTCGCGGCGCAGAATGCCCAGCTGCTGCGACAAGGTCGGCTGGGTCACCCCGGTGAGCTGCTCCAGATCGCCCACGGTGCGCTCCTGCAAGGCCAGCTGGCACAGCAACAGCAGCCGGTCGGCATTGCCCAGCAGTTTCAGGATGACCACCACCTGGCTGGCGTGACTGCGCATCACGTCCAGGTCAATCGGGGCAGCAGCGGGGGCAATCGGCGATGTCATGATCACAGCGGTCAAAATTCAAAAGCTGCGTACCTTAAAGCACAATGAAAGCAAACAGGAAATGCCAGACATTGTCTTTTGCCGGACAAGCAGCCCGGATGGCCAAGTTTATTTCTGCTTGAGCGGGCAGGTGCTGATGCCCAGCAGCGTGTACAGCGGGCAAAAACGCATCAGCCCCGTGGCCAGCGGCACCACGCCCAGCCAGCCCCACCAGCCAACCTGCCCGGTAGCGGCCAGCGAGATCAGGACAATCCCCACCAGGATACGCAAAACGCGGTCGACGCCGCCCATGTTGGCTTTCATAGCAATGCTCCTTCAAACAAAACGCGCAAGATCACGCAAGCTGCAAGTTGGCATTATTATATAAATATGTAAATTATTTGTCCCGCAGCTTTTCCCAGGAGGATGTATGAGCACCTTTGACCATGCCGGTCTGACCCAGAACATCAACACTGCCCTCAAGAGCTTTCGCCAGTCGCAAAGCCAGGTCATGCAGAACTTCTACCAAATGTCCCAGGCGGCGATGGTTGATGGCGCCATCGATGCCAAGACCAAGGAGCTGATCGCCCTGGCCATCGGCGTGACGCAGAAATGCTCGGGCTGCATCGGCTTTCACGTCCAGGCGCTGCACAAGCTGGGCGCCACGCGGGCCGAACTGGACGAAATGCTGGGCATCTGCGTCTACATGGGCGGCGGCCCGGCCCTGATGTACTGCGCCGAGGCCATCGACGCCTGGGAAAAACTCGCAGTCAAAACAGCTTAACCGCCCACCACGGCGCGGCCACGCCGCCCGGGCCACGGATTCCCCCTAAGATCGCCCCCTGTTGCGAAATCAAGAGGCAAGAGGGGAGCGAAGATGGAAATGTTTGGCCCGTTGGACCACGTGGCACTGCTGCTGGTAGCCGCTTTTCTGGCCGGAGCGCTCAATGCCGTGGCCGGGGGCGGCAGCTTTCTGACCCTGCCGGCGCTGGTCTTTACCGGCGTGCCCGCCGTCACCGCCAATGCCACGGGCACGGTGGCGCTGCTGCCCGGCTACGCGGCCAGCACCTGGGGCTTTCGCGAAGACATGGCTGCGCCGCCGGGACTGTCGATGAAGCTGTCGGTGGCCCTGTCGCTGCTGGGCGGCGCTGCCGGTGCCGGGCTGCTGCTGGTCACGTCCGACGCCACCTTCAAGAAAGTCGTGCCCTGGTTGCTGCTGGGCGCCACCGCCCTGTTCGCCTTCGGCCCGCAGATCCGCGCCTGGGCCGCAGGCCAGCAGCACGGCAGCCCCTCGACGGTCAAGGCCGCGCTGGGGATGCTGGCCGTGGCGTTTTACGGCGGCTACTTCAACGGCGGCCTGGGCATCCTGTGCCTGGCGCTGTTCAGCCTGCTGGGCCAGACCAACCTGAACGCCATGAACGGCATGAAGAACCTGGTGTCCACCCTGCTCACCGCCATCGCCGTCGGCGTGTACGCCGCCGGCGGCATCGTGCTGTGGCCCCAGGCGCTCTTGATGATGGTGGCGGCCACCGCCGGGGGCTACGGCGGCGCCCGCGTGGCCCGCAAAATCCCCGCACCGATACTGCGCTGGGGCATCGTGGTCACGGGGCTGGTCATGTCGGTACTGTTCTTCACCAAGGTCTGAGCGGGAGAAAACCGTCGGCACGGGCAAAAACTGGCTGAAAATCGGCGCTCTTTGCTTGCCAGGAGTTGCCATGGGCCAACCCACCATGATTGCCGCCATCGACTTGGGCTCGAACAGCTTTCGCCTGGAGATCGGGTATTTCCAGCCCCAGGGCTTCATGCGCACGCACTACCTCAAGCGCACGCTGCGCCAGGGCGCCTGCCTGCAGGGCGGCGCCCTGAGTCCCGCCGCGCTGGAAGTCGGCTGGGCCTGTCTGGCCGAATTCGGCCAGCTCCTGCGCCGCTACCAGGTCACCCGTGCCCGCGCCGTAGCCACCCAGACGCTGCGCGAGGCCAGCAACAGCCCCCTGTTCGTGCGCGAAGGCAGCCGTCTGCTGGGCGTGCCCATCGACATCATCAGCGGCGAGCAAGAGGCAGCGCTGATCTACCGTGGCGTGGCCAGCCAGCTGCCGGTGTCGGACGACCGGCGCCTCATCATGGACCTGGGCGGACGCTCGACCGAGCTGGCCCTGGGCCAGGGCGTGCAGGCGCAGCAGCTGGTGTCCTACCCGCTGGGCAGCGTGCTATGGACGGGGCGCTTTTTTGCCGATGGCGCCTTGACGGCCCCGGCCTTTGCCCAGGCCGAGGCCGCTGCCTGCGCCGTGCTGGCCGATGCGCCCAGCCGGTTTGCGCCGGGCAGTTGGGATTGCGCCTACGCCTCGGCAGGCACGGCCACGGCCGTCAGCGACGTGCTGGCCGCGCACGGCAAGGGGGCCAGCCCGATCACGCGCGAGGATTTGTTCTGGCTGCGCGAGCAACTGCTGCGCTGCGGGCGCATCCAGCGCCTGGCGCTGCCCGGCCTGCGGGCCGACAAGGCGCCGGTGGTGGCGGGCGGCCTGAGCGTGCTGCTGGCCACCTTCCACACCCTGCAATTGCAGGCGATGGTGCCGGCCCAGGGGGCGCTGCGCATCGGGGTGCTGCACAGCCTGCTGGATGGGCCGGACGCTGGCCGCTGAGAACGCGCAGGAAGCCGATCAGGCCGCAGCGCGGCGGTTGGCGTAGGGCTTGCTCCAGGCTTGCAGCTTGCCGTGCGGCAGGGTGGGCAGGCGTTGCAGCAGGCGGCGGCAGTAGCCCTTGACCCACAGGCACTTGTTGATTTCCTCGACCGGGAAGGGGCCACTGATGACGACGATGTCCGCCGCTTCCTGCCACATGCCGGCGGCACGCAGGCGCCGGCGCTTGGTGATGGCCCAGGACTGGATGCGGGCCGGGGTGCCGTGCTGGTGCAGCTCGCCGGTGTAGGCATCGAAGGCGATCGCCAGGAGGTCGGTTTTCAGCTTGAAGCGGCGCTCACCTGTGACTACGCTGGGGGTGTCGCGCATGTCGTACAGGTAGTAGCTGCCGGCTTTAAGCTGATATTGCAATTCCATGGAAAACCTCGGTGCCGCATCTTAGGCCAAACCCCTGGGCAAGAAAACCCGAAGTACCGCCCCGCACCGGCCTTGCTTGCCCGATTGGTGCAGCAGGGGCCAGGCATTGAACTATCCATTCAATAGCTGTTTTCGCTGATGATTAAACGATTTCATGGTGTTTCATACCTGAAATCTTTTAATCATCAGCGGTAAAAGCTATATAAATCATGATTGCCACGCCCCGTCGGGCAGCGCGGCCCGGGCCAGTGCGGGCTGCCGGTCGTCCTTGGCCGAGAGCTGGTAGCCGCCCTCCACGGCGGGCCAGGCAATGGCCAGGTCGGCGTCGTTCCAGGCAATGCCGCGCTCGCAGGCCGGGTCGTAGTAGGCGGTGGTTTTGTAGAGGCAGTCGGCCTCGGCGCTCAGGGTGAGAAAGCCGTGCGCCAGTCCAGGGGGAATCCACAATTGCTGGTGCTGTTCGGCATCCAGCGCCAGCCCCAGCCACTGGCCGAAGGTGGGCGAGGTGCGGCGCAGGTCGACGACTACATCCCACACCCGCCCGCGCACCACGCGCACCAGCTTGCCCTGGGCGTGCGGGGGCAACTGGTAGTGCAGGCCGCGCAGCACGCCCCGGCGGGAACGGCTGTGGTTGTCCTGCACGAAAGGGACATCCACCCCGGTGGCCTGCGCAAAGCGGCGCTGGTTGAAGCTCTCGACGAAAAAGCCGCGCTCGTCCTGGAACACCTGGGGTTGCAGCAGCAGCACGCCGGGCAGGGCGGTGGTTTGCACTTGCATGGCTAGTCGCTCAGGCAGCGCAGCAGGTACTGGCCGTAGCCGGATTTGCTCAGGGGCCGGGCCAGCTGTTCCAGCTGGGCGTTGTCGATCCAGCCCATGCGCCAGGCGATTTCCTCGGGGCAGGAGACTTTCAGCCCCTGGCGTTGCTCGATGGTGGCGATGAACTGGCTGGCGTCCAGCAGGCTGTCGTGCGTGCCCGTGTCCAGCCAGGCAAAGCCCCGGCCCAGCGGCTGCACCTGGAGCTGGCCTTGCTCCAGGTAAAGGCGGTTCAAGTCCATGATCTCCAGCTCGCCCCGGGCCGAGGGCTTGAGCCTGCGGGCCAGCTCGACCACCTGCGCGTCGTAGAAATACAGGCCGGTCACGGCGTAATGGCTTTTGGGCTGCGCGGGCTTTTCTTCCAGGCCGATGACCTGGCCCCGGGCGTTGAACTCGACCACGCCGTAACGCTGCGGGTCCTGCACGTGGTAGGTGAACACGCAGGCGCCGCCGGGCTGGGTGGCCGCCTTGCGCAAAATGCCTTGCAGCGTGTGGCCGTAGAACAGGTTGTCGCCCAGCACCAGAGCGCAGGGGCTGCCGTCCAGGAAGGATTCGGCAATCAGGAACGCCTGCGGCAATCCGTCCGGACTGGGCTGCACGGCGTACTGCAGGCGCAGGCCCCACTGGCTGCCGTCGCCCAGCAGTTGCTCGAAGCGCGGCGTGTCCTGCGGGGTGCTGATGATGAGAATGTCGCGGATGCCCGCCAGCATCAGCGTGCTGAGGGGGTAATAAATCATCGGCTTGTCGTACACCGGCAGCAGTTGCTTGCTGATGGCCAGCGTGGCCGGGTGCAGCCGGGTGCCGGAGCCGCCGGCCAGGATGATGCCTTTGCGTTGTGTCATGGGCGAGAACCTTTGGGGCAATGTCACAGAATCTGCGCAAGCATACGCGCCACGCCCTGCTGCCAGGGCGGTGGCGTGAGGCCGAAAACCGCTTGCAGCCTGCCGCAGTCCAGGCGCGAATTGTGCGGACGCCGCGCCGCCGTGGGGTAGGCGCTGCTGGGCACAGGCAGCACCTCGGTGGTTTTTATCCTTGCCGCCCATGCCGATTGCCGGGCCTGGGCCACCACCAGCGCAGCGTAGGCGCACCAGGTCGTCGCCCCCGCTGCGGTGCAGTGGTACAGGCCGCCATCCTGCGGGCGGCGCAGCAGGTGGACGATGGCCTGCGCCGTCACCTCGGCCAGCCAGTCGGCACTGGTGGGGGCGCCCCACTGGTCGTCCACCACCGTCAGGCGCGGGCGTTCCTGCGCCAGACGCAGAATGGTCCGGACAAAATTCCGGCCCTGCGCCGCGTACACCCAGCTGGTGCGCAGCACCAGGTGCGGGCCGCCCGCCTGGGCAATCAGCACCTCGCCCGCGTGCTTGCTGTGGCCGTAGCTGGAAAGCGGCGCGGGCGCATCGTCCTCCCGCCAGGGACGGCTGCCGCTGCCGTCGAACACGTAATCGCTGCTGTAGTGGACGAACAACACGCCGCGCCGCGCCGCCCACTCAGCCAGCAGGCCGGGCGTCGTGGCGTTGATGCAGTGGGCCAGGGCCGGTTCGCTTTCCGCCCGATCAACGGCGGTGTACGCGGCGGCATTGACGATCACATCCGGCCGGTGCCGCGCCACGGCAGCCACGGTGTGTTCGGGGTGGGTGAAATCCGCCTCGGCCCGGCCCAGGGCGATGACCTGGCCCAGCGGGGCCAGACTGCGCTGCAATTGCCCACCGATCTGGCCGCTGGCGCCCAGCAGCACCATCTTCATGCTCATGCGCCGGGGGGCGCAAAACGCTGCTCGGCCAGGGCCACCAGCCCTTCAAACACCAGGTTGTCGACCAGCTCGAAGGGGCGCGTCATGCTGGGCACCATCTTCCAGCCCGCGCCGCCGGCCA
Organism: Comamonas nitrativorans; assembly: GCF_042654765.1. NCBI lineage: Bacteria > Pseudomonadati > Pseudomonadota > Betaproteobacteria > Burkholderiales > Comamonadaceae > Comamonas > Comamonas nitrativorans. The sequence goes on along the minus strand of NZ_JBHSEW010000005.1, from coordinate 173,898 downwards.
TGATGCAGGCCGGCTCCATGCGGCAGTGCAGGTACAGGTGCTGGTACATGCGCTCCACCGCCCCGGCAATGGCGTAGGTGCCGCCGCTGGTCAGCGCATCGCTGGTATTGGTCGGAAAGGGCGTGACCTGCCCGGTGGGCACATGCAGCCCGGCCGTGCCCGTCTCCAGCGCCCGCAGCATGATGCCGTGGCCCGGCAGGATGAGGCCGCCGAGGAAGCGCCCCTCGGCATCCAGCGCGTCCACCGTCACCGCCGTGCCGACCATGACCACGATCAGCGGGCGCGGCCCGCCGCGTTGCAGGATGCGCTGGCGGGCGCCGATCATCGCCACCCAGCGGTCGGCCCCCAGGCGCAGCGGCTGGTCGTAGCCGTTGGTCACGCCCGCTTCCCGGGCGCTGGGCACGACCCACTGCGGGGCAAAGTCCCAGCCGAGCATCTGGTCGATCTGCTCATGCACGCGCCGGCGGGTGATCTCGCTGGCCACGGCGCAGCCCAGCATGCAGCCGGGCGCGGGCAGGCGGCTCCAGGGGCCATCGGCCAGTTGCTCGATCTGCTCCAGGAACTCCGCCCCCTGCGCCAGCAGCGCCGCGCCGCGCCGGGGAGCGTCGTACATGGCCCACTTCAAGCGGGTGTTGCCGATGTCGATGGCTAGGAATCTGTTCATAGGGGCGGAATTATCAAGATTTTTTCCCGCCATTCCCGCCAGGGGCAGGAATCCAACAGCGGCCTCGCAAAACGTGTTGAATGCCAACGCGGCTGCCGACGCACCCGCCGCTGCGTGCGGGGCAGCGAATTGTCAAAAAACCTGCATTCGCGCTCAAGGAGCCGGCTTTTCCGGCGGGAAGCCGTTAAAGTGCAGAACGTTTTTTGCAACGCATAAGGAGTCTTCCCCCATGAGTCTGTTTAGTTTTATCAAAGAAGCTGGCGAAAAACTCTTTGGCGGCAAGGAAGCCCAGGCCGCCACACCGGCTGCGCCTTCGGCCGATGCCCTCAATGCCCAGGCGGCCAACGCCATCACCACCTACATCCAGGCGCAGAACCTGGGGCTGGAAGGCCTGCAGGTGGCCTTTGACGGCAGCCAGGGCAAGGTGACGGTGCAAGGCGCCGCGCCCACCCAGGCGGCCAAGGAAAAAGTCACCCTGTGCTGCGGCAACGTCGCCAGCGTGCAGAGCGTGGACAACCTGATGACCGTCACCAACCCCGAACCCGAGGCCCAGTACCACGACGTGGTGCGCGGCGACACCCTGAGCGCGATTGCCAAGAAGTACTACGGCAACGCCAACAAGTACCCGGTGATCTTCGAGGCGAACAAGCCCATGCTGACCCATCCGGACAAGATCTACCCCGGCCAGAAGCTGCGCATTCCGCCCCAGTAAGCCGGGCCATTGCACTTCAGGAAAGAACCAGCCCTTTGGGCTGGTTTTTTTTGGGTCTGGCGTTGGCAGCGCTACACCGTCAGCGTCTCGAACCCGACGATGTTGCGGCTCTCGCGGCTGAACTCCACGCCGATCAGGTGGACCGGCCCGTCGGCACGGTATTTGTCGGCATAGCCTTTGTCCTGCAACTGCTGCAAGGCTTTGCCTTCGGGCACCAGCTCGACCACCTTGAACTCGAACAGCCAGGTGTGTCCGTTCAGGCGCAGGGCCATGTCGATGCGGCCATGGTTGGTGGCGTCTTCCAGGGCCATCTCCACGCCCAACGAGGCAAAGTAGCTGTAGAACACGCTGGCCCAGTAGCCTTCGTATTGCGCAATGGGGTTGTTGCGGTGCCAGTCGTGCGGAATGCTGGCGATAAAGGCGTGCAGCACGTCGCGCAAAGCAGCCAAGTCATTCGCCAGCAGTGCGTCGTACACCGCCCCCATGGCACGCGGCCTGCCGCCAGAAAGCGCGGCCAGCAGGCTGGCGTTCAGGCTGGTTTTGACCTCCATGTTCGGGTAGCGCAGTTGCAGCTCCAGCCGCCCGGGCCAGTGCCGGGCTTTTTCGATGGTCAGGTAGCCGGCCTGGAACAGCAAGGCCTCAGCAGGGATGTTGTCCACGTCGAAGGTGGACAGCAGCGTTTCCGGGGCCACCAGATGCTCCAGATCAGGGGTGAACTGCTGGTGCTGGGTGAGCAATTTGATGAGGAAGGTGGGCGTGCCGGTTTCAAACCACCAGGGGAAGAACTGCCTGCGGTCAAACAGCAGCAGCAGATCGAAGGGGTTGTAGACCGATTCGCCCAGCCAGTTGTAGCCGTTGTACCAGTCGCGGATTTGCGCCCTGTCCAGCCCTTCCAGCTCCGGGGCGAACACGGTATCCACATCGGCATCGGTATAGCCACAGATGGCGCTGTAGCGGGCATCGAGGGTGATGTCCTGCAGATTGTTCAAACCAGAGAACAAACTGACCTTGCTGAATTTGGAAACGCCCGTAAGAAAGGTGAAACGGACATAAGGGTCACTGTCCTTGATGATGGAGTAGAAGTCCTTCAGCCCCTCGCGGATTTCCAGGGCCTTCTCCTTGTCCTCGATGCGGTCGAGGATGGGTTTGTCGTATTCATCGACCAGCACCACCACGCGCTGGCCGGTGACCTCAAACAGATGCTGGATCAGGCTGCGAAAACGCTCGGCAGCGCTGGAGTCCTGCGCCGTCAGTCCATGCTCTTGTTCAAAGCGGCGCAGGTGGGAATCCAGCCGCTCTTGCAATTCCTGAGCGCTATGGATGACTCCACCGCCAAAGCTGAAACGCAGCACGGGAAACTTCACCGACCAGTCCCAGTGCTTTTCCGCATACAGCCCCTTGAACAGTGCCTCGTTGCCCTCGAACAGCTCTTTCAAGGTATCCAGAAACAGGCTCTTGCCAAAGCGCCGGGGCCGCGAGAGGAAGAAGTATTTGCCCTGGCCAATCAACTGCAGCGCGATGGGCGTTTTGTCTACGTAGTAGTAGCCATCCTCGCGGATTTCGCGCAGGGTCTGGATGCCGATGGGGAGTTTCTTGCGGGTCATGGGCGGCATTGTAGGAAACCCGCCTTATTCATTGAAATCGTAGCTTTTACCGCATATAAATAAACGGTTTCAGGTATTTTTCATTCTGAAACCCTTTATTGATCAGCGGAAGCAGCTCATAAAATTCATTGCCATACAGCGCCTGTTCACTGCTCGTAGCGCTTGCTGCGCAAGAGCTGCTTGATGACTTGCGAGTGCTGCTGCACGCTGGGGCCGATCTGCAGGGCCACGCAGGTGGCCAGCACGTCGATGATGAGCAGGTGCAGCAGGCGCGACACCATGGGGCTGTAGAGGTCGTAGCCCTCCGGGTGGTCGGCGGCCAGGTGGATGGTGCAGGCCCGGGCCAGCGGGGAGTTGCTGGCCGTAATCGCAATGGTGGTGGCCCCGGCCTGGGACGCCAGTTCGGCGGCAGCGATCAGGTCGCGCGTGAGGCCGGAGTTGGAAATGATCACCGCGCAATCGCCCCGGCGCAACAGGGCGGCGTTCATCAGCTGCACGTGGCCGTCGCTGCAGCTCATGCTGGTCAGGCCCAGGCGGAAGAATTTGTGCTGCGCATCGTCGGCCACGATGCCGGAATTGCCCGCGCCGAAGAACACCACGCGCTGGTGCTGGCGCCAGGTTTGCAGAATGGCCTGCGCCGCCGCCTCCAGCGCCTTGGGCGCAGCAGCGTTGCGGTATTCGAGGAAGGCAGCGACGGAGTTGTCCACCACCTTGACCAGCACGTCGGCGGGTTTGTCGTCCACGTCCACGCTGCGGTGGATGAAGGGCACGCCTTCGCTGACGCTGCCGACCAGCTTGAGCTTGAAATCCGCCAGCCCGTCGTAGCCCATGCTGCGGCAGAAGCGCACCACGGTGGGTTTGCTCACCTGGGCCTGTTCGGCCAGGGTGCGCACCGGCAGGCGGGCAAAGGCCGACGGGTCGTGCAGCACCAGACGGGCCACGCGCTGTTCCGCCGGGGCCAGAGAGGGGAGAGAGGCAGCAATACGCTCAAGCATGGGGCAACCAAAGAATCATCGGCAGGGCAGCCGCAATCAGGAAATGGCCGCCATTGTGCGGCCAAGCAGCAGCAAACCGGGCCAAACGGCGGCAATTCCGGCCCCACCGGGCCGCGAATCCCGCGAATCGCCTCTCCACACCGTGCGCGGGTTTGTCCTAGTGAACGAGAAGCAATCCTTCAGGCATCTTCCGCCCCCTTGGTCCACAAGATCGCTTTTTTTGTAAGGAATACCCATGACCTTCCCCCGTTTTCAAAAATCCCTGCTGGCCGCCGCCGTGGCCCTGGCCGGTTTTACCGCTGCCCCGGCGGCCCTGTGGGCGCAAACCGCAGCGCCTGCCGCTGCTGCGGCAGCACAGACGGCCAAGCCCCATGTGGTGGTGCTGGCCACCGGCGGCACGATTGCCGGTGCCGGCGCATCGGCGGCCAACAGCGCGACGTACACCGCCGCCAAGGTGCCGGTGGACAAGCTGCTGGCCGGGCTGCCCGAGCTGGCCAACGTGGCCAACGTGACGGGCGAGCAGGTGTTCCAGATCGCCTCCGAAAGCTTTACCAACGACAACCTGCTGACGCTGGCCAAGCGCGTTTCGGCCCTGGCCAAGCAGCCCGACGTGGACGGCATCGTGATCACCCACGGCACCGATACGCTGGCGGAGACGGGCTATTTCCTGAGCCTGACGGTGCATACCGACAAGCCGATCGCCATGGTCGGCTCCATGCGTCCGGGCACGGCACTGTCGGCCGACGGGGCGCTGAACCTGCTCAATGCCGTGAGCGTGGCCGCCTCCAAGGATGCCCAGGGCAAGGGGGTGCTGGTCACCATGAACGACCAGATTCAAAGCGCCCGCGACACGAACAAAGACGTGAACATCGAAACCCGCGCCTTCCAGAGCCAGTGGGGTTCGCTGGGCATGGTGGTGGAAGGACGCAACTACTGGTTCCGCGCCCCGGTGAAGCGCCACACCACCGGTTCGGAATTCAATATCGACAACATCGCCAGCCTGCCGCAGGTGGACATCGTCTACGCCCACGGCAATGTGCAGCCCACCGCCGTGCAGGCGCTGGTCGCCAGCGGGGCCAAGGCCATCATTCACGCGGGCACGGGCAATGGCTCGGTGGCCGACCGCATGGTCAAGCCCCTGCAGGATGCGCAGGCCAAGGGGGTGACCATCGTGCGCTCCTCGCGCGTGCCCTATGGCTTTGTGCTGCGCAATGCCGAGCAGCCCGATGACAAGTACGACTGGGTCGTGGCCCACGACATGCGCCCGGAAAAAGCCCGCATCCTGACCATGCTGGCCCTGGCCCAGGGCGCGGACACCAAGACGCTGCAACGCATGTTCTGGGAGTATTGAACCCGCGCCGCGCCGCCAGCGCGACAGCCACAGAAGCGCCCCGGCCCGGGGCGCTTTTTCGTTTTCGCTACCATGCGCGGTTTGGTCTTGCTTACGCCCCCCACACTCCCCATGTCTGGTCTGAACCGCGCCCAACTCCAAGCCGTGCATTTCATCGATGGCCCCTGCCTGGTGCTGGCCGGGGCCGGCTCGGGCAAGACACGGGTGATCACGCACAAGATCGCCCACCTGATCGACACCGGCCTGGCCCCCCGGCGCATTGCCGCCATCACCTTCACCAACAAGGCCGCTGCCGAGATGCGCGAACGCGCCAGCGGGCTGATCGGGCGGCGGGCCAAGGAGGTGCTGGTCTGCACCTTCCACGCCCTGGGCGTGCGCATGGTGCGCGAAGACGGCCATGCGCTGGGGCTGAAGCCCAACTTCAGCATCCTGGACGCCGACGATGTGACCAGCATCCTGAAGGACTGCGCGGGCGGCACCACCGACGCAGCCACGGCCCGGCAGTGGCAATGGGGCATCAGCGCCTGGAAGAACCAGGGGCTGAACGCCCGCCAGGCGCTGGCCCTGGCCAAGGACGACCATGCCCGCAGTCTGGCCATCATCATGCAGCGCTACGAAGAGCGGCTGACCGCCTACCAGAGCGTCGATTTCGACGACCTGATCGGTATGCCCATGCGCCTGTTGAAAAACCACCCCGAGGTGCGCGAGAAGTGGCAGAAGCTGCTGGGCCACGTGCTGGTGGACGAATACCAGGACACCAACGCCACGCAGTACGCCCTGCTCAAGCTGCTGGTGGGCGAGGCCGCCCGCTTCACCGCCGTGGGCGACGACGACCAGAGCATCTACGGCTGGCGCGGCGCCACGCTGGACAACCTGAAACGGCTGCCGCAGGACTACCCGCAACTGCAAGTCATCAAGCTGGAGCAGAACTACCGCTCCACCAGCGCCATCCTGCGGGCGGCCAACCACGTCATCGGCCCCAACCCCAAGCTGTTTCCCAAAACCCTTTTTAGCGAGCTGGGCGAGGGCGAACCCGTGCGCGTGCAGGCCTGCGACAACGAGGAACACGAGGCCGAACGCGCCGTGGCCCGCATCCTGACCCTGCGCTCGGCCAGCAACCCGCCGTCGGCGTGGAAGGACTTCGCCATCCTCTACCGCGCCAACCACCAGGCCAAGCCGTTCGAGAAGGCGCTGCGCAAGGCCAATATTCCGTACAAGGTTTCGGGCGGCACCAGCTTTTTCGACCGGGCGGAAATCAAGGATTTGTGCGCCTGGTTCCGCCTGTGGAGCAACAACGACGACGACCCCGCCTTCCTGCGCTCCATCACCACGCCGCGCCGGGGCATCGGCCACACCACCCTGGGCAAGCTGGGCGAGTTTGCCGCACTGCACAAGGTGAGCATGTTCGGCGCCCTGTTCAGCCCCATGTTGCCTGCACTGCTGCCCAAAAAAGCGCTGGATGGCCTGATGGAATTTGGCCGCAGCATGAACGACCTGGAATACCGCGCCCGCCACTGCCTGGGCCACGAGGCCAGCCGCCGCTTTCTGATGGACTGGCTGACCGACATCGGCTACGAGCAATACCTGTACGACAGCGAGGACAGCGAAAGCGTCGCCGCCGCCCGCTGGAGCAACGTGCTGGAGTTCTGCGACTGGATGGCGCAACGCGCCGGCGGCCAGATCGAGGATGCGGCGGGCACCACCACGCAGACCGAAATCAAAAGCCTGCTGGAAGTGGCGCAGAACATCGCCCTGCTCTCGACCATCTCCGAACGCGAAAGCGAGCAGGACCAGGTCGTGCTGTCCACCCTGCACGCCAGCAAGGGGCTGGAATGGCCGCACGTACAACTGGTGGGCGTGACCGAAGGGATGCTGCCCTTCAAGCTGGACGACGACGAGGGCCGCCAGGAAAAAATCACCGACGACACCGCCGCCCGCCTGCAGGAAGAGCGCCGCCTGATGTACGTCGGCATCACCCGCGCCCAGCGCACCCTGGTGGTGAGCTGGACCAAGCGCCGCAAAAAGGGCCGCGACACCGTACCCTGCCAGCCCAGCCGCTTCATTGCCGAAATGCAGCTCGATGCCCGCACCGCCACCGAAAACCCGCGCGACAAACTGCGCCAGCTGCGGGCCGAATTTGCCGCCCGCCAGACCGACCCGTCCTGACCCCTGCGCACCTGGACCCCATTCTTATGACTGCCTGCCGCTTGCTTCTTCACACCCTGGCGTGGGCCGCCGGCCTGACCGCCCTGCCCCATGCCCAGGCCGCCGCCGTGACCCCGCCGCCGCCCCTGGAGCCGGACACCTGGCGCCTGTGCGCCGCCACCACCGACAACCAGGCCCGCCTGGCCTGCTTCGACGAATGGGCGCAGCAGCAGCAACCGCTGACGCCCCCGCCCGCCACCCAGTGGAGCCGGCCCGATGCCACGGCACAGGCGGCCAGTGCGAATGCCGATACCGATGCTGCCGACATGGCCGCCGCCCCGGCACTGGCCCTGCCGGCCACGCCCACCAACGGCGGCTGCCGCGATGCCCGGTACAGCGAAATCTCCCGCTACTTCGAGCTGGAACCCGGCTCGGACTGCGGCACCTTCAACCTGCGCGGCTACCGGCCCCTGACCGTCTCCGTGGTACAGGGCAGCCGCGTCGACGGGCAGCCGGTTTCGCCCAGCCGGGGCGCGGCGACGGCGCGGGACTACCAGCGCCACGAAATGCGCATCCAGGTCTCGGCCCGCACCAAGATCGCCCAGGGCCTGCTCACCGGCCCGCGCTCCAGCGGCAAGGATTCGCTGTGGTTCGGCTACACCCAGCAGTCGTACTGGCAGTTGTTCAACGGGGGGCTGTCGCGGCCCTTCCGCTCCACCGACCATGAGCCTGAGGTGTTCTACGTCTACCCCACCGACGCTCCCCTGCCCGGAGGCGGGCGCTGGCGCTACAGCGGCATCGGCCTGGTGCATCAGTCCAACGGCGAGAGCAATCCCCTGTCGCGCAGCTGGAACCGCTGGTACCTGATGACCGGCGCCGAGTGGCGCAGCGGCTGGCAGCTGCACCTGAAAGCCTGGAAGCGCGTGGCCGAAAAGGCCGAGAACGACGACAACCCCCACATCCAGGACTTCGTGGGCCGGGGCGAGGCCCGGCTGTTCTGGAACGTCAATGACCGCCACACCCTGGGCCTGACCGTGCGCGGCACCCCGGGCCGGGGCCGGGGATCGGGCCGCCTGGAATGGCTGCACCCCCTGGGCGAAGGCTGGAACGGCCACAAGAGCAACCTGCGCCTGCACGTCCAACTGTTCAGCGGCTACGGCGACAGCCTGCTGGACTACAACTACAAGCGCACGGTACTGAGCGTCGGCCTGAGCCTGCTCGATTTCTAGCCCCCGCCTGCAGCGGCGCGAAATTGACAGATATGTGCCAGCCGCATAACCCTGAAACACACCGGCCTTGGACAGCGTGCGAGCGCAGGCATAAGCTCTCCGGCCTGTTCAATGCCTGAACTGACTTCCTACAAGGAACCCTCCATGTCTTCACACGCTTCCACGCCCGCCGCAGGCTCCGCGCACACCCTGCCGTCGTACCTGCAGGCCGACAACCTCGGCCCCTGGGGCATCTACCTGCAACAGGTCGATCGCGTCACGCCCTATCTGGGGCACCTGGCCCGTTGGGTCGAGACACTCAAACGCCCCAAGCGGGCGCTGATCGTGGACGTACCGATCGAACTGGACAACGGCACCATCGCCCACTTCGAGGGCTACCGCGTGCAGCACAACACCTCGCGCGGGCCGGGCAAGGGTGGCGTGCGCTTCCATCAGGACGTGACGCTGTCGGAAGTGATGGCCCTGTCGGCCTGGATGAGCATCAAGAACGCCGCCGTCAACGTACCCTACGGCGGCGCCAAGGGCGGCATCCGCGTGGACCCCAAGACGCTCTCGATGGGTGAGCTGGAACGCCTGACGCGCCGCTACACCAGCGAAATCGGCATCATCATCGGCCCCACCAAGGACATCCCCGCGCCCGACGTGAACACCAACGGCCAGATCATGGCCTGGATGATGGACACATATTCGATGAACGTGGGCGCCACCGCCACCGGCGTGGTCACGGGCAAGCCCGTGGACCTGGGCGGCTCGCTGGGCCGCGTGGAAGCCACGGGGCGCGGCGTGTTCACCGTGGGCGTGGAAGCGGCCAAGCTGACCGGCCTGGCCATTGAGGGCGCACGCGTCGCCGTCCAGGGCTTTGGCAACGTGGGCGGCACGGCGGGCAAGCTGTTCGCCGAGGCGGGCGCCAAGGTGGTAGCCGTGCAGGACCACACCGGCACCATCTACAACGGCAAGGGCCTGGACGTGCCCGCCCTGCTGGCCCACGTGAAGGCGAACGGCGGCGTGGGCGGCTTTGCCGGCGCCGACAGCATGAACCCCGGCGAGTTCTGGGGCGTGGACTGCGAAATCCTGATCCCCGCCGCGCTCGAAGGCCAGATCACCAAGGACAACGCGGGCCAGATCAAGGCCAAGCTCGTCATCGAAGGCGCCAACGGCCCCACCACCCCCGAGGCCGACGACATCCTGCACGACAAGGGCGTGCTGGTGCTGCCCGACGTGATCGCCAACGCGGGCGGCGTGACGGTGAGCTACTTCGAGTGGGTGCAGGACTTCTCCAGCTTCTTCTGGAGCGAGGACGAGATCAACGCCCGCCTGGTGCGCATCATGCAGGAGGCCTTTGCGGGCGTCTGGCAAGTGGCCCAGGAACACAAGGTGAGCCTGCGCACCGCCACCTTCATCGTGGCCTGCCAGCGCATCCTGCATGCCCGTGAAATGCGCGGACTGTATCCATAAGCCTCCAAACCGCGCCATTCGGGCGCTACGCGCCCCAAGCGCGTGCCGGTCTACTCGACCGTCACACTCTTAGCCAGGTTTCTGGGTTTGTCCACATCCGTCCCGCGTGCCACGGCGGTGTGGTAGGCCAGCAGTTGCAGCGGCACGACGTGCAGGATGGGCGACAGCGCCCCGTAATGCTCCGGCATCCGAATGACGTGCAGGCCCTCGGCGCTTTCGATGTGCGTGTCGGCATCGGCCAGCACGTACAGCACGCCGCCGCGTGCCCGCACTTCCTGCATGTTGCTTTTGAGCTTTTCCAGCAGTTCGTCGTTGGGCGCCACGGTGACGACCGGCATGGCGGCATCGACCAGGGCCAGCGGGCCGTGCTTCAGCTCCCCGGCAGGATAGGCTTCGGCGTGGATGTAGCTGATTTCCTTGAGCTTCAAGGCCCCTTCCAGCGCAATCGGGTAGTGGCGGCCCCTGCCCAGGAACAGGGCGTTCTGGCGCTTGGCAAAGTCTTCGGCCCAGCTGACGATTTGCGGCTCCAGCGCCAGCACGGCCTGCAAGGCCATGGGCAGGTGGCGCATGGCGGTCAGGTACTCCTGCTCCTGCGCCTCGGTCAAACGCCCTTTGCTTTGCGCCAGCGCCAGGGTCAGCAGGAACAGGCCGGCCAGCTGCGTGGTGAAGGCCTTGGTGCTGGCCACGCCGATTTCCACCCCGGCGCGGGTGATGTAGCGCAGCTTGCACTCGCGCACCATGGCGCTGGTGGCGACGTTGCAGATGGTCAGCGTCTGCTCCAGCCCCAGGCTTTGCGCGTGGCGCAGCGCCGCCAGGGTGTCCGCCGTTTCGCCCGACTGGCTGATGGTGACGACCAGGGTGCGCGGCTCGGGCACGCTGGTGCGGTAGCGGTATTCGCTGGCCACTTCCACGCTGCAGGGGATGCCGGCGATGGCCTCCAGCCAGTATTTGGCGGTGCAGCCGCTGTAGTAGCTGGTGCCGCAGGCCAGGATCAGCACGCGGTCGATGTCCTTGAACACCCGCCAGGCGGCGTGACCGTCCGCGCCGTCGAACAGCTCGGGCACGATGGCGCTGATACCGTCCAGCGTGTGGGCGATGGCGTCGGGCTGCTCGAAGATTTCCTTCTGCATGTAGTGGCGGTACGGCCCCAGTTCCACCGCGCCGCTGAAAGCCTGCACGGTTTTCACCGGGCGCTGCTCGGGCAGCAGGACGTAGCCGGTTTTGTCAGCCAGCCAGTAGCGGCCCGGTTGCAGATCGACCAGATCGCCTTCTTCCAGATAGACGATCTGGTCGGTGACGCCGGCAATCGCCATCGGGTCGCTGGCCAGGAAGAACTCGCTCAAATCCCGGCCCACGCCCAGCACCAGGGGCGAACCGGCGCGGGCGCCGACCACGCGGTGCGGCTCGTCCTTGTGCAGCACGGCAATGGCATACGCGCCACGCAGCTCGGCGCGGGCGGCTTTCACGGCCTCGAACAGGTCGCCGTTGTACAGGCTGTCGACCAGATGACCGATGACTTCGGTATCCGTCTGGCTGGCAAACACATAGCCCTTGGCCTGCAACTGGCGGCGCAGTTCCTCGTAGTTTTCAATGATGCCGTTGTGTACCAGGGCAACGCGGGGGGGCACGCCGCTGCTGGCATCCAGGCCGGGGCCGTAGCTGAAATGCGGATGGGCGTTGGCCACGGCCGGCGCCCCGTGCGTGGCCCAGCGGGTGTGGGCGATGCCGGTCAGGCCCTGCAAATCGTCCTGCCGCACCTGCTCCAGCAGCTCGGCCACCCGCGCCGTGCTGCGGGCGCGGTGCAGGCCCTGGCTGATGGGCGAGCCGGTGACCATGCGATGCACGGCCACGCCGCAGGAGTCATAACCCCGGTATTCCAGGCGCTGCAAGCCCTGCACCAGCAGGGGCACGATATTGCGATTCGAGACGGACGCGACGATGCCACACATAAAAAACAATCCCTTCAAGCACGATAGGCAGATGCCGCCATCCTAGAAGCAGTGAAAAGAAATAATTTTTCTTATTTCATAAAATTATGAAATTTATCAATACACGTAATAGTATTTGAAAAATTATTTCATAATTAAACGATGAATGAAATCAAAATCATCGATCTTGACCCCGTCGATTTGCAATTGCTAACACTGCTGCAAACCGACGCCAGCCGCAGCAACCAGGACGTGGCCGCCGCCCTGGGCATCTCCGCCCCCACCTGCCTGCGCCGCACGCGGCGGCTGGTGCAACTGGGGGTGATCGAAAAGCAGGTTGCCATCGTCCAGCCGCAGACGCTGCCCGGCTACGGGCCGGGCCTGCAGGTGCTGGTGGAAGTGACGCTGGAGCGCCAGTACACCGAAGCGCTGGACGCCTTCGAGGCGCTGGCCTGCGCCCACCCGGCCGTGCAGCAGTGCTGGCGCGTCAGCCCCGGGCCGGACTTCATGCTGGTGCTGGCCTGCCGGGACATGCCCGATTACCTGCGCGTCAGCCAGGAACTGTTCACCCAGCCCGCCAACGTGCGCAACGCCAAGGCGTTTTTCGCCACCAAACGCGCCAAGTTCGGCACGCAGTGGCCGCTGCACCCGGCGGGGTAAGCCGAACTCAGCGGCAGGCTGTAGAAGCAGGCGGCGCAGACGCCGCCTGCGGTGCCGCCGGGTCGCATGGACGGCGCTGCTGGCCCTTGGTCATGCCGATCAGCAGCACGCCCGACAGCACCAGCGCTGCGCCGCCCAACTGCCACCAGGACAAGCCCTCGTCCAGCAGCCAGGCGCTGAAGAAAATCGTCATCACCGGCCCCAGCGAACCGACCAGCGCCGTGCGCCCCGCGCCGATATGGCGGATGGCCGCCGAGGTCATCAGCACCGGCAGCACCGTGGAGAACACCGCCATGCCCAGCGCATGGCCGTACACCGGCAGCGGCTGCTGCAAGGCCGCCAGCGGCTGGGTGGCGGCAAAGTGCAACAGGGTGGCAAAGGTGGACACCAGCAGCGCCAGGGCGCTGAAACGCATGGCCCCCAGCCGGGCAATCGCCGGTTCGCTGCCCGCCTGATAAAAAGCGTAAGACAGGGCCGAGCCCAGCACCAGCGCTGCGCCCAGCAGCACGGTGCGCATGTCGGCAGCCAGATGCAGGTCGTGGGCAAAGGCCAGCCCGATTCCGGCATACGACAGCAGCAGCGCCGCGCCCTCCTGCCAGCGCAGGCGCTTGCCCAGGAACAGCACGCCGATCAGGATGGTCAGCGTCGGGTAGGTGAACAGAATCAGCCGCTCCAGACTGGCGCTGATGTATTGCAGGCCCAAAAAGTCCAGAATGCTTGCGCCGTAATAGCCCAGCAGCCCCAGCGCCAGCACCCACAGCAGGGTGCGACGGTTCAGCTCCGCGCCGCCCGCAGCCCGGTGCGCACGCCAGCCCATCCAGGCAAAAAACGGCAGCGAAAACGCCATGCGCAACGCCAGCAGCGTCACCGCATCCACGGCCACCGGCTGAGGCGCGGCATAGGCCAGCTTGACAAAAATCGCTTTGAACGAAAAACCCAGCGCCGCCAGCACGGCAAGCGCCAGCCCGAGGCGTTCGGCAGACCAATGTTTCCAAGGCATACGAAAAAATGCAAAAACAATCCGGAAAACATCCGCCTGCAAACCGGCGGATATACGATGGAAACGAATGGTGCCCGCCCGCCACCCACCGCACAATTGCGAATCGCCCAGCACAGGATTCGTCAACACCGAACGATCAAAAACCGCCATGCACTACGACCTGACCGACCTGCGCCTGTTCGTCGCCATTGCCGAAGAAGGCAACCTCACGCGCGGCGCAGCGCGGGCGTTTCTGGCCCCGTCCTCGGCCAGCCACCGCCTGCAGCGGCTGGAAGCGGCGCTGGGCGCCCAGCTGTTCGAACGCCGGGCCCGGGGCGTGGCCCTGACCCGCGCCGGTGAAACCCTGCTGTGCAACGCCCGCCAGGTGCTGGCCGCGCTGGAGCAGATGCACGCCAACCTCTCGCCCTTTGCCAGCGGCATTCGCGGCCACGTCAGCCTGTGGGCCAACACCCACGCCACGCATACCTTTCTGCCGGACGATCTGGCCAGCTTTTTGCGCCAGCACCCCCAGGTCAGCGTGACGCTGGAAGAGCGCACCAGCGGCGACATCGCCCTGGCCGTGGCCCACGGCGAAATCGAACTGGGCGTGCTGGCCGACAGCAGCACGATCGACGCCAGCAGCGTCGATCTGCTGTCGTACCGACGCGACCGGCTGGTGCTCATCACCCCCCAGGGCCACGCCCTGGCCGGGCACGGCCCGCTGCGCTTTGCCCAGGTGCTGGAACACCCCTTCGTCATGCTGCATACCGGCTCGGCCATCCACACCTTCACCATGAACGCCGCCGCCGCACTGGGCCAACATCTGGACGTGCGCATCCAGGTGCGCAGCTTCGAGGCCGTCTGCCGCATGGTCAGCGCCGGCGTAGGCATCGGCATGGTGCCGCGCAGCGCCCTGCCTGCCACCAGCGTGCGCGAGCAACTGGCCGTGCTGGCGTTGCAAGAGCCCTGGGCGCAGCGCGACCTGCATATCTGTACGCGCAAAGGCCACCAGCTTGGCGGGTTTGCCGCCACGCTGGTGGCCCACCTGCGTGCCTGTGCGCAGACACAAGGGGCAGCCCGGAATGAGCAACCTCACCGCGCTCAAGAAAAAACAGCGCCGTTGCGGGGCTCCCACTTGCGTGGGAATGACGGCGGAGGAATAACCGTACGAAAAAAATAATTATTTTTAGCCATTCACCCTTACTCAATCGACCGTAAAAGTTTCTCGCCAGTTGAGTATCTGTAGCGCCGTTCCGCCCCCCGAAACGATATCAGGAAGAGCAACCGGAGCGCCATCATTGTTGGGATCGCGGCCAGCGGCATTCACACTCAGTTTTCCATCTTTGTTCACCAGTTGAACACTGATCAAACTGTAGCCGTACTCCAGAAAACTCTCGCCGCTTGACCATGCAGTCCGCCCACTCCCGAACTGCACGGCATACAAGCGACTACGGCCACTGGGATTGCAGGCATCGCCGCTGGTCAGCGTGCTGATAAAGGCCACGACGCCATTGGCCGCATCCATCTCATCGACCATGCGCCAACCAATCCCGGTGGCATTGTCTTTGCCCAGATCGTGGTACCAGCCCTTTACGTCCAGCGCTGTCTCCCCCGTCCCCAGCGTATAGCCCTGGGTCAGATCGGTCACGGCCTTGAGAGCGCTGCGCGTCACTGGCGTGTCATGCGCAGCAAAATGTGCGATACCGCCATCCTTGATGGCAAAGAACGATTGCACCTGGGTGGATGCAATATCCACCGTATCCAGCAATTGCCCGGTTCCCACCATCACATAGCGCACCCGCGTTGCAGGATCGATCACGACCAGGGGAGGAGTGGTAATGGGCAAGGCATTACCGGCTGCATTGTTTAACTGGGCAATTTTCTTGCCCGCGGGATAAGCAGCAGCGCTATCCTTCTGCGTCAAATCAAAACGCCATAGCTGTCCGTTCAAATCACCGGCATAGACAGCGCTGACCGTGCCATCGCCCACATCTGCGCCATATGCCGAAGCATGGGTCAAACCAGGGGCTGCCGCGCTGGTAGCGATCTTTTCAATCAACGCTCCGGTTTTTGGATTGATCAGAAATATCAGCCCCGCAGTCGAACTGCTGCCATAACCCGAGGTCAGGATAATTACCCAACCATATTTGGCGGTTTTCACTGCCCAGGGTCGCCCAAAGCTATACCCCATTTCAGACAGATCGGTTTCCCACAGTACCTTGCCTGCGACGGCGGCCTCTGTCGTCATGGCTGACGGGTCGGTCACATCCAGTGCGTAATAGCTTTTACCACCTTTACCCAAGCCGCCAATCAACACGGAGCGCCAATCCGGATCTGCACCTTCCGCGCTGCCTTGTATTTTGCTGAAATCCACATCGACCACCACGGGGGCTGCATCCACCATATAGCGGTGTTCGTAATTGGGATTGCCATAATTGGCCAGCAGGCTATCGGACAAGCCGCCTGCCGCCTTGAACATATCCCCCGGTACATAGGCAAAAATCTCTTGGCCATCCGCCCCGTTGAAAGCATGGAGCATCCCGTCATTGGCACCGGCATATACCACGGTAGCGCGGGCCTTGTAGGTATTCTTGAATGCCCCGTAGCCAGGGTTGCGGGCTGTAATCAAAGGAGCGCTGGGCGGGCCAACTGCCGTCAGCTTGGCATTGACAATATCGCCCAGCAAAGTATCGCGGGCACGATATCGATGCAGGCTGTCCGCTGCGGTCGAATTGTATTCATCCTTGCGACTGCCACGCAGATAGTTCAAATACACTGCACCATCATCCTCCGCCACATAACTGGTATTCAAACTGCTTTTTTGTGTGGCACTGAGCTGGTCATAACGGAAAGGCACCCCCTTGGTATCGCTCCCGCCCCAGGTCACGATACGCCGCTGGGTATTCCAGCCCGCGCCGCTATCCGCCGCCACCTGCTGGGCCAGGGTGGTGTCGGTTCGCCACACCTCCGTGACGGTCGGATTGCCTGTGGCCGGGTAGCTAATCGTGCGCCCCAGAACAGTCCCCGACCAATTATTGGAGTCGTATTGCGAAGCATAGGCCATATCCCCGGACGTAATATTTGGACTGGTATACGCCAGAGCAGTCGTATAGGATTTCACCGCCGCTGCAATGCTCTGAAATGCCTCGCGCAGCCCTGCCACCATGTCATCGGGCTGGCCTGCCGTAAAATAATTGTTCGGTTTATCTTGGCCACCAATTTTCTTTCCATTGGTACTCCACCAGTCCAGGGGAATTTCTCCATCGAACGTATAAGGATCAAACCCTGTCGGCAGTTTACTGCGATCCAGCCCCCCAAATTTTCCCGTCAGATAAAACTTGTTGTTGGTCACAAAGCCATTTTCCAGCACGTCCACCCAATAAGTCTGCACGGTTTGCTTGCCAATCGAGTTCGGTGTGTTGGCATTGTCCGGGCGAATATCACGAGTATTGGCTTCAAACGCTAACCCGGCCATATAGTCGTTGGACATATTCGAGCCGGTGCTGGCATTTGCCTTATTGCTTCCCATGCCTTGGAGCTTTTTCAGATTGTTGGTGGATCGGAAGGCATCGAAGAACGTGGCATCCGCACCAAAGTCCGGAGTGCTCGGTGTGCCGTCCGGGTCGGTCGTACCCGGCACGTTTTTATCGCTGTGGGTGTTGATATCGCCAATACCCAATACAAAATTGCGCTGACAGGAATAAAGAATCGGATCCTGGGCTGTCCAGTCCCGGACGATGGGAAAACCGTCCAGCCATTTCTTTTTGTCGGCGGTGGAAGTACCGTCGGCAATATTGCTCCAAGCATCGATATTGTCCAGCCCCCGGAAGTAACGCAAGGTGGCATAGTACAACTCATTGACGGGGTCGTTGCTTTTGTAATTGCCATCGATGATTTGGCCGAATCCATTCAGATAGCCAATCACCCCGCTGTCCTGCACCCGGTCATTGCCGGTCAACCCCGCCCAGGTATTCGTACTGGTGGCATCGGCGGAATCGGGATTCCTGACAAACGTTCCATCCGTTGCACTCCATTCTTTCAGCGTATTGGCAACGGGGTTTTGTCCAGGCTCGGGTTTGGTCGGCCCGACAAACTTCTGACGAGCCCGCAATACACCGCCATCGCGGCCATTGCCGTCCTGGTTCATATAGCCAAAAGCCGAGAAGCGCATCCGCTGTGCATATTCCTGCACCAACCCTTCTGGCTTCCAATTGCTGCCATATTGAACGCAATTTGCTTCTACCCCGCCTGCGGCGGCTGAGGGGTCGCAGACTTTGACACGCACCACAGCGTCATAAATGCTTTGCAGAGTGCTGCCACCGTTGTAGTTCGCTTCGGTATAGCTGATGCTGCCATAGGAGAAATCCTGCCAATCATTCCAATGGCTGGCTGTGCCGGTATTGCAGCTATTGGCACTGGTGTTCTTGCACCGGCGCCATTGCAGGTAGAGGGAAGCGCCACCACCGGTATCGACGTGTTCGATTTTGAAATTCACCGTACCGGACTTGGGCCCGACACGATTGGAGGTAGTCCAATTACCGCTGTCGATGCCCTTCCAACCGACAGCTTTGATGACTTCATCACCGCCGACATACAGGGTGGCATTATCGTCCTGAACCATCCGGAACTGGTAATAACTGTCATTTGGAGCAGTGAAGCTACCTGTCCAGCGCGAGGAAAAATCGTTGCTTACGCCTGCACCTGGCGAGCCAGGCCACGATATTTTGATAACAGGCTGGCGCTCGGTATAAACCGGCGTACCGTTAAAGTTACCACTGGTGTTGTTGAAGTATTCGACCTGGAAGCCGACGATGGGCCAGAAGCGCATTTTGTAGCCCCGTCCGTTCACGGAAATACGCATCCCGCCGTCTGCATCGCTCGAACTAAATGGCGTGGCCCCTGCGATCAAGCCGGCAGGCAGGGTGCGGTCTGGAAACAAGTTGCCCTGGCCCGAGTGACGGCCTTTTTCCAGAATGGTTTCGGTGGCTGTATCGACCACGCGGCGGCCCCCGGTCATGGCCCAGCGAAACGGGTCAATGGCAGCGTGGGTGGCCCAGTTCAGAAAATTCCCACTCCATTTACCAGTGCACGTATGGTTGTTGGCCAAGCCCGCAGGGGCAAAGTAGCTGGTCTCCGGACTACTGGTATTGGCTTGGTAGGTGTAGCACTTCTTGGGGTCAAAGTGGCCTAGAAATTCTTTGTCGGGAGTGTAAACATCGGTATGGGCTACGCGAGTGACCGTGGGATATTCCACAGACAGCGCCAATGCCAGATTACCCGCCACCTGAGAAGAGGCAAACACCGGCTGATCGGCCAATGAGACCGTTTGTGCAGCTGCCCCCAATGCTGTACCTGCCAGCCATACCGTCAGCGTATGGCGTGCAAAGGCCGCTAACATAGAAAACATTTTGTATTTTCCCAACATAATGAAATCTCTCATTCTGGCTTGATGATCGATGCTTGAATAAATACCTGAGTATCGCGCGGCCCGGTAACACGAATATTCACACGGTAAACAATATTTGTTGGCACATCGAGCTTAGGCCCTCCCGTCAGCATCCCTGCATTCTCGCCACCACCTGCCGCAGATGATCTAATACAATAATTTTTGCTTTCAGCCTGGGAAAATTCACCGGCATCCTCACACAGACGCTCAATCAAATAGCGGATCGTCGTTCCACGCAATCCAGCTTTGATTGCATCATCCAGTCCGGCAGTATTTTCTGTGATGTCATTGTTGGCACTACCCCGCGTCGCAAATTTAGTGTCGTCCAGCAAAGCCTCTGGAATACCTTCTGCATTGCCAGGCAGCATGACGGCAGAATAATTAAGGCTGGCATTGCTGCTACCTCCCAAATTATCCAAGGTACCCCCTGGCTGCATACGGCTCATCAGGTCGGCCAATACCAGTTCCCCCTGATTGACCATATCCCGGCGAAACGCCAGATTCCCGGCATTGACCATCGAGGTATTCATGGACTTGACGACGGCAGCAGCACCGATGAACAAAATCACCATCACCATCAGCGCAACAATCAAAATCACGCCGTGCTGACGGCGTATCTGTTGACGGCGGCATCTACGAAAAGCAAGGATTGGCTGACTGAAAAAAGACATGGCAATAAGCGTTCTTTAAAACCGTGGATCTGTCGCCAGCAGCGCATTGCGCAGGGGAATCGTGGCCTCATAAACCCGGTGGCGGTAATGGCGGGCGTCGGCCAGCCCGGTGTTGGCTTGGGTCAGTTCAAAATCCTCTTCCAGCGTGTCATAGCTCTGAAACAGGGTCAGGCTCTCAGGAGCAACCTCCTCCTTTTCGCGGATGGGGCTGCGCACCACCAGCGCAATGCGCAGGGCCATGATGCGTTTGAGTCTGTCTAGCCGAGCCGTGTTGGCTGGACTGGTCAGCTCGCTCAGCGTGTAGTCTTCTCCGCCGGCCTGTTGCGGGGATACCCAGGCATCCAGGACGCCATCGTCGTCGGAGTCAATGCCATAGGCAGCACGGAAAACCACCACACCGTCGGCCAGAATCAGGTCGTTGTCGGCTTCGGTATCACCGGCCAGTTTCAGCAAGTCATAACGGTGCAGGTTGGCGCCTTGGTCTATCCCCAGCATGTAGAACTGCACGTTGGAGCCATCCCCCGTACCGGTCGGCTCCAGGCTGCCTAGCGCAGCCATGTACCCCTGGTTGCCTCCAGCCGTCTTCACCGCCCCCAAAGTGGTAGTGACTACGCCACGCTGGACGCTCGGGGTGTAGTAGCGGGTGTTGGCTGCCGTCTCCAGCTCAACGCTGCGATCGCCTGGCAGGGCTTTGACCTGCTGCAACAGGCAATCGGTATGGTCGGGATTGCCGACCACCACCAGATCGTGGACGCGGAAACCCAAGTCGGTCGCCAGCATCCATTCATGGTCGGCCCCTAGGCTGGCATCCTCCACAGTGCGTACAACATCTCCGGCCCCGGCATTGCCGCGCATGGCAATCAGCACATCGGAGTTGCGCGGCCCGACATCTTCGGCAATCAGCAGTGGGGCCAGTGTCAGGTTACCGGTTGCGCCTTCCAGCACTTTATCGAAAGGTGCCGGCCACGCCGCTGTACGTGGCAATATGGCGTCAGCCCCATTTCCCGCCGCCAGATAACAACCCAACAAACCACTTTGCAAATAACCGGAACCCGCGCTGCGCAGCATGGCGTCCAGTTGCACCAAGGCATAATTGGCGCCGATTTCCATGTCATTGGTGGAAGTTAATTGGCGCTTATGCCGCTCCCCAAAAATAACAAGATTACTAATAATTGCCGCAATGACCAGTGATATAATCAGTGCAACCAGTAATTCAACTAACGATAAACCACTGGCTTTATTTAGCGGGTAGCGGGTAGCGGGTAGCGGGTAGCGGGTAGCGGGTAGCGGGTAGCGGGTAGCGGGTAGCGGGTAGCATTATGACTTTATGAAAAATAATTAAGGAATAATAGCTACCGTCGTATGACGCGCAGGCTGGTCCGGGGTATTTGTAGGCGTCCACTCCACCGTCACTGCGACAATGTTGTCGGCTACTTCATCAATTTTAAATTCACCGTCCGGCAAACCGCCCGTCAAAGTATCTGCAGCACGCTCCTGCAACGCATCCAATACGGTACCCTCCGGTATTTGGCGCATTAGCTGCATGGTGCTGACAAAATCATTTACCAACAATGCTGCACGACTGCGGTCTTCCGCCGAGACCGACATGCTGGTGGCCTTGGCCTGCAGTCCCACCAAACCCAAAAGGCCGAGAGAGACGATCAAGACGGCCACCAGCACCTCCAGCAAGCTGGAGCCATGCTGATGACGAAGGCTGGACTGCCAGAAGCGGCAGCTCTGCGGCAATGGTGTGGGCATATTCTTGCTGTCCATGCGTTGAAGAGATCAATCAGGGCAGGCGTCCAGGCGGTCTGCGGCTGCATTGGGATCACACATCAAAATCCGCCCGCCTACGCCCACTTCCACCCGAAGGCTGCGGGCATCGACGCCGTCCATGTCCACAACGTACCGGGCCGGAATGTCGGCGCTGTCGCAACTGGCGTCTCCCACCCCTGCTGCTGCATTGGTGCGCGTCACCAGCCGCCCAAGGGAGTTGAAGCAAATGGCGGCGGGCCCGGTGATACGGGCGGCCCGGCCCGAATTGTCCTGCAAACCGGCTTCGATAAATTCGGCGTCGGCCCCTGTACGCCGGGTGGCGAATATGCCCCAGTGGGGGGCTTCGGTCGCTACCTCCAGGTCATCGGGGTCTGCGCTTTCGGCAAATGTCGTGGTGCCGGTCAATGCGAACATGACGGTACGGCTACGGCGCGTAGCCTCGGCCTGCGCTTGGCGCAAACCGTTTTGCAACACGTCGGCGGTGCTGCGTACACGGTTGTTGTTGATCCACTCCTGCATCGGATACATGGCCAACATGGCCAATGCCACCAGCAACGCCAGCATCACCATCAGTTCAATCAGCGTAAAGCCTTGAACATGCTGGCGTGCTGGAACGGCAGCAGATCGGGAGGTCAACATGCCTGGCCTTTTTTGCTCATCCACCGCGTGGCGCACGTATTCCACCCGGAACCGGTAGCCACCGCTGTGGTGCTGCGCTGATTGGCTTGATTGACCTTGAAGGTAAAGCCATTGGTCGGGCCGCTGCCGACGGCTTGCAAGACATAGGCCGTTCCGGTCGGTGTACCGTCGCACGACAACTGGAAAGTCCCCATCTTGCGCTGGGCTGCATTCACCAGGCACGGAGAGGTAAAGTCTCCAGTACTGTTATAGGTCCGATTGTCCTGAAAATAGCGTTCCATATCGGCACGCATCGCATCAAGGCTGGTATGCGCTTCTACGATTTGCCCGCGCAGCACATAGTCGCGGTAACTGGGTAATGCCACCGACGCCAGAATACCGACAATGGCCACGACAATCATGACCTCAATTAAGGTAAAACCTGTCATTCGGCTACGCAAAGAAAAAAGGCGGACTGGATAATTCATAAAACGGGGCATAAGAAGAAAAAACGAGAAAACCAAACCAGCAACCATGACCCCGGGTGATTTGACAGGAAACCGCACCTGCTGTCTACCGTCGGCTGCTGGTTCCGAATGCAAAAGTAGAGTGTTTTCCGCTGGTATTGGCTGCGTGGCGCAGTTAATCCGCCAGCGCCATATTCGGCGTCCAAAGCTCTGTATTTTGAAGCACTCACCAGCGCGGCTGCTGACTGTGCCAGCTGTTCATCAGGCGCAGCAGGGTGCGGTTGACGGTTTCCAGGTTCATGCCGTACTGCGTGCACAGGTCACGCACGGCCTCGGCGCCGTTTTCGTTTTCCAGGGCGATGGCCATTTCCAGGCTGGAGGTATACGGCCCTTCCTGGCGCAGCGCGGCGTCGGGAATGCGTTCGGACAGGGGCAGGCGGCCCAGGCTGTCTTCCAGGGGCTCGCCCAGGATGTCGTCCAGGCGGGAGAACAGGCCGCACAGGTAGACCTCGCTGCGCAACTCCTGGCTGACGCCGGCATCCAGCAATAGCGAGGTGAGCTGCGCCCGATGCACCATGGACTGGCGCACGGGCTGCAAGTCCGGCTCCTCGCAGGCATGGACAAGAACATTGCTCAGCCACTTTTGCAAAGGCCCGTAGCCCATCAGCACCAGGGCGCGGCGCAGGGAATCGATGGGATGGCGGGCGCCCAGGGCCGCCGAGTTGGCAAACAGCATCAGGCGGTAGGCCAGCAGGGGGTCTTCGCTCAGGATGTCCTCGAAACTGTCCAGCGGCTGGTCGGCATCGACGGCCTTCATCAGGCGCAGCACGTGGGCATGGGAAGGCTGCAAGGCCTTGGCCCCACGCAGGTTGAAGAGTACGTCCTCATCGGGCCAGCCGGCAATGGCGCTGGCGTTGTAGCGCTCCAGGCAGCAGCGCAGCATCATCTGGCTGTGCAGATCCTCGTACATCTGGCGCTCCAGCAGAAAGGCACAGACCTGGGGCTGGGCGGGAGTACGCAGAAACTCCAGCGCATCTTGGGGATCAACGCTGAGCAGTCCGCTGGCAAACAGGTTGGCGATAGCGGTATCGGGCAGGGCGTCGCGGCGGCCGCGCCAGATCAGGTGCACCTGCTTGCGGGCAGCGTTCTCGACGTAGGCCAGCAGGCTGGCATCCCAATTGAGCCACTCGCCGCGCACTTCCAGCGCCCAGAACGGGCACGGCTGGATGTGTGCCAGCAGGTTCTTCAGCAACCCGGGCGACTGCGGCGACAGCAGCAGCCGGGGCGCGGTGGGCGACCAGGTTTCCCGCAGGATGCGCAGCAGGTGGGCGACATCGACCGGCTCGTCCGGGCTGTCGTGCAGAAACAGTTGCACCCCGGAGAGCAGGCGGTCGCTGCTCCACAGCGGACGGTACCCCATGACCAGTGCGTTCAAAGCGTATTGCACGGCAACCTCGTCTTCGGCCCCAAGCCAGGCCCAGTAATAGTTAAGGATAGATCGTAGATACGTTCTTAGCTGATGTAGTTGAACAACGACAGCTTCTGGATCGAAGCATACGACTGTAGCGCCGCCGATACCGCCGTTTGCTGCGTCTGCATTTGCGCGATGGCCCGCACCATGCCTTCGGCGTCGTACTGCTCGGCCGCCACGCGCTGGGCTTCGGTCTGCTCCTCGCGGGCCAGCAGGGTGGCGCCCATGCGTTCGGCCTGGACGAGCAGGTCGCCCGCCAGCCCGCGCACGGTGGAGACGCGGTTGAGCGCCGTATCCAGCTCGGTCAGCGATTGGGTGATGCCGTGGGCCAGCGTGCCGTAGGCGGTGCTGCCATCGGCATTCGCATTGTCACGCACGGCGGCAATGGCGCGATCCAGCGCCTCGAAGGTGGAAATGGTGGTGCTGGGCTTGATGGTGAAGCCGTCGCCTGCAGCCGGTTCGCCCTTGATGACCACTTCCATCCCGGCCACTTCGATGGCCCCCCCGTTTTTGTAGGCCGCCCAGGTCGTGCCGCCATCCACGGAATACTCCATCACGCCGGCGTTGTCCTGGAAGGTGATTTCGATCGGCGTGGTCACCGCCGCAGCCGCAGCCGGGTCTTTGATGACGCCGATGTCGGCATGGGCCTTGCCCTGGTTGGGCACGCCTGCGGCATGGGAGTAGGGGTCGATTTCCAGCACGCCGTTGCCGGTTCTGCCGCTGAAGAAGGCTTGCACGCCATTCAGGGTATTGGCGATGAAGAACTCGCCATTGTTGGCCTGGCCGGACTGGATGCCCTCCTGGTCGTTGGGAAAGGGCATGCCGGTCGCGGTGTCCAGCCCCCGGAACAGGGGCAGGCCGTTGCTGTCGGTGCGATTGGCGTATTTGGCGATCTGATCGCGCAGGCTGGTGAGCTGCTCGACCAGGGTGTCGCGCTGCACCTGGTTGTAGACGCCGCTGCCGGCCTGCACCATCAGCGCACGAAATTCCTGCAGCGCATCGTTGATTTCGCCCAGCGTCGATTCGCCATAGGTGATGGTGGCCGTCTGGGCATCCAGCCCACGCTGGTCGCTGGCAATGCGCTCCAGGCGGTTGCGGGCACGCTCGGCCTGGGCGGCGGCCACCGGGTCGTCGCTGGCGCGAATGACGCGCATCCCGGCCGAGGTGTGTTCCATCTGGTCGGCCAGCTCGCTTTGCTGCTTGTTGATGTTGGTGATGGTACGGTCGTACATATTCGCCGTACCCAGGCGTGAAATCGACATGGTTGAACTCCTTGAAGCGATTGGCGACTATCAGCGGCCGACAGCGTTCAACACGCTGTCGAACAGGCTCTGGGCGATTTGAATGACCTTCGACGAGGCCTGGTACGCCTGCTGGTACTGCAACAGGCGGGCGGCCTCTTCGTCCAGGTTCACCCCGGAAACGGCGGTGCGGTCCAGCTCCAGGTTCTTGGCGACGGTGCTGGAGAGCTTGGCCGCCAGCTGGGCGCTTTGCGTGCGCGTCCCCACCACGGCCATGGCAGCAGAGAAGCCGTCCGTCAGGGTGGTGCCCTCGTCGAACAGCACCTGGTCGCGCATGTTCAGGAACGCCCCGGCATTGCCCGCATTCAGGCGGTAGGCCTGATCGAAGTCCCGGGCATTGGCCACATCGACCGTATCGCCTGCTGCGGGGGTGCCGGTCAGGACGATGCTCCAGCCGTTGATGGTCAAGGGCTGGCCGGGGGTGTAGTCCATCGGGGCGGACGCCGCGCTCCAGGTGCTGGACGCACTGTCGTACACCTGGTAGCTCACCTGGCCCGCACCGTCAAAGGTCAGGCGCACCGGGTCGTTCGGCGCGGGAATCCCGGCAAAGTCGTTCGCCCCCACCCGGCTCAGTTGCAGGGTGCCGGTATTGGCCTTGCTGATATTGGCCGTCAGGGCGCTGGCCACGGCCAGTTCGTCGGGGTTGTGCACCAGCGCTTCGATGGCGCTGGCCGCCGTGCCGAAGGGCTTGAACAACATGCTGTCGCCGTTTTGCGCCGCAGCGATGGTGGCTGCCGGCACCTGGAACTGCAGGCCATCGGCGGCATAGCCTGCGGCCAGGCTGGCAGCGTCCAGTGGCGGGGTGGAGGTGCTGTCGAACACCTTGCCGTCCGTCAGGCGGATCAGGCTGGGGTTGCCGCCCTGGAACACGATTTTGTAGTCGGAAGGCTTGAGCTTGGTGGCGTCCACCACGGTGGTGGTGCCCGCGCCGGGGCCGACATTGCTGTACCCGGCGATGTTGCTGTAGCCAGTGCTGGTGGTCGGCAGGTTGAACAGCAGGCCGCCCTGCAAACCGTTCAAGGTCAGGCCGCGCTGGTTCTGGGCATTCAGCTCGGTGCCGATGGCCATCGCCAGCCGCCCCAGCAGGTTGCGCCCTTCGGCCAGGTCGTCGTTGCGGAATTTCAGCACCCCGGCGATCTCGCCGCCGCCGACCATGGCCGCCGTCAGCTCCAGCTTCTGCCCGCCGGGCTGGCTGAAATACAGCGCCATGCGCTGGCTGCCGGGGTATTCCCTGGTTTCTTCCACGCTGAGCTGGCCGCTGCTCATGCCCAGCACCAGCGCCTGGCTGCCGCCGACGAACAGGCTGACGGTGCCGTCGTCGGCCTCGACCTGGCTGGTCTGCACGTACTGGTTGATGTCGCGGATGATCTGATCGCGGGCATCGAGCAAATCGTTGGGCTGGTGCCCCGAGGCCAGGGCACGGCTGATTTCCGAGTTCAGCTTGGCGACCTGCCCGGCCATGTCATTGACCAGCAGCACGTCGTTGCGCAATTGCTGTTCGCTGGAATAGTCCTGCTCTTCCAACATGCTGGAGGCGGCGTTGAAGCGCTTGGCCAGCTCGCTCATGCGCGTGAGCACGACGTTGCGGGCCGTGGCATCCGAAGGCGCGGCCTGCACGTCGGTGAAGGCATTCATCACGTTGTTGATGGCGTTGCCCAGGCTGCCGTCGCCGCCGCTGAACACGTCCTGCATCTGCATCAGGCCCTGCAGGCGGCTGCTGTCGGCGGCATAGGTGGCGTTGGCGACGTTGGACTGGCGGTTGAGCAAGGCGCTGTAGTTGCGCATCACGGTAGCCACCTGCACCCCTTTGCCGATGAAGCCGTTGCCCAGGTTCTGCCCGACCAGCGCCTTGGTGTAGACGGTCTGGCGCGAATAACCGGGGGTATTGACGTTGGCAATGTTGTGCCCGACGGTGGTCAGGGCTTGCTGATTGGCGTTGAGGGCAGAGACGCCGACGTTCAGGAGACTCATGACAGGTGCTCTTTCTTAAAAGAAGAAGACGGTTCGGTTCACGCCTGCCCGCTGCGCTGCACGGCGCGGGCGCTCTCGATGGCGCGGGAGAGCTTGTTGGCGTATTCGGGGTCGGTGGCGTAGCCGGCCTTTTGCAGGGCGCCGGCGTAGTCTTTGGCGTTGCCGGTGGCTTGCATGGCCTGGGCGTAGCGCGGGTTCTGGCTGATGAGGCGGGCGTAGTCGCGGAACGATTCCTCGTAGGAGTCGTAGGCGCGGAACTTGGCCTTGACCTTCTGCGGCTGGCCGTTCACGTATTCGGTGGTGGTGATCTCGGCCACCTTGCCCGTCCAGCCGCCAGTGGCCTTGATGCCGAACAGGTTGAACGAATTGGCCCCGCCCGCACCGCGAATCTCGCTTTGGCCCCAACCGGTTTCGTGCCCGGCCTGGCCCAGCATGTAGTGGGCGGGAATGCCGCTTTCGCGGGCCACGCGCTGGGCGGCGGCCTGGTGCGACTGCACGAAGTTCTCGCGCCCCTTGGGCGAAGGCGCGTAGGCGTCCAGCGCCTGCGCATTGGCCGCCGTGCCCAGCAGCCCGGCGCTGCCCGCCCATTGGGCGAAACGGCCGCTGCGGCTGGCCAGATTGACGGTGGAAGGGATGGAGAAGCTGCCGCGCTCGACACCGCCCACGGGGGGCTGCAAGCCGGCCAGCGCTTCCTTTTCGTCCACGCCCATGGAACGGGCGATCTGCGCCGTGATGGCGGCGCTCAGGCCGCCGGGCAGGCCGGCCATGTTCACCGACAGCTGCTGGTCGTACATGTCGCGGGCCAGCTCGCCACCGCCGCCTTCCTCGTCGAGCAGGCCGCTTTTCATGGTGGCCTGGCGCATGCTTTTGATCATCTCGCGCATGAACAGCGATTCGAGCTGCTTGGCCGCTTCGCGGGCGGCCTGTGGAGTTTTGTTGTTGGCTTCGTTTTTCAGGCCGTTGAGCGAATTGACGTCCGCCGCCAGCGCATTGCTGGCATTGAAGCCCATGATCTGGTTGCTCATAGCACCTCCAGCTCCGCGTCCAGGGCGCCTGCGGCCTTGAGCGCTTGCAAAATCGCCAGCAAATCCTGGGGCGTGGCGCCCAGGGCGTTCAGGGAGCGCACCACGTCCGCCAGATTGGCCGACGAGGGCATGTTCACGATGCTGCCCGGCTCCTGCGTGACCTGGATGTTGGCTTTCTCGCGCACCACGGTCTGGCCTTGCGAGAAGGCATTGGGCTGGCTGACGACCGGGGTCGAGTCGATGGTGATGGCCAGGTTGCCGTGGGCGATGGCACTGGGCCGCAGGGTGACGGCCTGGTTCATGACGATGGAGCCGGTGCGCGGGTTGATGACCACCTTGGCCGCCGGTTTGCTGCCGGTCAGTTGCAGCTCCTCGATGTCGGCGATGAAGCCCACGCGGGCGCTGGGGTCCATCGGCGCCCGCACTTCCACGGTGCGCCCGTCCAGCGCTGCGGCCGTGCCCATGCCGTGGCGGCTGTTGATGGCCTGCACCACCTTGCTGGCGGTCTGGAAGTCGGTGGCGTTCAGCCCCAGGTGGATGGTGTCGCTATCGTTGAGCGGGGTGGGCACGGCGCGTTCGACCTGCGCCCCCAGGGGGATGCGCCCGGCGCTCAGGTGGTTGATCTGCACCTTGCTGCCGCCGGCCGAGGCACCGGCGCCGCCGACGACCATGTTGCCTTGCGCCAGGGCGTAAATCTCGCCATCGGCGCCACGCAGCGGCGCGGCGATCAGCGTGCCGCCCTTGAGCGATTTGGCGTTGCCCATGGAGGACACCACCACGTCGATCTGCTGGCCGGGCCGGGCAAAGGCGGGCAGCTCGGCGGTGACGACCACGGCGGCGACGTTCTTGAGCTGGATGTTGCGGGCATTGATGTTGCCCGGCAGGGTGATGCCCATCTGCTGCAAATAGTTTTGCACCGACTGGGTGGTGTAGGGCATCTGCGTGGTCTGGTCGCCCGTGCCGTCCAGGCCGACCACCAGCCCGTAGCCGGACAACTGGTTGCTGCGCACGCCCTGGACGGCGGCGACTTCCTTGATGCGCAGCGCGTGCGCGGGGTGCCAGGCAAGGCCGGCTGCCAGGGCGGCCAGCACGGTCAGGCTACGTGCTGTACCGCACAGGAAAACGCGCAGTGAATGGGGCATGGACAGTATCTTCATACTGCCCGATTCTGGAGATTCCTAGAAAGGCAGAACGCTCAAAAAGAAGGACGCTAACCAGCCAATTGACTGGGCTGAACCCTGCTGGCCGCGGCTGCGCGACTCCACGCGCACGTTGGCCACCTGCTGCGAGCTGATGACGCTGCCCGGCTGCATGAGGTAGGGATCGACGGTGCCGGTAAAGCGCAGCACCTCCACGTTGTGGTTCACGCCGATCTGCTTCTCGCCCGCGACGACCAGGTGCCCGTTGGGCAGCACGTCCACCACGCTGGTGGTGATGGTGCCGCTGAAGGTGTTGGCGCTGCTGGTGCCGCCGCCGCCGGAGAATTTCGCATCCGACTCCACCCCCAGCCCCAGGCGCGGAGTGATGCGGCTGTTGGTCGAACCGGCCAGCAGGGGCAGTTGCGTGGCGCTGGCGCTCATCTCGTTGCTGCGATTGACGTTGGAGCTTTGCTTCTGGCTGGCCGCGACTTTCTCGACGATGCTGATCATCACCGTATCGCCCACCATGCGGGCACGGCGGTTCTCGAACACCGGGCGGTAGCGGCTGGCCTGGTACAGGCTGCCGCTGTTGCTGACCGCCTGCGCCGGGGGCGCGATGGCCGCTGCCGTCACCGGCGCGGTGCTGCCCATGTCCACGGGCGGGGGGTTGTTGAGTGCGCAGCCACTGAGCACAGCGGCGGCGGCCAGCCAGACGCAGGCCGGGCGCACGTTCAAGGCAGTCAAGGGGTACATGGCACTCTCCATAAAAAAGGAGCTGTTTGCGCTGATGAATCAATGATTTCAGATATAAAAATATCTGAAAATCAATAAATACCAGCGCAAACAGCTATCAAGATAATCAAAGCTGCACCAGACGGCCCAGCATCTGGTCGCTGGTGGAAATGGCCTTGGAGTTCATCTCGTAGGCCCGCTGGGTCTGGATCATGGTGACCAGTTCATTGACCACGTTCACGTTGGACGATTCCAGGTAGCACTGCAACACGCTGCCCATGCTGGTTTCGCCCGGCGCCCCGGTCTGCGGAGCGCCCGAGGCGGGCGTTTCGCGGTACAGGTTCTCGCCCACCGGCTCCAGGCCGGCCGGGTTGATGAAGCTGGCCAGGTTGAGCTGGCCGATCTGCTGCGGCTCGGTCTCGCCCGGGGCCAGCACGGTGACGATGCCGGTCTTGCTGATGGTGAAGCTGCGCGAATCGGGCGGCACGGTGATGCCGTCCAGCAGCGGGTAGCCGCCCGAGGTGACCAGCGTACCGTCGCCGTTCAGGGCAAAGGTGCCGTCGCGGGTGTAGGCGGTGCTGCCGTCGGGCATCTGGATCTGGAAAAAGCCGTCGCCGTTGATGGCCACGTCGTAGGCCTTGCCGGTTTCCAGCGGCGTGCCCTGCGAGAAGGTGCGCGTGGTGGCGACGGAGCGCACGCCCAGGCCCATGTGCATGCCGGTGGGCAGCTGGTTCTGCTCATCGACCTGCGAGCCGACCTGGCGCAGGTTCTGGTAGATCAGGTCTTCGAACACCGCTGTCTGGCGCTTGAAGCCGGTGGTGGTGACGTTGGCCAGGTTGTGCGAAACCGTGTCCATATTCGTCTGCTGGGCGTTCATGCCGGTCTTGGCAATCCACAGGGAATTCATCATGGCGGGAGTCCTCCTTCGCTTGTTGCGGGGCTGTGCGGGGCGGTGCGGGCGGCGCCGTCAGCCGTTCATGCCCAGCAGCTGGGCGGCGGTTTTGTCGTTGGTTTCGGCGGTGGTCAGCAGCTTCATCTGCGACTCGAACTGGCGCGAGGCGGCGATCATGCCGACCATGGTCTCCACCGCATTCACGTTGGAACCTTCCAGCACGCCGTCGGCCAGGCGGGCCGTGGCATCGGTGGGCAGGGGGTTGCCGTCGGCGGCGCGAAACAGCCCGTCGTTGCCGCGCACCAGCGGGGCGTCCGCTTCGGGCGTGATCATCTTCAGGCGGCCGATGTTGATCGGGTCCTGCCCCGGCTCGGTGGCCGAGATGGTGCCGTCCGCGCCGAAGCTGACCTTGGCGTTCTGCGGCACGTCGATCGGCGTGCCGCCGTCCGACAGCACCGCCAGCCCGTTGGCCGTGAGCAACTGGCCCTGCTCGTTCACTTCCAGGGCGCCGTTGCGGGTGTAGGCCTCCAGGCCGTCGAGGCCCTGCACGGCAAACCAGGCATTGCCCCGGGCCATGACGTCGGTCGGCTTGCCGGTGGTGATGGCCGTGCCCGGCAGGTCGGAATAGCCCGAGGTGGCATCCAGCCCGAACACCCGGGTGCTGGCCCCCGCCCCTTCCAGCGGCACCGAGCGGAAGGTCGTCAGCTCGGCACGGAAACCGGTAGTGGTGGCATTGGCCAGGTTGTTCGACAGGATGGCCTGGCGCTGCATGGCAGCGTTGGCCCCGGTCATGGTGGTGTAGATGATGCGGTCCATGGCGGGCTACTCCTTCTCTGTCACAAGCGCTGCATCAGCGCAGGTTCACCAGAGTGGAGAACACCTGGTCCTGCGTCTTGATGGTCTGGGCGTTGGCCTGGTAGGCGCGTTGCGCGGTCATCATGCCGACCAGTTCGGCGGTCAGGTCGACGTTCGATTCCTCCAGAGCGCAGCCCTGGACTTCGCCAAAACTGCCCGAACCGGCCGAGCCGTACAGCACCGGGCCGGAATCATTGGTCTGCACCCAGTTGTTGTTGCCGCTGGGCGCCAGGCCCTGGGGGTTGGTGAAGCGGGCCAGCGCCACCTTGCCCTCGGCGCGGGTCAGGCCGTTGGAGTACGAGGCCATGAGCGTCCCGTCCTTGGAGACGTTCACCCCCGTCAGCTCGCCGGAGGCATAGCCGTCCTGGGTCATCTTGTCCACGCTCCACTTGCGGTCGTTCTGCGTCATGCCGCTCAAGTCCAGCGCCACGTTGAAAGGCACCGGCGGGTTGTTCGGATTGGCGGCTGCCGGGTCGACATTCAAGGTCAGCGCAGCGGGCGTCGTGGACGTGAACTTGCCTTCGCCATCGAACTGCACCTGCCCGACCGGCGTGGCCGCCGGGTCCAGGCTGTCGTACACATCCCAGGTATTGCTGCCGTTCTTCACGAAATAGACCTCCACCGGAATCGCCACGCCCTGGCTGTCGAACACCTGCACCGAGCTGCCATAGGTATGGCGCGGAGTAACCGGCGTCTGGCTGGCGGCATCCGGCGCCGTGGCCGGCAGGTTGGCCGCCTGCATCTGCAGGCTGGTGGTCTGGCGACCAGGAATCCCGGAGCCGGTGGGAAACTGCAAATCCACCGGCTGGGTGCCCGTGGCGCTGGCATCGGCCCAGCCCTGCACCTTGTCGCCGTTGGCGGTGATGAGGTAGCCGTCCTTGTTCAGCTGGAACGCGCCGTTGCGGGTGTAGGCCACGCCGTTCGGGGTGTTCACGACGAAGAAGCCGTCGCCGTTGATGGCCATGTCCAGCCCGTTGGCCGTGGGGGTCACCACACCCTGGCTGAATTGCTGCGTGACGGCGGCAATGCCCACGCCGATCCCGGCGCCGGCGCTGCCGGGGCACTGCCCGGTGCCCATGGCGCTGGCCACCATTTCATTGAACTCGGCCCGCGACTTCTTGAAGCCGACGGTGTTGCTGTTGGCAATGTTGTGGCCGCTGACGTCCAGGCTTTTGCTGGCGGCGTTCAGGCCGGAAAGTCCGTGATAGAAACCCATGGTGCTGCTCCTTGCAGGTGCGAAATACCGAAAAACTTAGAACACAGCCTTGACGCTGCTGTAGCCGATGCTGCTGCCATTGGCCAGCTCCAGCACCATGCCCTGGTCGGTGATGCTGGTGGCCACGACCGCATTCGGCGCCAGCGAGGTGGACTTGACCACCTCGCTCCCATTGGTGGCCGTGACCTTGAAGCGCAGGTCGCTCAGGTCGCCCTCGTAGGCCGAACCGTCCCAGGTGAAGTAGTTGCGCCCCGGGTTGGCGCTGCCCAGCTGCATGGTGTCCACGAGCTGGCCGCTGCTGGTCATGATCTGCACCTGCACGTCGCTGGCCAGCCCGTCCAGGTCGAACGCCGCCGTGCCGCGTGCCGTGGGGACTTTGTTGCCGTCTTCGTCCTCGGTCTCGCCCACGACCATGCCCAGCTGGTCGCCTTCGGACAGCACGGTGCGCCCGATCAGGTTGCTGCCCTGCAGCATCTGCATGGTGGAGAACTGGCTGGTGACGCTGTTGACGGTGTCGTTGAGCTTTTCGATGCCGCTGACGGTGCTGATCTGCGCCATCTGCGAGGTCATCTGCGCGTTGTCCATCGGGCTGGTCGGGTCCTGGTTCTTGAGCTGCGCGACCAGCAGGGTCAGGAACTGGTTCTGCATCTCTGCGGCATTGGAGGCCGTGCCCCCGGTGCCGGTGGTGCTATCGGTAGTGCCTGCGCCGTTCAGGCCTCGGGTATAGACGCTCGTGCTATCAATCATGGAAATACTTTCTACGCTCCGGAGAACGTGCTTATTGGCCCAGTTGCAGCGTCTTGAGCAGCAGCGTCTTGGCCGTGTTCATGACTTCGACGTTGTTCTGGTACGAGCGCGAGGCGGAAATCATGTCCACCATCTGATCGACCGCATTCACGTTGGAGTGGCTGACGTAGCCCTGGTCGTCGGCCAGCGGATGCTCGGGCGAATACACCTTGCGCCCAGGGGTGTTGTCCTCCTTGATGCCCACGACCTTGACGCCGGCGGCCCCCTCCTCGCCCATCGGCGCGGTCTGGAACACCACCTGGCGGGACTTGTAGGTTTCGCCATCCGGCCCGGCCACGGCATCGACGTTGGCCAGGTTGGACGCAACCACGTTCAGCCGCTGGGACTGGGCGCTCAAGGCACTGCCCGAGACACTGAAAATAGAAAACATTGACATGGTGGCTTACCTCCAAAAATTCTTGCTGGCGTGCTTACTGGCCGGTAATGGCCGAAAGCAGCGTGCGCGACGAGCCGTTGACAAAGCGCAGCGTGGCCTCGTAGCGCACGGCGTTGTCGACGAAGTTGGCCCGCTCGCGGTCCATATCCACGGTGTTGTTGTCCAGCGCGGGCTGGGCCGCCAGGGAATAGCCCAGGCGCTTGTCCTTGTCCTGGCCAAAGCTGACCGTCGGCACCGGAATGTGCTTGGCATCGGTAGTGCTCAGGGTCCGCAGTTGCTCCTGCAAGGCGTTGGGGCCTTGCCTGGCGGCCTTGAGGGTCTTGGCAAAGTCGAAATCCCGCGCCACATAGCCAGGGGTGTCGGCGTTGGCGATGTTGCTGG
Source organism: Comamonas nitrativorans (assembly GCF_042654765.1). NCBI lineage: Bacteria > Pseudomonadati > Pseudomonadota > Betaproteobacteria > Burkholderiales > Comamonadaceae > Comamonas > Comamonas nitrativorans. Next base: position 139,032 of record NZ_JBHSEW010000005.1, on the reverse strand, counting down.
AGATGATCCGCTGGCGCTCGGCACGCAGCACCAGTGCGTCGGTTTGGAAATCCAGGTTACCGGTGATTTTGTTGAGCATGGGATTCTTCCTTTCAGGCAATGTCCTGCACAGCCAGCCACTGTCCGGCAGGCTCCTGGACGTGCAGCGATTATGGAAATTCACCCCACCGACGAAAGCGCGAAGAAAACGCCCTTGCCCCTGTTTTTCCCGGCTTTGGCACACGGCAGGCGCACTACAGTTGCCCCAAACCAAGCGCTTGAACGACCTTTGCCCGCACCTGTCCCCATGCCTGAACCCAGCCGCCCCAGCCATCCTCTGCTTCGCCCGTTCGCACTGGCACTGCTGGGGGCGGCGGCGTGCAGCGGCGCGGCGGCGCAAAACAGCCTGCCCGCGCTCAATGCCCTGGGCGAGCAATGGGTGCAGAACGCCATCGCGCAGGAGGACGGCGGGCAAAGCCTGCCGCTGCGCCTGGAGGTCCAGGTCGGCAAGCTCGACCCCCGCCTGCAACTGGCCCCCTGCAACCAGGTGGATGCCTACCTGCCCGCCGGCTCCAAGCTGTGGGGGCGCACCCGCATCGGGCTGCGCTGCGTCGAACAAGGGGCCCGGCCCTGGAACGTGTTCCTGCCCGTCACCGTGCAGGCCTGGGGACCGGGCTGGGTACTGGCCACGAATGTCAATAGCGGCGAAACGCTGGACGCCAGCAGCGCCGTGCAGGCCGAGGTCGATTGGGCGGCCGACCTGTCGCCCATCCTCGTGAATCCCGGCGACTGGATCGGCCAGACCGCCACCCGCAACCTGATGGCGCGGCAGGTGCTGCGCCAGTCGATGGTGCGGCCTGCCGCCGTCTTCCAGAAGGGCGCAACCGTCAAACTCCTGTCCAGAGGGGCCGGGTTTGTCGTCACTTCCTCAGGAAAAGCCGTCACCGGCGCAGGCGTGGGCGAAACCGTCAAGGTCAGGATGGATAATGGGCAGCTCGTCTCCGGTACGGTCAATGCCCAGGGCGATGTGGAAGTCGGGCCGTAGCCGCCAAGCGGCACATCCCGTTGCAAAGAAACTGCTCAAGTTCCCCCACCCCCTGCCGATACCACTAGCAAATCAGCGATAAAACGCTCTACGGAGAAAAGAACATGAAGGTCGGAATCAACAACAACGTCGAAATGCTGGCAGGCAAGCTCCAGCAAGGCGCAGCCCAGAGCGCCCAGCAAAAACAAACCGGTACGGCCGCCGAAGCCGTCCAGGCCAGCGGTCGCACCGCCCAGGCCGGGGTGCCGGTCACCGTCTCCAAATCGGTACGCTCGCTTGACCAGGGCAGCAAGACCTCGGCGGACATCGACCTGGCCAAAGTCCAGGCCATGCGCGAAGCCATCGCCAACGGCAGCTTCAGCGTCAATGCCGGCGCCATCGCCGACAAGCTGCTGGCCGATGCCGGCATGTTCCTGGGCACCGCTGCCCGCACCTGATCGCCCCCCGCTATTCCTGGCCCCGCTGGCCTGCACACCGCCTTTCCGACCTTCGGCGGGCGTGCAAGGACAGCGGGGCTTTACTATTGCGGCTGTCTTTGCTTTGAGTGACCGACCATGCAACTGGAACAAGCCCTGGGCCAAATCGACGGCCTGCTCGACCTCATCACCCCCATGCTTACCGAGGCGTCGCCCGACGCCATCGCCCAGGCGATGGAACAGCTGCGCGACAGCATGACGGCGTTTGCCGGCCTGGCCCAGCGCTTCGAGGCCAGCGCCTTCACGCCACAGGCCGTCACGCACATGCAGCGCATCTCCGAGCGGCTGGCGCAAATCCGGGAATACATCGTCAAGATCGGCGCCATCAGCAACCAGCAGTTGCAGGCCCTGGTGCCCCAGCAGGGCAGTACCCACACCTACGGCGGCAGCAAGCTGCCTCCCGGGGCCGCCGCATCGGTGGCGCGGCTGTACCATGTCAGCGGTTAATCCCTGAATACACCGCCGATGCCGCTGGACTTGCACAATTTGCCCCCGCTCTCCCCCGCCCCGCTGGCCCCCTGGGCCTGCCACCCCTCTGCCACACGCGGACGCCGCTACCCGGAAGCGCCCACCCCCACCCGCAACGACCACCAGCGCGACCGCGACCGCATCGTGCATAGCAGCGCCTTCCGCCGCCTGGTCTACAAAACCCAGGTGTTCGTGAACCATGAGGGCGACCTGTTCCGCACGCGCCTGACGCACTCGCTGGAAGTGGCGCAGATGGGCCGCAGCATTGCCCGCCCGCTGGGGCTGAACGAAGACCTGGTGGAAGCCATCTGCCTGGCGCACGACCTGGGCCACACCCCGTTCGGCCATGCGGGCCAGGATGCGCTGAACGACTGCATGCGCGACTGGGGCGGCTTCGAACACAACCTGCAAAGCCTGCGCGTGGTCGATCGCCTGGAAGAACGCTACCCCGATTTCGACGGCCTGAACCTGACCTTTGAAACCCGCGAGGGCATCCTCAAGCACTGCTCCCAAACCAACGCGCAGTTGCTGGAGCAGCAGGAGCCGGGCGGCGTGGGCCGGCGTTTTCTGTTGAAGCAGCAGCCCTCGCTGGAAGCCCAGCTGGCCAATCTGGCCGATGCCATCGCCTACAACGCCCACGATGTGGACGACGGCGTGCGCTCCGGCCTCATCACCCTGGAGCAGTTGCAAGACATCCCCCTGTTCGCCCGGCACTACCGGCAGGTGCTGCGCGACCACCCCGCGCTGGCCGCGCCCGATGCCCAGCGGCGACTGCTGTACGAAAGCATCCGCCGGATGCTGTCGGCCCAGGTCTACGACGTCATCGCCACCACCCAGGCGGGGATTGCTGCGGCAGGCGTCGCCAGCGTGCAGGACGTGCGCGAGTGCGGCCAGCGGCTGGTGTCCTTCAGCGCCGAGATGCACTACGGCAGCCAGGCGCTGAAAACCTTTTTGCTGCACCAGCTCTACCGCCACCCGCAGGTCATGCAGACCATGACGGCGGCGCAGCAAGTGGTGCGCGAGCTGTTTGCCTACTACCTGGAACACCCCCAGGCCATGAAACCGCGCTTTGCCCAGCGTGCCCAGCAGGCCGCAGCGGCCGGGGATGCCACCGCCCGCGCCCGGGCCGTGGCCGACTTCGTCGCCGGCATGACCGACCGCTACGCCGCCGGGGAACACCAGCGCCTGACCGGGCAAAGGCTGTTGGCCTGACAATACGTTCCCCCTCTGTTGGAGAAACCCCGCCCATGAACACCCCCGCCCCCGGCTCCGAAGCACCGTCCTACCCCGAGGACATCGTCATCGCCGACACCGTGCGCTGGCTGGAGCAGGCCGTCATCGGCCTGAACCTGTGCCCCTTCGCCAAAGGCGTCCACACCAAGGGGCAGATTCACTATGCCGTCAGCCAGGCGCAGGACGGCGAGGGCGTCATCCTCGACCTGCACCGCGAACTCGAAGCCCTGGCCGAAGCCAACCCCGAGCAGCGCGACACCACCCTGCTCATCCTGCCGCAAGCGTTCGCGGACTTTCTGGACTTCAACGACTTCCTGGAAGTGGCCGACGCCATGATCGACGAGCTGGAGCTGGGCGGCATCCTGCAAGTCGCCTCCTTCCACCCGCGCTTCCAGTTCGAGGGCACCGAGGTGGACGACGTGACCAACTGCACCAACCGCGCCCCCTACCCCACGCTGCACCTGCTGCGCGAAGACAGCATCGACAAGGCCGTCGAGGCCTACCCCGAGGCCGAAATGATCTACGAGCGCAACATGCAGACGCTGGAAACCATCGGCCTGGAAGGCTGGCTGGACCTGGACGTCGGCCCGCGCTGCCCGGTCACCGGCCGCACCCTGCACGACACGCATGAAGAAAAATAAACCTGCAAAACCTGCCGCCCCCGTGCAGCAGGACATCGCCGCGCAGCTCGGCCTGCAACCCGGCCAAAGCCTGGAGCTGCTCAAGGCGCTGCACATCCTGACGCGCGAAGGCAAGCTCAACCAGGATTCGCGCCGCAAGCTCAAGCAGGTCTACCACCTCTACCAGTTCATCCAGCCCCTCCTTGAAGAACTGGGACAGGGCGACCACGCCGTCACCCTGGCCGACCACGGCGCGGGCAAGTCCTACCTGGGCTTCATCCTGTACGACCTGTTTTTCAAGAACCTGGGCCGGGGCACCATCTACGGCATCGAAACCCGCGCCCCGCTGGTCGAGTCCTCGCAACGGCTGGCGGCCGACCTGGGCTTCGAGCGCATGGTGTTCCTGAACATGTCGGTGGCCGATTCCACCCGCGCCGACTTCATGCCCGAGCGCTTCGACATCGTCACCGCCCTGCACGCCTGCGACACCGCCACCGACGATGCCATCGCCTTCGGCCTGGAAAAGCGTGCCAGGGCGATGGTTCTCGTCCCCTGCTGCCAGGCCGAACTGGCCGCCGCCATGCGCCAGAACAAAGCCCTGCACCTGGCCCGCACCCCGCTGGCCGAGCTGTGGCGCCACCCCATCCACACCCGCGAAATCGGCAGCCACCTGACCAACGTGCTGCGCTGCCTGTACCTGGAAGCCTGCGGCTACCAGGTCACCGTGACCGAACTGGTGGGCTGGGAACACAGCATGAAGAACGAACTCATCATCGCCCGCTACACCGGCCAGAAAAAACGCAGTGCTGCCCAGCGCCTGCACGAGCTGCTGGCCCAGTTCGGGCTGACCGAAGCGCTGGCGCAGCGCTATCCCGCGATTCAGGCGGAAGATCAATAAAAGGAGAGCTGCTTCCGCTGTCTACGCAAGGATTTCATATGTAAAACCATCTGAAATCCTGATGAATAAAGCGGAAACAGCTCCCAATATCACCAATACCCCAGCACCTTCCACCACAGGCTGCCCACCACCAGCCAGATGAGGATCAGCACCACGCTCATCACGAAACCGGTTTTCCACCATTCGCCCAGCGTGGTGTAGCCCGAGCCGAAGATGACCGGCGAGGTGCCGGTGGCGTAGTGGGTCAGCGTCATCATGATGTTGGACGCCGCCGCCATCATCAGCGCAAAAGGCAGCGCCGGTGCGCCCAGGGCCAGGCCCGCGCCGTAGAAGGCGGCGAACATGGCGGTGATGTGCGCCGTGGTGCTGGCAAACATGTAGTGGGCGTACAAATAGGTCAGCATCAGCAGGGCGCTGGCCCCCATCCAGCCCAGGCCCAGGCTGCCGATGCCGGTTTCAATGCTCTGGGCAAACCAGGCGATCAGCCCCAGCTTGTTCAGGAAGGTGGCCATCATCACCAACGCGCCGAACCAGACGATGGTGTCCCAGGCGCTCTTTTCCTTGATGACATCCTCCCAGGTCAGCACGCCGGTAATCAGGCACAGCGACAGGCCGATGAACGCCGTGGTGGTCGGATCGACCGCCGCGCCGGGGCCGAAGATGAAGGCCGGAACGCCCGCCCACAGCACCAGCAGCACCGCGAAAACGCCGAACATCGTGATCTCGCCCCGGCTGATGGGCCCCAGCTCCCGGAGCTTCTCGCGGGCGAACTGCATGGCGTTGGGCGTGCTTTTGATTTCCGGCGGGTGCAACAGGTAGATGATGAGCGGCATCAGCGCCAGCGCCACCAGCCCCGGCAGCAGCATGGCCAGCGCCCAGGTGCCCCAGCTCAGGCTGATCTGTGCGCCCGTGGCATCGGCAATCAGTTTCACCACCAGCGGATTGGGCGCGGTGGCGGTGATGAACATGGCCGAGGTGATCGGGTTGGCGTGGTAGTTGGTCAGCGCCAGATAGCGGCCCATACGCCCCTGCGTGCCCTTGTCGGGGTCGGAGTCGTAGCTGCCCGCAATGGCCCGCATGATGGGGTGGATGATGCCGCCGCCACGGGCCGTGTTGCTGGGCGTGACCGGGGCCAGGATCAGCTCCGACAGCGCCAGCGAATAGGCGATGCCGATGGTCTTCTTGCCCCACACGGCGATGAACAGGTAGCCGATGCGTGCGCCCAGCCCGGTCTTGATGATGCCGCGCGAGATCATGATGGACACGCCGATCAGCCAGATCAGCGAATTGGAGAAGCTGCTGAGCGCATCGTTGATCGCACCCGCCGCCTTGTCGTTGGTCACGCCCGTGACCGCCACCAGCGCAATGGCGATGATGGACAGCGCCCCGATGGGCAGCGCCTTGCCGATGATGGCCGCGATGGTGCCGACGAACAGCGCCAGCAGATGCCAGGCATTGGGCGTGACCCCTTCGGGCACGGGAATGACGAAGCCGATGATCAGCCCCAGGGCCACCGCAATGGCGGTGGGAACAGGTTTGAAGCCCATACATGCTCTCCTTGAAAAATACGTACCGAGGATAAAGAAAAGGTCTGGGAACAGGTTCTGATGGCCCATGAATAAAAAAACTGCGCCGGCAGCAACGCCAACGCAGTTTCTTCCGACGCATGACCGGGCGGCACGGGCCGCCCGGGCGTTGCCCGCTAGGCAGGCACGCCGATGATCACGTTCGAGGCCTTGAACAGCGCCGACGCGGCGGCACCGGGCACCAGCCCCAGCGCCGCGCAGCTTTCGTTGGTGATGATGGCCGCCACGGCGCCGCCGCCGGGCAGGCCGATGACCACTTCGCTATTGACCGCGCCGGTTTGCACCTGCGTGACCGTGCCTTGCAGGCGGTTGCGGGCGGAAAAGCGGGCACCTTCGGCATCCGTCACCACGATCACCGACGAGGCCTTGACCAGTGCAAACGCCCGGGCGCCCGGCACCAGGCCCAGCTCCACCGCGCTGCCGTGGGTGACGATGGCGACGATTTCGGCATCCATGCCCGGCACGACCAGGGCCACCTCGTCGTTCACCGCGCCGGCAGTGACGCGCGAGACGGTGCCGGAAAATTGATTGCGTGCGCTGGTTTTCATGCCGATACCTCAAAGAAAAAAGAAGTGGTTATTGTCTTCCGATCGCCTACCGCAGAAAAGATCGTGAACAGGTTCTCAGGAAGCCGGGCCATCGCCGCGCCTTCCCTTTTTCTCCGCGCTGCGCATGAATGCCGGCAGCGGCACGGCAGCGGCGGCATGGCCATTGGCTGCCGCACGGATGGCCTGCACGCGGCTGGCCGTGTCGGGGTGGGTGCGCAGAAACTCGGGCACGCTGCCGCTGCGCTCCTCGCGCAGCATCCGGGCAAAAAAGGCATCGGCATCGGTCAGGTGGCCGTAGTGCGCCTGCATGGCCGCCAGCGCGGCGGCATCGGCCGCACGCTCCTGGTTGCGCGAAAAGCTCAATTGCGACAGCGCTGCCGCCGCCTCCCCTGCCACGCCGCCGGAACCCAGCAGACTGCCGCCGCCCAGCACCGCCTGCAAGCTCAAGCCCACCACCAGGCCGCCGCCCAGGGCAACGATGGGGTCGCGGTGCCGGATGTGCGCCATTTCGTGCGCCAGCACCATGGCCAGGGCGTTTTCGCTGTCCACCCGGTCGATCAGGCCCTGGTGGATGAAGACATGGCCGCCCAGCGTGGCAAAGGCGTTGGGCACGTCGCTTTGCAGCCAGTGGACGGTCAGCGGCATGTCGGCCGGCCACTGCATGGCCGGGCGCAGGCGGTCGGCCAGGGCTTGCAGCCAGACGCGGCGCTGGCGGGCCGCTGCAGATTCCTGGGCCGTAGTGCCGCGCCATTGCGCCAGGATGGGCTGCACCATGCGCTGCTCCCACGTCGGCGGCACCAGCGGCGCCAGCCAGCGGGCGCCCAGAAACACCGCCCCCACCAGCAGCGCCACGGCCAGCATGAGCCACAGGCTGAGGCTGAAAAACTCGCGCAGCGGCGAGCCTGCGCCGACGTTCACCGAGTGATCGACCTCGGGGTTCTCGTAGGCCGGGCGGGCGGGATGGGCGGGGCGGTTGCCGTCAGGCATGGGCGGGCGGCATCTCGAAGGCCGTGCCGTAGGCCAGCACTTCGCAACTGACGATCTGGCTGCGCCCGTTCTGGTTCAGCGTGCTGGTTTCAAACAGCACGCCCACCACCATGTGGGCGCCGCGCTCGTCGGCCTGCTGCTTCAGCCGCAGCATGGCCTCGCGCCGCGCACGGTCGAGCAGGGTTTCATAGGTTTTCAGGTTGCCGCCGAACAGGCTGCGCAGCCCGGCAGCCATGTTCTTGAAATAGTCGCTGGACACCACGACCGAGCCTTGCACCAGATGAAAGGGCTGGCCGGCGACGATGGACGGCGGGCGCTTTTCGTTGAAGACCAGGATGTGGCGGTATTGCGCCTCGCGCTCGCGGATGGAGCGGTAGTGCCTGCGCTCGCTCAGGGTGCCGAAGACCAGCCCCGACAGCCCCAGCAGCACGACGATGGCCAGGTTGATGAGCAGTTCCATAAGCCCTCGCCGCGCTCAATGGCCCGCTTCGATCACCACGGCCGTGCCGTAGGCCAGCAGCTCGGACGCGCCGGACGCGATATTGGAGGTGGAAAAGCGGATGTTGATGACCGCATTCGCCCCCAGTTGCACGGCCTGCGCCTGCATGCGCTCCAGCGCTTCCTGGCGCGATTCGTTGAGCAGCTCGGTATAGCCCTTGAGTTCGCCGCCGACGATGTTCTTCAGCCCGGCCATGAAATCGCGCCCGGCGTGCTTGGAGCGCACGGTGCTGCCTTGCACCAGGCCCAGGTGGCGGGTGACGTTGTGGCCCGGAATGTATTCGGTGTTGCTGAGCAGCATGGCTTCCCTCTCGATGTCGGATGGTTGGAACGGGCGCCATTTTGCTGCATTGCAACGTCTCTAAATGCGAATAAATACAAATACGCAAAAACAGCCCGTGAAGCGGCACGGGCCGCAGAGCGGTGGCCGGAAACGACAAAGGCCGCTTGCGCGGCCTTTGCAGTGTGCGGTGGCTGGCCCTTCTGCCCGCAGAAATCCACGGGCCGGGGCCAGACGGCAGGGGCTGGATTACATGCCCATGCCGCCCATACCACCCATGCCGCCCATGTCGGGCATGGCGGGGGCTGCGTCAGCCTTGGGGGCTTCGGCAACCATGCACTCGGTGGTCAGCAGCAGCGATGCGACCGAAGCGGCGTTTTGCAGCGCGGTGCGGGTCACCTTGGTGGGGTCCAGAATGCCCATTTCCAGCATGTCGCCGTAGGTGTCGTTGGCAGCGTTGAAGCCGTAGTTGCCCTGGCCGTTCAGCACGGCGTTCACCACCACCGAAGGTTCGCCACCGGCGTTGGCGACGATTTCGCGCAGAGGCGCTTCAATGGCCTTGAGCACCAGTTGCACGCCAGCGTCCTGCTCGGCATGGCCGGTGGTCAGGTTGCCGACAGCCTGCTTGGCACGCAGCAGGGCCACGCCGCCGCCAGCGACGATGCCTTCTTCCACCGCAGCGCGGGTGGCGTGCAGGGCGTCTTCCACGCGGGCCTTCTTTTCCTTCATTTCGACTTCGGTGGCTGCGCCGACCTTGATCACGGCCACGCCGCCGGCCAGCTTGGCCACGCGCTCTTGCAGCTTCTCGCGGTCGTAGTCGCTGGTGGCTTCCTCGATCTGGATGCGGATTTGCTTGACGCGGGCTTCGATTTCATCGGCCTTGCCTGCACCGTCGATGATGGTGGTGTTTTCCTTGCCGATTTCCACGCGGGCAGCCTGGCCCAGGTCTTCCAGGGTCACTTTTTCCAGCGACAGGCCGACTTCCTCGGCAATCACCTTGCCGCCGGTCAGGATGGCGATGTCTTCCAGCATGGCCTTGCGGCGGTCGCCGAAGCCGGGAGCCTTGACGGCCACCACTTTCAGAATGCCGCGGATGGTGTTCACCACCAGGGTCGCCAGGGCTTCGCCTTCGACGTCTTCGGCGATGATCAGCAGGGGACGGCCCGCCTTGGCGACGGCTTCCAGCGTGGGCAGCAGGTCGCGGATGTTGCTGATCTTCTTGTCGAACAGCAGCACGAAGGGGTTGTCCAGCAGGGCCACCTGCTTTTCGGGGTTGTTGATGAAGTAGGGCGACAGGTAGCCACGGTCGAACTGCATGCCTTCCACGACATCCAGTTCGTTGGCCAGGCTCTTGCCTTCTTCCACGGTGATCACGCCTTCCTTGCCCACTTTGTCCATGGCTTCGGCAATGATGGTGCCCACGGATTCGTCCGAGTTGGCGGAGATGGAGCCGACCTGGGCGATTTCCTTGCTGGTGGTGGTGGCCTTGGATTGCTTCTTCAGCTCTTCCACCAGGGCGGTCACGGCCTTGTCGATGCCGCGCTTCAGGTCCATGGGGTTCAGGCCGGCGGCCACATATTTGCTGCCTTCGCGCACGATGGCCTGGGCCAGCACGGTGGCGGTGGTGGTGCCGTCACCGGCGATGTCGTTGGTCTTGGAAGCGACTTCCTTGACCAGCTGGGCGCCCATGTTCTGCAGCTTGTCTTTCAGTTCGATCTCTTTGGCGACCGACACACCGTCCTTGGTCACGGTGGGGGCGCCGAACGAGCGCTCCAGCACCACGTTGCGGCCTTTGGGGCCCAGGGTCACTTTCACGGCGTTGGCCAGGATGTTCACGCCTTCGACCATGCGGGTGCGGGCGTCAGTACCGAAAACTACGTCTTTTGCTGCCATTTTTGGCTTCCTTCAAAATTGGGGACAAATCAGGTGCTAACGCTTGTACATCAAGCGCAAGCAGCTATGAAATTGGAAATGCTTCGGCGATTACTGCTCGACCACGGCGAACAGGTCGTCTTCCTTCATGACCAGCAGTTCTTCGCCGTTCATCTTCACGGTCTGGCCGCTGTATTTGCCGAACAGCACGCGGTCGCCCACTTTCACGCTCATGGCAATGCGATCGCCGTCTTCGTCATGCTTGCCCGGGCCCACCGCCAGCACTTCGCCCTGATCGGGCTTTTCGGCGGCATTGTCGGGAAGGACGATGCCAGAAGCCGTCTTGGTTTCGTTTTCCAGGCGTTTGACGATCACGCGATCGTTCAGGGGACGCAGGTTCATGGGAGAACTCCTCAAATACTCTATGGATGGAACAAAAAACATCGACCACAGGCCGATGGAGCTTGATCTGGGGTCGAATTGTTAGCACTCAACCCCAACGAGTGCTAATGATAAGGGCAGCTTGAGAGGTTTCAAGGGGTGGGGGTGTTGGTATTTGTTGGGAAATAGGCCGCGCCGCAAGCTTGCCGCAAGTAAAAAACTGCAACTTGAGACGATACTTGCCAACAAGTTTCCTTTCGATCGCCACGTGCCATGCAGACCCACCAGTACCAACTTTGCTTTACCACCCCAGCCTTTCTAGGCAATGCCCAACAACAAGCACAGTGGCGCACACCCCCCATCAAGGCGCTGCTGCGCCAGTGGTGGCGTGTGACCGTGGCGCAAGAGCTGGGGTATGACGTGGCCCGCCTGCGCCAGCGCGAGGCGGCCCTGTTTGGCACAGCCGCCGATGATGGTTATTCACGCCAAAGCCGCATTCGCATCCGATTGAACCATTGGGACGAGGGCAAGCTCAAGGATTGGCCACGCGATGACACGGTAACGCACCCAGAAGTCTCGGCCTCGGTCGGAAGTGACCTGTACCTTGGCTTTGGCCCCCTGGAATACAACAAGGCCAGTCGCGGCACAGCCCTGAAGAACAACGCCGCCATTCAGGCCGGTGCCAACGCTTCCCTGAGCCTGGCTTTCCCCGAAGCCAACACCCCCACCCTGCAACACGCCCTGTGGCTGATGGATCGCTACGGCACGCTGGGCGGGCGCAGCCGCAATGGCTGGGGGTCTTTCTCGCTGCAGCCTGCCGATGCACACACCGCTGCGCTCGAAGGCAAAACCATCACGCGCGACTGGCAGCAGGCGCTGCAACTGGACTGGCCCCACGCCCTAGGCAGCGACACGCATGGGCTGCTGGCCTGGCAAACCCGCCCTTTCGACAACTGGCCCCAACTGATGCAGGAATTGGCACGCTTGAAGATCGGATTGCGCACGCAGTTCACTTATGAATTGGATGCCGCTGCAGGCGATAAACAGCTCTACAACAAAAAAGGCGAAGAAGTGGGCATTGCACATGGTCACCCACAGCAACGCCACTGGCTAGCCTACCCCGTCACCCACCACAGCGTCAGCGCCTGGGGCAACAACGCCCGCCTGTCCAACAGCCTGCGCTTCAAGGTACGGCCCGCGCCACACAACCCAAAGCAGCTCGTGGGCGTCATCTTCCATATGCCCTGCCTACCGCCGCCTTCATTTACCCCAAAGCGGGATGCCATCGCAGCCGTCTGGCAACAGGTACACGCCTATCTGAACAGCAACGACAAGCTGACCCGCATTCCTGCCTGAGAGCTGCACCATGACCAACACCATCAACACCCTCTGGCAAACCAAAGTCGCCGCCCGCCTGCACGACCCGGCGGAAAAAGCCCTGGTGCTGCTGCGCGACCCCGCAGGCCACGAAAACGGCACCAGCCGCGCACTCACGCGCCTGCTGGGCTTCCACGCCATCGGCACCGACACCCTCGACCCGGACAACGACGAGGCGCTGGTACGTACCGTATTCAAAAAAGGCATTCCCGCCGACATGTACCGCCATGTGCAGCGTGCCGACTGGTGGGCGGCAGCGGCAGACCGCCCGCAATGGCCGATGGAAGAGATCACCGTTTCCACCAAGAAAGGCGATGAACGAACCTTGAAGGTTGCCCCGTGGGCACAGGTGCGCTGGACGCAAGAACCGGTGCTGATCCACCCACTGACGAAGGATCAGTACGACCTGGGCAAGCACGGCGGCCTGTCGGACACGGACTTTCACGACATCAAGGAACGCAACTTCAGCCACCTGTCATCGCTGATCACGGCGCTACACAAACAAAGCCCCGAGGTGCATGACTGGCGCAAGACTTTGCTCACCCTTTGGCGCTTCGGCCCCGAACTCAGCGAAGAAAACGACAACGGCAAGCTCGGCGAATTGTGGAAGCTGCTGCCCGCCGACACCCGCATACCCGATCACTCCATCTGGGATCACCTCGACCTCACCAGCGCTTTCTCCGGCGCGTTCGCCGCCGACCCGAACGGCGAAGCCGCGCTGCTCACCCTCGCCATCGGCCCGGTGCAGTCCTTCATCGCCGCCGCACGCAAGATGGAAGATTTGTGGGCTGGCTCGCACCTGCTGGCTCGCCTGTCGTGGGAGGCGATGAAACCGGTGTGCGAACGCCTGGGGCCAGACGCCATCCTGTTCCCGCGCCTGCGTGGCGTGCCGCAGGTAGATTTGTGGCTGCGCGATGAATGCGACCTGCCCGCGCAGTTCTTTGAAAGCTGCGACTGGCAAAAGGGCGGCACCGACGCCAACCCGCTGTTTGCCGCCGCCCTGCCCAACCGCTTTGTCGCCGTCGTGCCCGCCAGCCAGGCCCGCGAGATCGCCGAACAGGTACAAACCGCCGTGCGCGGCTGGCTGCAAGCGCTGGGGCAAACCGTGCTGACGGAGCTGCTGGAAGAAGCCGGTTTGACTAACGATGGCAATCTGCACTGCCACCAGCAGATGCGTGAGCAACTGTCGGGCTTCCCCGAAGTGCATTGGGCTGCCGTGCCGTTCTCGCTGATCGGCATCGGCAACAAGGAGCGGCAAACCGGCCTGGACACCACGCAACTCTCCGCAGCCATGCAGCCCTTCTTTGGCGGCGATGGTGATCCAGGATTTCTGGGCACGAACGCCTGGAAGCTGCTGCAAAAAGAGCTGCAACTGGACGACGCAGGCAAAAAATCCACCTTCTTCGCCCCTAACCCTGGCGTTCTCTACCCTGCTGTGCATGAACTGGCCGAGCGTGCCCTGGCCGCTGCCAAAACCGTGCGTTCGTTCGCACAAACGGAGCAGAAGGGCTGGCGCTGCACCCTGGGCGGCGAAACCGAATGGCTGACCACCGATGCCGCGCAACTGAAACTGCCCGCCGGGCAGCGCACCGACACGTTGTGGACGCGCATTGCCGCCAAGCGGCCCGCCTGGGCCAAGAAGGGCGAACATCTCGGCGCACTGCCTGCCATCAAACGCCTGTGGCCCACACTGTTTGCCGACGAGGTGGGCAAGGCACTGGACAAGGACATTGGCCGCTTCGTCGTCTCCACCCACACCATGGCGCTGGCGCATCAACTCGACCAGTGGCTGGCGCATGGCGGCCAATGCACACCCGAACTCAGCCGCCGACTGGAACGCTATCGCAAGCAATTGGACACGGCGGCCCTGCCACGCAAGCTGATGCGCCATGCCAGGAACGCAGATGCCGAGGTGGTCAAAACCGCAGCCCTGCTGCCCGCCCTGCTGGATTTGTCGAGCGACGAAAGCATCAGCGAGACCGAAGAAGCGGCCCTCATGCGCAGCGCCGTGCGCCAGACCCTCGCCAGCGTGCGCGAGAACCAGAACGACGACCGGCTGGAAACCTACTACAGCCTGCTGCTGATGGACGGCGACCGCATGGGCGCATGGCTGTCAGGCGGCGATGATTACGCCATTACCTACCGCGAGAGCTTTCACCCCCAGGTGCAAACCGGCTTTGACAAGCACGCCCAAAGCCAACCACAGATCAGCCAATACGGTCAGCAAAAGCGTGCCCTATCGCCCAACCGCCACCTCGCCATCTCGGGTGCGCTCAACGATTTCTCGCTCACCGTCGTGCGCCATGTGGTTGAAAACGAGCATTTGGGCCGACTGATCTACGCAGGCGGCGACGACGTGTTTGCCATGCTGCCCGTGGCCGACCTCCTGAGCGCCATGCAGCGCCTGCGCCACGCCTATTCCGGCCACGACCCCGAACACAAAGGCGGACGCCATGCCGGGCTGACCCTGCACCAAGGCTTCGCCATCCTGGACGGCAAGCTCATGCGCATGATGGGCAGCAAGGCCACGGCATCGTGCGGCGCGGTCATCGCTCACCACCAGGCCCCACTGGCCGCCGTGCGGCGCGAACTGCATGTGGCAGAGCAGCATGCCAAGAACGAGGGCGGACGCGACGCCTTCTCCGTCACCATCGTCAAACGCTCGGGCGGCGCATTGCAACTCACCGCGAAATGGGGCGAACCGCTGCATGCACTGCAAGACCTGCGCGTCTTTCTGCAAACAGACGGCGTCTCGCGCCGCGCTGCCTACCACACGCTGCAATGGCTGAACGGCCATGAACTGCCGCAGCCCGAAGGTGACGGTGCCATGCTGCAAACCCTGCTGGCCTACCAGCTTGCCCGGCAAGCCCAGGGCAAAGCCAAAACGCAGGCCGAGCCGCTGGCCCAGCGCCTCACGGCCCTGACGCTGGAACAGCCCACCGACAAGCGTATCGACTGGCTGCGCAACTTCATCAGCGTGGCCGAGTTTCTCGCCCGCGAGGTACGCAGCAACAGCGGCAACGCCAGCGAGGCAGGCGAATGACTGCCACCGCCCACCCGCTGCTGACGCAGCCCGAAGGCAAGACGCTGGAGTTCAAACGCGATCTGTCGTCGCCGCGCAATGTGCTTAAAACGCTGGTGGCCTTTGCCAACTCAGCGGGCGGCAGGCTGGTGATCGGCGTCGATGACGCACGCAACGTCATTGGCGTTCATGATCCGCTGGCCGAGGAAGAGCGCATCTGCAACCTGATTGCCGACGGCATCGCCCCGCGCCTGCTGCCCAACGTCGATCTGCTCAGTGTGGTGCGCCCGGACATGGAGACGGCCACCGTGCTGGTGATAGAAGTATTCCCCAGCAGCGCACGCCCGCACCACCTGTGCGCTCAGGGGCCGGAGCAAGGCGTTTACCTGCGCCTGGGTTCCAGCAACCGACAGGCCGGGCCGGATTGGATTGCCGAAACACGCCGCGCCGCCCTCGGCCAGGTATTCGATGAGCAGCCCATGCCTGGCCTTACCCGGCAAGACTTGGACATGGACGCCATGGCGCGGCTGTTCGGCCCGGATCGTCCGCTGGATACCAACCGCCTGCAAACCCTAAAACTGCTGCGCCCCGACCAGGGGCATCTGGTGCCCACGCGGGGCGCGGTGCTGCTGTTTGGCAGGGCACGCGAACAGCACTTCCCCGATGCCTGGGTGCAGTGCGGGCGCTTTCGTGGGCGCGACAAGGTGGACATCTTCGACCAACAGGACATCCACGCCCACCTGCCCGATGCCGTCGCAGACATCGAACTGTTCCTGAAAAAACACGCCTTCAAAAGCGCACGCTTCGGTGCCATGCAGCGCGAGGACGTGTGGAGCATTCCGCTGACCATGCTGCGCGAAGCCATCATCAACGCGCTGGTTCATGCCGACTACGCGCAGCGCGGCACGCCCATGCGGGTGGCCTTCTTCGACGACCGCATCGACATCGAAAGCCCCGGCCTGCTGCTGCCGGGCATGACGCTGGACGATATGAAGAGCGGCATCTCGCGCATCCGCAACCCGGTCATTGCGCGTGTGTTCCGTGAACTGCGCCTGAGCGAACAATGGGGCAGCGGCGTCAAGCGCATCTTTGCCGAAGCCGCTGCGCTGGGTCTGCCCGAACCGCTGCTGGAAGAAATCGCCACCGGCGTGCGCCTGCGCATCTGGCTGGAGTCCGCGCAGGAAGTGCCAGCGGAAGAAACACGGCAAGAGTCACAGCCCGAACCAAGTGAACGGCTAGAGTCACGGCTAGAGTCACGGCTAGAGTCGAGCCTGGCCGCTCAGGTCTTCACCCTTCTCTCCACCCGTGAGGCAGGCAAGGCCGAGCTGGCCCCCTTGCTAGGCCACCGCAGCGTATCGGGCGAGCTGCACAAGCAAGTGCGCCGCATGTTGGACATGAACCTGATCGAAATGACCCTGCCCGACAAACCCAACAGCCGCCTGCAACGCTACCGCCTCACCGCACACGGGCGTGCCCTGCTGGCGCAAGCCGCTGACAGCGCCCCCAAGGAAAACCCATGACCACACCCGACACCACCACCTGCTTCATCACGCCGCTGGACGTGCTGTTCCTGCGCGGCAACCAGTCCTTTGGCGACCCCGGCAGCTACGGCGACAGCATCATGCCGCCCTGGCCCTCGGTGGCTGCGGGCGCCATTCGCTCGCGCATGTTGGCCGACAGCGGTATTGACCTGGCCGCATTTGGCCGGGGCGAAGCTGCCCATGCAGAGCTAGGCACCCCCTCGGCCCCCGGCAGCTTCGTGCTGCACGCCTTTCACGTGGCGCAGCGCGTGGGCGGCAAGGTAGAAATCCTCATCGCCCCGCCTGCCGACCTGTTCATCACCGCAGAGGCGAACACACCCAGCGCCCAGCGGCTCACCCCGACCGCGCCCGCCCCGGGCATCGCCACCTCCAGCCCGCTGCCGCTGCTGCCCGTGCTGGCACAAAACGAGCGTAGCAAGGCAGCAGGCGGCTGGTGGCTCACGCACGGCGGCTGGGAGAAATACCTGCGCGGTGAAACACCCGTCGGCGCGGACATGGTGAAAACCAGCGACCTCTGGGGCATGGACGAGCGCGTCGGCGTCGGCCTGTCCGAAGCCACGCGCAGCGCCGAGGACGGCAAGCTGTTCACCAACCGCGCCGTGGCGATGCAACCCGGTGTAGGCTTTGCCGCCGCCATCAGCGGCGCCACCCTGCCCGCCCACGGCCTGCTGCGCCTGGGCGGCGATGGCCGCGCCGCCAACATCGAAAGCACCGCCGTTGCATGGCCCGAACCGGATTACGAAGCCATCGCCGCCCAAGGCCGCTGCCGCCTTGTGCTAACCAGCCCCGGACTGTTCACCCAGGGCTGGCTGCCCAATGGCTGCGCGGGGGATAACCGCGATTTCCGGTTTGAACTGCATGGCGTCAAGGCCCGCCTGGTAGCCGCCAGCGTGGCACGCAGCGAAGTCGTCTCCGGCTGGGACTTGGCTCGCTGGCAGCCCAAAGCCGCGCAGCGCATCGCCCCCGGCGGCAGCGTCTATTGGCTGGATGACTTGCAAGCCAGCCCCGATGCCCTGCGCAAGCTTGCCGCGTGCGGTTTGTGGGGCGAGCCTTGCGAAGATGCCGCACGCCGCGCCGAAGGTTTCAACCGCTTCACCCTTGCCGTTTACTGATCTGTTTTGCCTCAAAGGACACCCTCACCATGTTCGAAAAACAAGCCGCCGTATTCCTCTACGCCGTCAGCCCCGTCCACATGGGCGCGGGCCAGGCCATCGACGTGATCGACAACCCCATCCAGCGCGAACGCCACACCCGCCACCCCAGCTTTGCGGGCAGCGGCATCAAGGGCGCGGTGCGGCACAGCTATGAATCACTGGGCGGCAGGCGCGAAGACATCGACCGCCTGCTGGGGCCGGATTCCAACAGCAGCAACCTGCACGCCGGAGCTGTCAGCTTTGGCGACGCGCAACTCGTCGCGCTGCCCGTGCGCAGCCTCAAAGGCGGCTACGTATACGCCACCTGCCCGCAGGCGCTGGCGCGTGCACAGCGGCTGCTGGCGCTGACCGGCAAGCAGGCCGATTGGCAAATCCCAACCGTCGATGATGGTGCCTGCCTGTTCTGCAACCCCGCCCTGCTCTCGGGCGACAAACTACATCTAGAAGCTTTCGAGTACAGCGCCACAGAATCCAGCAGCGTAAAAGCAATCGCCGCCGACCTCGCCACACGCGCCCTGCCCGTGGGTGCCAGCCACGACTTCTTCCGCAGCAAACTCGCCGCCGACCTGGTCGTACTCTCCGACACCGACTTCGGCTACTTCGCCGAACACGCCATGCTGGTCGAGCCTCATGTGTGTATCGACGAGAAAACCGGCACCGCCAAAGATGGCGGCCTGTTCTACACCGAGAACCTGCCGCCCGAATCCCTGTTGATCGCGCCGCTGATGGCAAGCAAGACGCGCACCGGCAAAGACCGAGATGAAGAACTGCCTGCCGAGGCCGTACTCGGCCAGATCAAGACCTTGATCGATGGCCGCCTGCTGCAAATCGGCGGCGACGCCACCACGGGCCGTGGCCTGGTCGTCGCCAAGGTGGAGGGCTGACACCATGGCACAAACGCTTGAACAAAAACGCGCACAAGACGCTTGGGACGTTTGCGGGGCGTACACCAAGGATCACGTCAACTTCGCCAAGGGCCTGCCCGCGCTCATCATGAACAGCGGCCTGATGCAAGTGCTGGCCTTTTGCCATGAAAAAGGCAAGGTGAACGAAGAAGTCGCCGCCCACCTGCGCACCTGGCTGAACCAACGTTTCAACAACGCAAAAGGCGACCCGGGTTTCGCCGTCTTCATGCAGGCGTTGATGCAGGCCACGCCCTCGCAGTACCAGGCCATCAACGCCGAAGCCTTCGCCTGGCTCAAATGGCTGCGCCAGATGGCCGCCGCCCGCAACAAGGGAGGCAACTGACATGCCCATTGCCGCCGTACCCGCCTATCTGGGCAAAGACTTCAGCCAAGCATCGCCAGGGATGCGTTTTGGCATGTATTTGCCCATTTGGACAGATCGCCAGGACCAGGAAAAAGAAGTCAAAAGCCGCGCAGAGAAAAAAAGCCGTGAAGGCAGTGAAATAGCCTATCAGCTCCAACGACAAGGCATGGATGCCACTATCCGCGACATGCAGTCGCTCCAACGCAACCCTCTAGCAGGACTTTGGGAGAAAAACGACTTTGCCGCCAAGCAAGCATGGCAGAAGATCACGACACTAAACAAAGACGACAAGGCCCGCATGGCAGCCATTGCCCAGCGCCAAGCCGTGCTTGCAGGCACCACCTCCCACACCTTCACCCTGGACGCCATCGCCACCGCCCCCTTCACCACCGGCCTGGGCAACGAACACCCGTTGGAAAACGGCTTCGCCTTCCTCAACCCCTACGGCCTGCCCTACCTGCCCGGCAGCGGCATCAAGGGCGTGCTGCGGCAGGCGGCACGCGAACTGGCAAGCGGCGAATGGGGCGATACAGGCGGCTGGTTGGACGAAAAAATCCACCAACTGCCAATCGCCGACAGCAGGCTCATCGACCTGTCCATCCTCGACGTGCTGTTCGGCCTGGAATCCGGCGATGGCGACAAAGCACACGTGCGCGGCGCCCTCAGCTTCTGGGATGCCCTGCCGCAAATCCCCGGCGACAGCCTGGTCGTGGACATCATGACCCCGCACCAGGGCCACTACTACCAGCAGAAAAAAGACCGCAAAAGCGGCGACAGCATCACCCCGCACGACAGCGGCCAGCCCAACCCCATCAGCTTTCTGACCCTGCCGCCCGGCACCCAGTTCGCCTTCCACGTGCAATGCGACCTACCGCACCTGCAACGCCTGGCCCCCGATCTGGCCGAAAACAACCGTTGGCAAACCTTGCTCACCGCCGCCTTTGAACACGCCTTCGAGTGGCTCGGCTTCGGCGCAAAAACCGCCGTGGGCTACGGCGCGATGGAATCCGCCGCCCAAAAGCAGCGCAAGCAGCAAGAGCACGCCGAGCGCCAGCAAGCCGAAAAAGCCCGCCTTGCCGCCGAAGCCGCACAGCGCCAGCAAGAAACCGCCCAGGCATGGCCCGGCGCACGCATCAAATACAACCGCGCCAACGGCTCCCTCAGCGTTGAAAAAAGCGGGCAAACCGCCATTGCCCTTGCACCCAAAGGCGAAGAACTGCTCGCCGCTCTGCCCGCAGCCGTCCAACAAAAGGTCAAAACCAACCAGTTCATCAAAGTCACCGCCTACGTAGCAGAAGGCGTTCTGGTCAAGGTCGAGGCATGACCCAGCCCCTGCCCATCACCCGCCTGCACCTCACCGCACGCGCTGAAACCCCGCTGCACCTGCCGCCCTACGCAGGCTCCATGCTGCGCGGCGCATTCGGCCACGCGCTGCTGGCATTGGCACCGCTGCCGCACGCCGATGGCAAGCCCTGCACCCTGCACGCCTCCTGCCCTTATTGCCAAGTCTTCGCCACGCCCCCGCTGCCTGCGCACAGCCTGCAAAAGTTCAGCCAGATGCCGCCACCCTACGTCATCGAACCGCCCAGCGGCGGTGCGCAGCGGCTGCAAGCAGGCCAGACCTTCGGCTTTAGCCTGGTGCTTATCGGCAAGGCCATCGCCCACCTGCCCGCCATCACCCTCGCCTGGGAACGCGCCCTGCGCACCGGCCTGGGCACGCAGCACAGCCGCTGCACCCTGCTGGACGTGCAACGCGAGAACGGCCAACACGGCAACACCCTGCCCCCCGCCCCTGCGCCAGGCCAGCACGCCACGCTGCACCTGCTCACCCCCCTGCGCCTGCAATACCAGGGCAAGCCCAGCCGCCAGCACAACATCAGCGCCCGCACCCTACTCATCACGATGGCGCGGCGCTACCAACTGCTGCAAGACATCCACCTGGGCGCCGCCGCCCCGCAGCAGGACTTCGCCACCCTCGGCGCCCAGGCCGAAGCCGTGCAGATCGCACACGCCGACCTGCGCTGGTTCGACTGGGGCCGCTACTCACAACGCCAGCAGCAGGAGATGAAACTCGGCGGCCTGCTCGGCAGCCTGCAACTACACGGCGACCTGACCCCGTTCGCCGAACTGCTGCACCTGGGCCAATGGCTGCACGTGGGCAAGAACACCAGCTTCGGACTCGGCGGCTACCGGCTGGCATAAATATCAAAAATAATAGCTATTACCGCTTTATATATAACAATTTCAATATTATTTATGCTTAAAAACGTTTAAACCCATACGGTAAAAGCAGCTTAATTAATAGCAATTTCGCCCAGAATAGACAAAGGCCAGAGTTGGTATCAAGCAGGCACCACTGTCTGACAATGTGCCAATCCGGCAAGCTTGCGGATACCCGCCTGACTGCCGCCCCAACACACAATGCCCGCATGACTACCTGGTTCATCACCCGCCACCCCGGCGCATTGCAATGGATGCAGCAATGCGGCCCCACGTTTGACCGCCATGTCGAACACCTCGACCCGGCCCAAGTACAGCCCGGCGACCGCGTTATCGGCACCTTGCCGGTCAATCTGGCAGCAGAGGTCTGCACACGCGGTGCCGACTATTGGCACCTGGTGCTGGACTTACCCGCCCAGGCACGCGGACGGGAACTCAGTGCGCCGGAATTGCTGGCGTTGGGTGCTACGCTGCAACGCTTCAATATCCAACCACTCACCTGAACACCATGACCACCTTGCACCTGTGCATCGCCACTGGCCAGAACGCTGCCAACTTCATCCCCCTCAAACAGCTCCAGGCGCAAAACATCTGGGTACTGGAAACACCTGACATGCAAAAACAGCAAAGCGCCAAAGCCTTGCACATGGCGCTCAAATCCGCGCTGCCCGAAGCGCAAGTGCGCATCCTGCCATTCGACGACAGCACCCCCCAGGCCATGCAGGCCGCCGCCCTGCAACTGGCCTGCGAAGAACTCGACGGCAAGAACGTCATCTTCCACGCCACCGGCGGCACCAAGCTCATGGTGCTGGCCATCCACCAGCAACTGCTCAACCTAGGCAGCTACCGCCTGCTGTATGCCGACACTGCACACCAAACCCTGAGCTGGCTGGATGACGAGCCACGCCAGGAACCCATGGTCGACAACGTACTTACCCTGAACGAACAGCTATTGCTGCGCGGCTACCGCTCCAGCAACGACACCCGCCCCGCGCACATCCAGCAGCGTGCCAGCGAACGCGCCAAAACCACCAAATTCATGGGCGAGAAATCGGCCCAGCTCAAAGGCTTTCTGGGCACGCTCAACTACCACGCCCGCCACGCCGCCGACGGCAAGGGCCTCACATGCGAACTCAACTACCTGCCACGCGCACAAAGCCCGGCAGGCAACGTACTAGAGCTGGCCCAGCAGCAAGGGCTGCTCACCATCAACGAGGCATACAACCAGATCACCTTTGCGAGCACAGAAATTGCTGAATACTTCTGCGGCGGCTGGGTGGAGGAATACGTCTTCCTCAAATTCACCGGCACCCTGCCCCCCTCCCAATACACCCTGGGTGTCCAGCTAACGCAAGCCAGCAGCAAAACCCAAAACGAAATCGACGGCATTGCCGTTGCTAACAACCGCGCCCTCATCATCGAGTGCAAGGCCAAAAAACAAGACAAGGCACAGGACGCTATTTACAAACTCGGCCAACTGGTGCGGCAAGTGGGCGGGCTGATGGCACGCGGCCTTTACATCAGCGCCATTGAAGTCAGTGACACCGACCGCAACCGCGCCAAGGAATACGGCGTGGACGTACTCGCCGCCGAAGAACTCGCCGACCTCAGCAAATACCTACGCGACTGGCAGAACAACCCCTCAACAGCCAAAACGCGCCCATGACCCACCCCCGCCGCATCCTCCTGGCCGTCACCGGCCTATCCCCACAAATCCTCACCGAAACCCTGTACGCCCTGGGCGTGGCCGTGCCCAAAGACGACACCCCCTTCATCCCCACCGAAATCCACCTCCTCACCACCACCGAAGGCGCCAAACTCGCCCGCACCGCCTTGCTGCACCCCGACGGCGGCCAATACCACGCCCTGCTGGCCGACTACCCCCAACTCGGCCACCCCGCGTTCGACGATGCCCACATCCACGTCATCCACGACGCCGCAAGCCAGCCCCTGGCCGACATCCGCACACCGCAGGAAAACGCCGGCGCCGCCGACAGCATCACCGCCCTCATGGCCCAGCTCACCCGCGACCCACAGGCGGCGTTGCACGTCTCCATCGCCGGGGGCCGCAAAACCATGGGCTTCTATCTGGGCTACGCCTTCTCGCTCTTTGCCCGGCCACAGGATGAGCTATCGCACGTTCTCGTCTCCAGCCCATTTGAAAACCACCCCGAGTTCTTCTTTCCGCCAGCTACCCCAAAACGCCTAGCCACCCGGGACGGCCAGCACATCGACACCGCCGATGCCACCATCACCCTGGCACGCATTCCCGTGGTGCGGCTGCGCCACGGCCAGTCGCAGAAGCTATTGGAGGGAAAAATTGGCTTCAGTCAAACCGTGGCCGCCATCCAGCAAAGCCTGGAACCACCGCACCTGTATATCAATCTGCATGCGCAGCAAGTCAAATGCGGTAATACAGCGGTGAAGCTGTCTCCGGCCCTTATCACCTGGCTGGCTTGGTGGGCGCAGCAAGCCCTGCAAGGCAAAGGCCCGCAACACTGGCGTACTGCCGATGCCAGCGAATATCTGCGCCTGTATAGCCGCATCGTCGGCCTCCACTCCAGCGCCCGGATCAATGCCGAAACACGTTTGCAAGACGGTATGGAGCAACAGTTCTTCGAGCAAAACAATTCCAAACTCGAACGCGCACTGAAAACGCAACTCGGCCTGGCAGCCGCCCCCTACCTCCTGGCTACCAACGGCACACGCCCCAACACTACGCGCAGCCTCAGCCTGCCGACCCAGGCCATTGAATTGCACGAGTAAGCTGCTTTATTGATAGCAATTAGCGATTTATACACAGGCAATACCGCTGCTTTTATCCCGATCGCCCCACAAGCTTGCAGCAAGCTTGTGGGGCGAATTTTTTTGCCGTCCCATCGGCAGAATTCATTCCATCGACGCGCTACTTGCCAATCCCGGCTTAACCCACAAGAAAGGACGCAGCCATGAGCTTTGTTGAAATTCTGGTCGCTGCTGCGGCAGCCGCTGCCGCAGCAGCGGCACGGGCCATCGCAGAGGCCCTGCTCGAGGACTAAGTCCTCGACCGTGCGGGAGCTGACGGACACCGCCTTAAAAACCGTCATATCACCTCATCCCAAAAACCACCCCCTGGGCAGGCCCCATGTCCCGCACCCTCTACCTCATCGCCTACGACGTACGCTGCCCCAAGCGCCTAGCCAAGGTGGGGCGCTACTTTCACAGCTACCGCGTCGCGGGACAAAAAAGCGTGCCGGAGATTTGGGTCACGCCCGCCGAATTGCAGCGCATCCAGCACGACCTGCAACACCTGCTCAACACCCAGGTCGATCACCTGCAAGTGATTGCCCTTGACCCGCGCCAGCAGCGCCACTGCCTGGGGCAGGGTCACACATTCACCACCCCATTTTTCAGCGTCGTGTAACGCTAATAACACCAGCCCCCCATAACGCCACATAGGAGAGCCGCCGCCATGACCAGCCTGTACGTAGACCGGCGCGACGTGCATCTGCGCTATGACGCAGGGGCCATCGTCTTTTACGAACACAACCTGCGCAGCGCCACCGTCCCTCTGGCGCCCCTGACACGCCTGATCGTGCGCGGCAAAGTCACGCTGGAAGCCGCCCTGCTCGGCCACCTGGGCCAGCGCGGCGTAGGCGTACTGTTTTTATCTGGCCGCAACGGCGATCCGCACCTGCTGCTTGGCCCCAGCCATAACGACATCCAGCGCCGCGTCACACAAACCCGCATGAGCCTGGACAGCCGCTTCTGCCAAGCCTACGCCCGCCACCTGGTAGGGGAGAAACTGCAACAGCAAATCACATCGCTGAACGAACTGCGCCAGCACTACCCCGCCCAACGCCTGCCGCTGACCAGCGCCATGCACCAACTGCAAACACAACAACAACGCCTGCCCCAAGCCCCCAACCTGGACAGCCTGCGCGGCATGGAAGGCGCCGCCGCTGCCGCCTACTTCACCGGCCTGCGGGCCATCGTCCCCGCCAGCCTCGGCTTTCAAGAACGCAACCGCCGCCCCCCGCGTGACCCGTTCAACGCCCTGCTGTCACTGAGCTACACCATCGCCACCGCAGAAATCGCCATGGCCCTGCACATTGCCGGGTACGACCCCTGCATCGGGTACTACCACCAAATCAGCCACAGCCGCCAATCCCTGGCCTGCGACCTGCTGGAACCCCTGCGCCCCTTGATCGACCGCCTGTGCCTGCGCATGGTGGCCCAGCAAACCCTGACGGCCCAACATTTCAGCACCGCTGGCCCAGCCTGCCTTCTCGGCAAAGCCGGGCGCGTGCGCTACTACCAGGCCTACGAAGAAAACGCCCGCCCGCTACGCCGCGCCATCAGTGCCCAGATAAAAACCCTGGCCCAGCGCCTGAACCCCGACATGCCCGAACCCGCTACCGTATTGGAAGCACCTACCGCAGACAAAATAAGCGATTGGGATATATAAGAACAAAAAATCAATGATCTATATGCGCTACAAGCTATGAAAGTAATCATTTCATGCCGGAATACATCATCTGCTACGACATCACCTGCCCCCGGCGGCTAGGCAAAATCCATCGCCTGCTCAAGCAACACGCCCTGCCGCTGCAATACTCGGTATTCCTGTTCAACGGCACCGAAGGGCAGCTACAACACTGCCTGAAGCGCTTGACCGCCCTGATGAACGAACACCGCGATGACATCCGCGCCTACCCCCTTCCCCAGCGCGGCCTGCGTTGGGTACTAGGCCCAAGCCAATTGCCGACAGGAATTACCTTGGGCGCCATATCCGCCCCCTGGCAAGCAGACACCCCATTACCAGACGATGGTGATGACGATGATGGCGAATAAACCAGGCCACATCCCAAAATCCCGGCCTCCAGTCACTACAATCGCCACCAGCTTGAAACCCGGACGCTGCAAAACTCACCCGCATGAAACCGCTAAACAGGGTTGTTTACAAAGACATCTTTCGTAAACCAAGAATTTTCCATAACACCACTTGCAAGTGGTTGTTTCAAAAAGAAAATTTCCCCTCAGCGGTTTCAAGCTTGCCCTGATCACAAAGGGATTAAGACTGTGCCTTCTTGTTGCCTTGCGCAGCACCCATCAGGTTTCAAGCTTGCCCTGATCACAAAGGGATTAAGACCTCATGTTCTTCCGCCGCTTCCGCTTGCTCCTTGTTTCAAGCTTGCCCTGATCACAAAGGGATTAAGACTGTTTACTTCTTGAACTTCGCTTCGAGGGCAGCGGTTTCAAGCTTGCCCTGATCACAAAGGGATTAAGACCCTAGCTAGTGGTTAATGGGAAGGGGTGGTTGAGGGTTTCAAGCTTGCCCTGATCACAAAGGGATTAAGACGGAGCCAGGATGCGGATCGTGTAGGTCCAACGAGTTTCAAGCTTGCCCTGATCACAAAGGGATTAAGACGCCTTAAAAACCAATACGTCGATCAGGATTGTAAGTTTCAAGCTTGCCCTGATCACAAAGGGATTAAGACGCACGCGCCTGCGCCGAAGGGCTGTGTGCTGCACGTTTCAAGCTTGCCCTGATCACAAAGGGATTAAGACGGTTGTCCGCCGTCCAGTATGCGTGAGTGCTTGTTTCAAGCTTGCCCTGATCACAAAGGGATTAAGACTGCTCTGTGGTGGCGTTGTGCTGGGTCAGGTTGGTTTCAAGCTTGCCCTGATCACAAAGGGATTAAGACGCCCGGATGTGCTTACCTTCGGCGATTGCGGCGTTTCAAGCTTGCCCTGATCACAAAGGGATTAAGACGTCTGGATCAAAGGCGGTCTATCGACGTAGTCGCAGTTTCAAGCTTGCCCTGATCACAAAGGGATTAAGACCGGGCTTTGGTGGCAGAACCGAACAGGTTCCCTGTTTCAAGCTTGCCCTGATCACAAAGGGATTAAGACACGAGCAGACGCCGCCCACATACTTCAGGAGTTCGTTTCAAGCTTGCCCTGATCACAAAGGGATTAAGACGCTTGGCACCAGCACGGGCCATGAAGGTATATTGGTTTCAAGCTTGCCCTGATCACAAAGGGATTAAGACTCCCCGGGGTGGACAAATCGAGTAGTTGGTTTGGGTTTCAAGCTTGCCCTGATCACAAAGGGATTAAGACGGTTACCGAACTGAACAACGGTGGGTTCGTTCAGTTTCAAGCTTGCCCTGATCACAAAGGGATTAAGACTCTTTGAGGAGCTGCTCTTCAAACAGCTCTTCGTTTCAAGCTTGCCCTGATCACAAAGGGATTAAGACGTTGGTAGCTTTGGACATGATATTTCCTTGTGGGTTTCAAGCTTGCCCTGATCACAAAGGGATTAAGACGGTAATTGGTACGAGGATAACCATTGGCGAAGTGTTTCAAGCTTGCCCTGATCACAAAGGGATTAAGACGCCATCACGCCCCGAGCCTTGGTAGCGGAACCGTTTCAAGCTTGCCCTGATCACAAAGGGATTAAGACGGTGGTGATCCTTCACAATGCGCCAATCAGTGACGTTTCAAGCTTGCCCTGATCACAAAGGGATTAAGACCTTTACCTTGCACATTAACCAACCAATCGTTAAAGGTTTCAAGCTTGCCCTGATCACAAAGGGATTAAGACCTTATCAACCAACTGTACTTCAAGGAACGTTGCCGTTTCAAGCTTGCCCTGATCACAAAGGGATTAAGACGCGATAACGGTTGCAGTCATGATGTTTTCCTTGTTTCAAGCTTGCCCTGATCACAAAGGGATTAAGACTCAAGATGCAGCGCAATTTTATCAAATCCTTGTCGTTTCAAGCTTGCCCTGATCACAAAGGGATTAAGACCTAATACGATGATGTTGTTGATGAAAAATATAACGTTTCAAGCTTGCCCTGATCACAAAGGGATTAAGACCGGCGAGCTCAGCACGTTCGTCTTTACTAATGGTGTTTCAAGCTTGCCCTGATCACAAAGGGATTAAGACACGATGGCAGCCAGCAGCAGTTGGACGAAGCCCAGGGTTTCAAGCTTGCCCTGATCACAAAGGGATTAAGACCTCTGCAAGTGTCACCAGTACTTCTGTTTGTAAAGTTTCAAGCTTGCCCTGATCACAAAGGGATTAAGACCCGTCATACTCACTATCCCGCGACCTTAGCCCGGTTTCAAGCTTGCCCTGATCACAAAGGGATTAAGACCGGTGTTTTTCAAAAAT
This sequence comes from Comamonas nitrativorans, assembly GCF_042654765.1. NCBI lineage: Bacteria > Pseudomonadati > Pseudomonadota > Betaproteobacteria > Burkholderiales > Comamonadaceae > Comamonas > Comamonas nitrativorans. Next base: position 110,413 of record NZ_JBHSEW010000005.1, on the reverse strand, counting down.
TCCGGAAAAACATTTGAGTTTCAAGCTTGCCCTGATCACAAAGGGATTAAGACAGCAGCTTGCACAGGGATAACGTTGAGAACATGTTTCAAGCTTGCCCTGATCACAAAGGGATTAAGACCCAATATCGCGAGCATGATTGCACTGATGTTCACGTTTCAAGCTTGCCCTGATCACAAAGGGATTAAGACATAAACTGGGGATGACGCATCATCGAACGAGTCTCGTTTCAAGTTTACCCTGATCACAAAGGGATTAAGACGGCTAACCCCGCCTCTGCTTCCTGTTGGCTTTACCGTTTCAAACTCGCCCTGATTTTAAAGGGATTAAGATTTTTTATCCTACCACTAGACCGCTGCGGTGCGGCTTCAAGCTTATCCTGATTAAAAGGGATTAAGACAGTCCAACTATTGCTATTTGGGTAGTGATGATCCGTTTCAAGCCTGCCCTGACTTCAAAGGGATTAAACCGCACACGCACGTCCACTCAATGCAGTCGTGGTTTTTTATATTTCAATGCTTGCTCTGATTTTTCCGTGCAAAAACCAAAAATAATTTAACCAAAACCTCTCAACCAAGTTTTTTGTGCCGTTCTATCTTCAACCGCGTGCTTTCCTTGACCTCCTCCATCACCACATAGCTGTTCGATTGCGCGGGCACCGGCATCTGCGCCAGCATGGTGCCCAGCAGGCGGCGGTACTCGTCCATCCCGCCCAGGCGGGCCTTGACAAGGTAGTCGAAGCGCCCGGCAATCAGGTGGCACTCCTGCACCTCGGGGATGTGCGCCAGGGCGTCGCGCACTTTTTTGAAGATCAGTTCCGATTTCTCGGTGAGGGTGATTTCCACGAACACCAGCAGCGCCTTGCCCAGCGCCTGCGGCTCGACACGGGCGTAGTAGCCGGTGATCACCCCCGTCTGCTCCAGGCGCTTGACGCGCTGCGAACAGGGGGATGTGGAAAGGCCGACACTCTCGCCCAGTTCCGTCATGGTCAGGCGGCCCTGCTGCTGGAGCAGGTCGAGGATACGAAGGTCTATGGCATCCAATTCATACATTGCTGATACCTGCGGCAAAATTCAAAAGAAACAGCAATTATTCCTGCACGGACAGCAAAAAACAAAAAAACCTGTTTCATGATCTGGCTACAGTTGCAGCAGTTTTATTGTTTCTGGAGACATCCAAAATGAAAGTTGTCGTACTCGGTGCGGGGGTGGTCGGCGTGGCCACGGCGTATTACCTGGCCCGTGCGGGGGCTGAAGTCACGGTCATCGACCGCAATGCCGGCCCGGCGCTGGACACCAGCTTTGCCAACGCGGGGCAGATTTCCTACGGCTACTCCACGCCCTGGGGGGCGCCGGGCATCCCGACCAAGGCCGTCAAGTGGATGTTTGAAAAGCACGCGCCGCTGGCCATCCGCCTGGACGGCAGCGCGTTCCAGCTCAGCTGGATGAGTGCCATGCTCTACAACTGCTCGCCCGAGCGCTACGCCATCAACAAGGAGCGGATGCTGCGCGTCTCCAACTACAGCCGCCAGTGCCTGGCGCAGTTGCGTGCGGACACCGGCATCCAATTCGAGGGGCGCAGCGCGGGCACGCTGCAATTGTTCCGTTCGCAAAAACAGGTGGATCAGGCCCAGCGCGATATGGAGGTGCTGAAGGAATGCGGCATTGCCTACGAGCTGCTGGACAAGGCCGGCGTGTGCCGTGCCGAACCGGCCCTGGCGCAGTCGGGCGCGACGATTACCGGCGGCCTGCGCCTGCCCGACGATGAGACGGGCGACTGCTTTCTGTTTACCAATGCCCTGGCCAAGCTGGCCGAAGGGCTGGGCGTGCAGTTCCGCTGGAACGTGGAAATCGACCAGCTCGAACAAGGCGCCGACGGCAGCATCGGCGGCGTGCGCATCCGCAGCGCGGGCGAGCCGCAGGCCGAGGTACTCCAAGCCGACCGCTATGTGCTGGCGCTGGGCAGTTTCTCGCGCCCGCTGCTGCAATCGACCGGGCTGGATTTGCCGATTTACCCGGTCAAGGGCTATTCGCTGACCATTCCCATCGTGGACGAGGCCCTGGCCCCGATCTCCACCGTGCTGGACGAGACGTACAAAATCGCCCTGACCCGCTTCGACCAGCGCATCCGCGTCGGCGGCATGGCCGAGCTGGGCGGTTTTGACCGCGCCCTGCGCCCCGAACGCCGCGCCACGCTGGAGATGGTGACGCGCCAGCTCTTCCCCGGCGGCGATCTGCCCAGGGCCGAGTTCTGGACGGGCCTGCGCCCCATGACGCCGGACAGCACGCCCATCATCGGCCCGACGCCGATCGCCAACCTGTACCTGAACACCGGCCACGGCACGCTGGGCTGGACCATGTCCTGCGGCAGCGGCAAGCTGGTGGCCGACATCGTGCTGGGCCAGCCCACCGACATCGCCACCGATGGCCTTTCCATCCAACGTTATCTGCGTGCAGGCAAGGTCTGCACCCGCGCCACATGAGCCGTCCTGCCTGGGTCGAAATCGACCTCTCCGCCCTCCAAGCCAATTACGCCGCCGCCCAGGTTGTCCACGGCGGACGCGTGTTTGCCGTACTCAAGGCCAACGCCTACGGCCACGGCGCCCTGCCCTGCGCCCAGGCGCTGGCTGCGCAGGCCGACGGCTTTGCCGTGGCCTTTGTGGAAGAAGCCCTGCCGCTACGCGCTGCCGGCATCACCGCCCCCATCCTGGTGCTGGAAGGCGCGTTCGATGCCGACGACGTGCAGCAGGCCGCCCGGCACCAGCTCTGGCTGGTCGTCCACCAGGCCCGCCAGATCGAACTGCTGGCCCAACACGGCGGCGCACCGCTGCACGCCTGGATCAAAGTCGATAGCGGGATGCACCGCGTCGGCTTTGCGCCGCACGAAGTCGCTGCCGTGCAGGAGCGCCTCGCCGCCTGCCCGCAGGTGACGCAGATCAGCTTCATGACCCACCTGGCCCGCGCCGACGAGCTGGAGCAGCCTCTGCACACCCTGGCGCAGTTGCAGCAGTTCGATGAGGCCGTGGGCGCCTTGCCCGGCTGGCGCAGCGTCTCCAACTCCGCCGGCATCGTCGCCTGGCCCCAGACCCACCGCGACTGGGGCCGCGCCGGGCTGATGCTGTACGGTGCCGCGCCCTGCGCCAGCGATACCGTGCTGCGCCCCGTCATGCGCCTGAAAAGCCGCATCTTTGCCGAGCGCTGGCTGGAGCCGGGCCAGAGCGTGGGTTACGGGGCCATCTTCACCGCACCGCGCCGCACCCGCGTCGGGCTGGTCGCCATGGGCTACGCCGACGGCTACCCGCGCACCACGCCCAACGGCACGCCGGTGGCCGTCGATGGCCAGCGCACCCAGACCCTGGGCCGCGTGTCGATGGACATGATGACGGTGGACCTGACCAACCTGCCCAATACCGGCCCCGGTTCCGAAGTGGAGCTGTGGGGCGATCTGGTGCCGGTCGGCACCGTGGCTGCGGCCAACAACACCATCGCCTACGAGCTGCTGTGCCATGTGCAGCGCGTGCCGCGCAAGGTGATGTAGGAACGTGTTTACGTTCTGGAGACCGGCTCATTGCGCGGCAGCTTTCCTCTGCGGCCGGGCCTTTTTTCTGGGAGTGCCGATTGGTGCCTTGCCCGGACGGCCCTCGCTGTAGCGCAGCGCGTCGACCACCAGCGCGAATGCTGGCGACGGCTGCCTGCGGCTGGGGTAATACAGGAAAAAGCCGGAAAACGGCTCGCACCACTCCTCCAGCACGCGCACCAGGCGGCCTTCCTCGATGTGCGGTGCAAATTCCTCTTCGGGAAGGCTTGCCACCCCCAGCCCGGCCAGCGCGGCATCCACGATGTTGGGCGAGGTGTTGAAGATGAGTTGCCCATCCACGCGCACGTTGAGCTGCTTGCCGCGCCGCTGAAATTCCCAGACAAAAATCCCGCCGCTGCTCTGCATCCGCATGTTGATGCAGTTGTGGTTCAGCAGGTCGTGGGGTTGCCTGGGCATGGGGTGTGACTGGAAGTACTCGGGCGAGGCGGCAATCGCCATGCGCAACGGCGGCCCGATGGGCACCGCGATCATGTCCTTGTCGATGGTGTCGCCCAGCCGCACGCCTGCATCGAAGCGGTCCGCCACGATGTCCCGGAAGCCGTAGTTCACATCGAACTCGATCTTGATGTCCGGATACTCTCGCAGCAATGGGACGAGCTTCGGAAAAATCGTGGTGCGCAGGATCGGGTCGCCACAGGTGATGCGCACCGTGCCTGCGGGCTTGTCGCGCAGCTCGGTCAGTTCGTCCAGTTCCGCCTCGATCTCATCGAAGCGATGGCCGATGGCGTTGAGCAAGCGCTCGCCCGCCGCCGTGGGCGAGACGCTGCGCGTGGTGCGGGTCAGCAGCCGGATTTGCAGCCGCGCCTCCAGGCCGTTGATGGTCTGGCTCAGTGCCGATTGCGTCACGCCCAGATGCGCCGCCGCACGGGTGAAGCTGCCTTCGCGTGCGATGGTGACGAAATACAGAAGGTCGTTGAGGTTGCGTCTGGCCATGCTGCCCAGTCTCCCACGCATTGGAAGCATCATTGATTAGCATATCTTATAAGGCTTTTAAGCATTCATTAGCTAGTCAAAGCACCCCGCCATCCGGAAGATAGCGGGCATGAAAAAGCCAACCCCAACTTCCCCTTGGCAGCGCGGCGTGCTGGCGCTGCTGGCCGGCACGTGCGTCGGGTTGGCAGCTTGCGCCCCTGGCAACGCGGTTGCCCAAACGTCGGCGGGTGTTGCGCCTGCGCCTTCCAAGGATTTCACGATGAAGATTCGCCTGATCGTCGGTGCGCAGGTTGCCACCGCCACCCTGTACGACAACGCCACCGCCCGGGACTTCGCGTCGCTGCTGCCGCTGTCCCTGACGATGACCGACTACGACACCATCGAGCGCGTGTCCGACCTGCCGCGCAAGCTGTCCACCCAGGGCGCACCCGAGGGCACGGCCCCGGTGGCTGGCGAGCTGACGCACTACGCCCCCTGGGGCAATCTGGCGATTTTCATCAAGCCGCGCTCCTTCTCGCGCAGCCTGCTGCCGCTGGGCAAGATCGATGACGGCCTGGCCATCGTGTCCCAACCCGGCCCCTACAAGATGCGCATCGAGCGCGTCGAACCTTGAAATCAGAATATTAAAAGAATAGCTTTTATCGCTTTATTCATAATTTTTTCAGATAGAAAACTATTGAAAAACTATACATAACAAGCGCTAAAAGCTATCAAATTCAATAAACCCAGGAAAGACATCCGACATGCAAGAACACATTGAAGACACCCGCCGCCACCTGTTGAAGATGGTGGGCGGCGGCATTACGGCCCTGGCCGCTGGTACGGTTGGCACGGCTGGCGCAGCCACTGCCACGGGCCGCGCCGTGGCGCAGCCGCCGCTGGGGACGCAGTGGGACAGGATTTTTGCGCAAAGCGACAAGGTGCGGCATCAGAAAATCACCTTCAAGAATCGCTACGACATCACCCTGGCCGGCGACCTGTATATGCCCCAGAACGCCAGCGGCAAGCTGGCCGCCATCGCGGTCAGCGGCCCGTTCGGCGCGGTGAAGGAGCAATCGTCGGGCCTGTACGCGCAGACCATGGCCGAGCGCGGCTTCGTCACGCTGGCGTTCGACCCGTCCTACACCGGCGAGAGCAGCGGCGAGCCGCGCAACGTCGCCTCGCCGGACATCAGCGTCGAGGATTTCAGCGCGGCGGTGGATTGCCTGGGCCTGCTGCCCAACGTGGATCGCGAGCGCATCGGCATCATTGGCATCTGCGGCTGGGGCGGCATGGCACTTTCCGCAGCAGCGGTGGACAAGCGCATCAAGGCTGTCGTCGCCAGCACCATGTACGACATGACGCGCGTCATGTCCCAGGGCTACAACGACAGCATGACGTCGCAGCAGCGCGCGCAGACGCTGGAGCAGTTGAGCCGTCAGCGCTGGAAGGATGCCGAGGCAGGCAAGCCCGCCTACCAGCCGCCCTACAACACGCTCAAGGGCGGCGAGGCGCCGTTCCTGGTCGAATACCACGACTACTACATGACGCCGCGCGGCTACCACGCACGCGCTGTCAACTCCGGCAACGCCTGGACGCAGACCACGCCGCTGCCGTTCATGAACCTGCCCATCCTCACCCACATCCAGGAAATTTCGCCCCGCCCCATGCTGCTGGTGCATGGCGAGAAGGCGCACTCGCGCTACTTCAGCGAAACCGCCTACGCGGCAGCCGCCGAGCCGAAGGAGCTGCTGATCGTGCCGGGCGCGAACCACGTCGATCTGTACGACCAGATGGACAAGATTCCCTTCGACAGGCTGACAGTGTTCTTCCAGAAGGCGCTATGACCACCACCGCCATCGACGCCCGCCAAGAAAAGCCCGCCGCCTGGAGCGGTGTCTTTGCCATGTCGGTCTGCGCCTTCGCGCTGATCGCCTCCGAATTTCTGCCCGTCAGTCTGCTGACCTCCATCGCTGGCGACCTGCGCGTCACCGAAGGCATGGCCGGCCAGGGCATCGCCATCTCGGGCGCATTTGCCGTACTCACCAGCCTGTTCATTTCGGCCCTGACCGGGAGCCTGAACCGCAAAACCCTGCTGCTGGGCCTGACGCTGGCGATGGGCATCTCCGGCGCCATCGTTGCGCTGGCGCCGAACTACGCCATCTACATGCTGGGCCGGGCGCTGATCGGCGTGGTTGTCGGTGGCTTCTGGTCGATGTCGGCCGCCACGGCGATGCGCATGGTGCCCACGCAGGACGTGCCGCGTGCGCTGGCCATCGTCAACGGCGGCAACGCATTGGCAACCGTGGTGGCCGCGCCGATGGGGGCCTACCTGGGCACCGTCATCGGCTGGCGCGGCGCCTTCCTGTGCCTGGTGCCCATGTCGCTGATCGCACTGGCCTGGCAGTGGCGGGCGCTGCCCTCGATGCCCGCCGCCGCACGCCCCTCCGGCATGGGCAACGTGTTCAAGGTGTTCACCCTGTTCAGGCACCCCGGTGTCGCGGTGGGCATGTTGGCCAGCAGCCTGCTGTTCATGGGGCAGTTCGGGCTGTTCACCTATGTGCGCCCCTTTCTGGAAACCGTCACCAACGTGCATGGCACGACGATTTCGCTGTTCCTGCTCGTGCTGGGGGCCGCCGGTTTCATCGGCACGGTACTCATTGGCCGCGTTCTGCAACATGGCTTCTACCAGACGCTGATCGTCATCCCGCTGCTGATGGCCGCCACCGCCCTGGCCCTGATCGCCTTCGGCGGCTCCGTTGCCATCGTCCTGGTGCTGCTGGCGCTGTGGGGCCTGACCGGCACCTCGGCCCCCGTGGGCTGGTGGGCCTGGATTGCCAAGGTGTTCCCCAGGGACGCCGAAGCGGGCGGCGGCCTGTTCGTCGCCGTGGTGCAGTTGTCCATCGCACTGGGCTCCACCGTGGGCGGCATTCTGTTCGACCACAGCGGCTGGCGCACCACCTTCATCGCCAGCGCCGCGCTGCTGGCGCTGTGCGCCGCCCTCACCATCCTGACCGCTCGCCAGTGCGCACGGTATGACGCCTGAAAGAAACATCGCCATGCACTACACGCACCTGGGCCGCACCGGCCTCAAAGTCAGCCGCATCGCACTCGGCGCCATGAACTTCGGCGAGCTGGCCGACGAAGCAGGCAGCTTCAGGATCATGGATGCGGCGCTGGATGCCGGTATCAACCTCTTCGACACCGCCGACGTTTATGGCGGCCCGCAGTCGCCGGATATGGCCAAGGGCTTCGGCACGTCCGAGGAGATCATCGGCAACTGGCTGGCGCAGGACAAGTCCCGCCGCGACAGGATCGTGCTGGCCACCAAGGTCTACCAGCCGATGGAAACCGGCCCCAACGACAAATACCTGTCGGCCTACCACATCCGCCGCGCCTGCGAGGCCAGCCTCAGGCGCCTCAAGACCGACCACATCGACCTGTACCAGATGCACCACGTCGACCGCGCGACGCCGTGGGAAGAAATCTGGCAGGCCTTCGAGCAGCTCATCCGCGAGGGCAAGATCACCTACGTCGGCTCCAGCAACTTCGCCGGCTGGGACATTGCCACCGCGCAATGCACGGCAGCCTCACGCAACCTGCTGGGGCTGGCCTCGGAGCAGAGCCTCTACAACCTGACCGCACGCACCGTCGAGCTGGAGGTCATCCCGGCGCTGCGCCATTTCGGTATCGGCCTGATGCCCTGGAGCCCCATTGGCATGGGCCTGCTGGGTGGCGTACTGAAGAAAATCGGCGCAGGCCGCCGGGCCACACCGGCCTTGCAGGCGCGGATCGAAGCCCTGCGCCCGCAACTGGAGGCCTACGAGGCGCTGTGCGCAGAACTGGGCGAACCGCCCGCGCTCGTGGCGCTGGCCTGGCTGCTGCACAACCCGGCAGTGACCTCCGCCATCAGCGGGCCGCGCACCGCCGAGCAACTGCTGGAAAACCTGCAAGCGCTGGAGCTGAAGCTGTCCAGCGAAACCCTCGCCAGGCTGGACGCCATCTGGCCTGGCCCGGGTGGCGAAGCACCCCAGGCCTACGCCTGGTAATACCATGAGGAAAGTCATTGTCCTGGACGCCAACGGCAACGGCGACCGGCCCGCTGCCTGCCACGCCCGCCAATAATCCATAGCCATTCACTGGAGAGAACACATATGACCATCCAAGCCTACGGTGCCTACGCGGGCGACCTGCCGCTCGAACCGATCGCCATCACCCGCCGCGCACCCGGTGCGCACGACGTGCAGATCGACATTGCCTTTTGCGGCGTCTGCCACTCCGACTTGCACCAGGTGCGAGCCGAATGGGCGGGTACGCTGTTCCCCTGCGTGCCGGGGCACGAGATTGTCGGGCGCGTGTCGGCAGTAGGGGCGCATGTTTCGCGCTACCAGCCGGGCGACCTGGTCGGCGTGGGCTGCATCGTCGATAGCTGCCAGCACTGCGCGGAGTGTGACGATGGGCTGGAGAACTACTGCGACCACATGGTCGGCACCTACAACGGCCCCACGGCAGATGCACCTGGCCACACGCTGGGCGGTTATTCGCAGCGCATCGTGGTGGATGAGCGCTATGTGCTGCGCATCGGCCACCCGGCAGAGCAACTGGCCGCCGTCGCACCGCTGCTGTGCGCGGGCATTACCACCTGGTCGCCGCTGCGCCACTGGGGCGCAGGGCCGGGCAAAAAGGTGGGCGTGGTCGGCATTGGCGGACTGGGGCATATGGGCATCAAGCTGGCGCACGCTCTGGGCGCACGGGTGGTGGCGTTCACCACGTCCGACAGCAAGCGCCAGGCCGCGCTGGCGCTGGGTGCGGATGAAGTGGTCGTCTCGCGCAACCGGGCGGAGATGAAAGCGCACACCAAGAGCTTTGACTTCATCCTCAACACCGTGGCAGCGCCGCACGATCTGGATGCTTTTCTGGCGCTGCTGCGGCGCGACGGCACGATGGCGCTGGTTGGCGCACCCGCCACGCCGCACCCTTCGCCCAACGTGTTCAACCTGATCATGAAACGCCGCAACCTGGCCGGCTCGCTGATCGGCGGCATCTCAGAGACGCAGGAGATGCTGGACTTCTGCGCCCAGCACGGCATCACTGCCGACATCGAACTGATCCGCGCCGAGCAGATCAACGCCGCCTACGAGCGCATGCTGCAGGGCGACGTGAAATACCGCTTCGTGATCGACTGCGCGACGCTGGGGTAAGACCGTATTTACGGCAACTTGGGCAGCGGCCCGCCGCCAAAGCGCTCGAAACAGGTGCGCAGAATGTGGAAGTGGTCTTCGAAGAACTGCGGCTCCAGCTCCCACAGCTCTTTGAGGGGCACCCAATCCGCCGCCGCCGCATCGTCGCCGCCGTTGACTTCGGGCAGGGTGTCGCCCGGCAGGTGCAGCACGTAGACGTGGGTGATCGTGCGCCCACGCAGGCTGCGGTCGGGGTGGTCGAAAATTTCCACGCCTTGCAGGGCGGCTTGCCAGGCATCGGGCGTCAGGGTCAGGCCGGTTTCTTCCTGCAATTCGCGCTGGGCCGATTCCTCGATCGTGTCGCGCTGTTCGACGAAACCGCCGGGCAGCGCCAGCAGCCCCTTGCCCGGGCTGTGGCCGCGCTGCACCAGCAGCACATGCTGGGCGCAGACGACCAGGGTATCCACGGTGACGAACACTGGCGCAAAGGCCGCACACGACCAGGCCTCGCGGTACGCAGCCAGGGCCTGCGCTTCCTCGCGGACGGCGGCGTAGACCGGGGTTTCCCGCCAGGCCGTCAGGATTTGCAGCACGGGTTCAGGCAGCGCTGCGGCCAGGGCAGCCTGCACCTGGGCAGCCGGCTGGTTGTCCAGATTCCAGAACTGGTCACGCAGCGGCGTGGCATCGACCTCGCCCTGGCGTGGCAGTTCGATGACCTGCCATTTGGGGAAGTGGCGCAAATAGACGCTGCTGGCGTCTTTTTCGTGGCTGATCAAGCCGATGCTGGCACCGGAAATAGGCACCAGCGCCTCGACCCAGCGCTGTACCTCGGCCACCCAGCGCGGCAGATCGTAGTAATCGCGGATGGGCACAAACTGCACCCGCCCTTTGACGCGGGTGGGCAGGCAATCGTCAATCATCTTGCGCCGCTCCTCCCACACCCAGGGGTTCTTCGGGCTGCGGGCCTGGTGGGCACTGCCCAGTACCACAATGACCTGCTGCGCCACTTGCAGCGCCTGCTCCAGCAAAGCCAGATGCCCATTGTGAAAGGGTTGAAAACGGCCAATTAAAACAGCGGTGTGGACACGGGTCATGGCAATTGCTCTCAAAAGAATAGCTTCTAGCTGGTTGTGCAAGGGATTGGTGACAGTTTATACCTGAAACACCCTATATATCAGCAGTAGAAGCTATGGTTAGAGGAGTGAAGTTGCGCTTGAGCATAGCCTTGAAGCTGCGCAACTCGCTTTCCTGACCACCTACACCGCCACATACCCACTCAGAATGTCCACTCCTTGCAAAAATAATTTACCCACATAACTGCCGTCACCCGACTCGGGCATCTTGCCTGATGGCCGATTTATTCAGCTTTGCAAGACTGCCGCTACGGCGATCAGCATTCCAGTTTCCAGACTGATTTTCATACGAACATCCTTTCAGTTCGTCTTCCGGTTATTTTCCTTATCTCACGCCACGGGTGCGTGATGATTCAGGAGCAGCTTTTTCTGGTTCGTAACATGCAACAGAAAGAGAAGCGCCCTTCCATATCGGCTCACTCATTACTGAACCACTGGCACCGTGGTTGAAACGGCAGGCAACGAATGTCACGGCAGAGCCATTGCCAGGATAGACTGCTGAAACATGTTTCATTGCGTCAATTTGGACACCCATTGTTCCATTGCCACACACCCTCAGACCCCAGAGACGGATGGTATTTTGGCTGGCTCCTTGCGTACTCTGGTAGCAATATGCAACCTCCACAGGAAAAGAGCAGGAGTTTCTAAAAATTAATGACTTTGCACCATGAGGCGAAGGTGTAAGTTTCACACAATGGTTAACCCCTGGAACCACCTTTTTATTGTCCCCGCTGATCGGCAAAGGCTGAACATTGGCTGCGTTGTAATTTATGGATGGTGTAGTGTCGGCAGCTCCGGCCAGCGCACTCCATGCGGCTGCATTCTTGGGGTCGGCTGCGGCGCCAATCGTGCCAAGTGCCATCAGGGCCGCATTCACACCATTGGAACGGCTTTGGCTGCTGGTGCCGGGGCTTATGGTTTGCTGCGCGTAGGCAGCCTGCTGGCGCTCGTGGGCAACTGCGTCGGCTTCGTCCTGGTTTGCCAAGGCATAGGCGATGCGTACCCGTGTGCTTTGTCCCAAACCCTGTTGCTCCAGCGACTGCGCATATGCACGCCGATATTGGCCTCGTAGCCGTCTCTCTTGGGCATAGTCATAGCCAGTGGAGGTGGAGGATGTCCTGCAATTATCAAATTCGCAATAATAATTATTGGATTGAGTAGCCTGCCTTGCGTGGTCTGTAGCGATTTTTATCTTCGGCAAAAGTGCTTCCAGAGTAGGAAGTGGTTGACCAGAGAAAATCTCCTGGGCCTCTACCGCATCCACATAGTTCCATATGCCGCGCTCTATCATGAGTTGAGCCAAGTCCTGGGCCAAGGGCAGTTTTTCCTTCTCGGCGATGATGGTTGCCTGCCTGATTGAATAGGGATTCAACCGTGCATCGGGGTGGGCCAAGGCATAGTCCCTATATAGCTGCAACAGCGCAGGTTCCTTCTCAAGCTCCTGGAAACTGGTGATGGCAGCGAATCCCAAGGCTCTCAGATTGCTTTCCGGGTTTTCCTCACATGAGGGCATACGGGTTTGAATACCTTGAGCGGCACGTACAACGTCCTTGAGATTGGGCGGTTTTTCCACCGCGGCACGCATAAGCGCAGTTTGGAAATAGTCAATCGCCTTGGAGCAGCTCGTAGCGGCCTCGGCACGTTCAAGATAATCTGTGGCTGTTAAAGTGGATGAGCAACCAGACAGCAGCAAAACTCCGGCCATTCCACTCCAGTAAATTGGTGCTTTGAAATTGAACGTATTCATGGCGCTATCTCCGATTGGCTAATGCAATGGGATGCTAGTCAATCCAAAAAGCCGGCGCATCATCCGATCGGATGAGATGGATCGATTTATGGCAGCTTGGGGCTGCCCAAAGGCAATGCGATGCGGCGCAGCAATTCGGCCTGCCTGTGTGTGCCGGTCTTGGCAAAGAGGTTGCGCAAATGGGTTTTGACGGTGGCCAGACTCAGGTGCTGGCGTGCTGCGTATTCGGCCAGCGTGTCATTGTTCAGCAGGCCCAGGGCCAGACGTGCTTCTGCGGGCGTCAGACCGTAGAAATGCTGCAACTGAAGCACATGCGGCAATGCAGGGCCGTTGCCGTCCTGAATGATGGCGAGGGCATGGGGCGCGTCGCGGCCAGAACTTGGCAGAGCGCCGGGGAGTATGGACAACAGCCAGGGCGTGGGCTGACGGCGGCGCGGTATCTGGAACCAACTGCCTTCGCGCCCTGGCAGTGCGCGAGTGGCACGCTGGACGGCTGTGCATAACTGGCGGTCGAGCTGCGGGTCGGCGCAACGCAGGCGCGAAGCCTGGATGCCCAGGCCATCGGCGGCAGCAAGCAGGGATTCGGCGGACGGACTGATCCAGACGATGCGACTGCCAGCGTCGAGCCAGACAATGCCGTAAGGCAGGCGTTCCAGCGCACCTTGGGCGGCCTGCTGGGCCAGGTCGGCTTGCTTGAGGCGCTGGCGCAACTCGGCAGCGCGAACCAAATGGGAAGAAAAGAGTTGCAGCCGTTTAAGTTCTGCATCCTGGAAGTCGCCAGCGTCATGCGCCCGCGCGATGCTGAGAACCGTGCGTTCGCTACCCTGGGATCGCAACATGCAGACGCTCATGCGCTTGGCCCCGACCGGCCTCAGGAAATCGTTGTAGATTTCCGAGCGCTGGACATAGCGTTCATCAAAGTGGAATTGGTCGCTGCGCCATTCGCCAAGGCTGCCGCTGACATAGAAGGGAATGCGTGGGTCGATATGAACGAAATAGTTCACATAGTCGGCCTCTGCGCCTGCCAGAGTGCCGTCGCTGATCTGGGTATCGAGTACGTTGGCGTGCAGGATATCCACGGTCAGGTGGTGTGCGGCAAAGCCACCGCAACGCAGAGCGACGGCCTTGCACGCAGGCAACAGCAGGGCCGGGTCTTGCGCGGCGGCATAAATCTGATCGACAAGCCGTAAATCAGACAGATTCATGGCTATGCCTGCGCGGGTGAAGGCGTGGTGGCTTACAACCCGGCCGCTGCCCGCAGCACAGCCGCCTTGTCTGTCCGCTCCCACGTAAATTCCGGCTCCTCGCGGCCAAAGTGGCCATAGGCGGCGGTCTTGGCGTAGATGGGGCGCAGCAGGTCGAGCATCTGGATGATGCCCTTGGGCCGCAGGTCGAAATGCTCCTGCACCAGTTGGGCGATCTGCTCATCGGGAATCACGCCCGTGCCTTCGGTGTAGACGGTGACGTTCATGGGCCGTGCCACGCCGATGGCGTAGGCCACCTGCACCTGGCACTGGCGGGCCAGGCCGGCAGCCACCACGTTTTTCGCCACGTAACGGGCAGCGTAGGCGGCGGAGCGATCGACCTTGGTCGGGTCTTTGCCGCTGAACGCACCGCCGCCGTGCGGGCAGGCACCGCCGTAGGTGTCGACGATGATCTTGCGTCCGGTCAGGCCGCAATCACCCTGCGGGCCGCCGACGACGAAGCGGCCGGTGGGGTTGATGAGGTATTTGGTGTCTTGCAGCCACTCGCTGGGCAGCACGGGCTTGATGATTTCCTCGATCACGGCCTCGGTGAAGCTGGCCTTCATCTTGGCGGCGGTTTCGCTCTGGTCAGGGCTGTGCTGGGTGGACAGCACCACGGTGTCGATGCTGTGCGGCTTGCCTTCACGATAACGCATGGTGACTTGCGATTTGGCGTCCGGGCGCAGGAAGGGCAGGCGGCCATCCTTGCGCAGTTGCGCCTGGCGCTCGACCAGGCGGTGCGCGTAGTAGATGGGCGCGGGCATCAGCGTGTCGGTTTCGTCGCAGGCGTAGCCGAACATCAGGCCCTGGTCGCCCGCGCCGGTGTTCAGGTGGTCGTCGCTGGCGTGATCGACGCCCTGGGCGATGTCGTTGCTCTGCTTGTCGTAGGCCACCAGCACGGCGCAGCCTTTGTAGTCGATGCCGTAATCGGTGTTGTCGTAGCCGATGCGCTGGATGGTGTCGCGGGCCACCTGGATGTAATCGACGTGCGCGTTGGTGGTGATCTCGCCCGCCAGCACGACCAGACCGGTATTGGTCAGCGTCTCGGCGGCCACGCGCGAGACGGGGTCTTGCGCCAGGATGGCATCCAGGATGGCATCCGAGATCTGGTCGGCTACTTTGTCGGGATGGCCTTCGGAGACGGATTCCGAGGTAAAGAGAAAGTCGTTCGCCATTGAATAAACTCCTATGCTTTGGCAATCGCGTTGCCCGGGCCGGAAAGCTTGGCGAACGCTTTAGCAGTTTTATTTACCGTCGCTCTGCAAGTTGCTCTGTTAACTCAGCGACGGCGGCCATTCTAATGCACACCCTGTTTCGCTTTTTCTCTGTATTGCCTTTGGGGCTGGCGCACGGCATCGGTGCCGTGCTGGGCTGGCTGGCCTGGCTGCTCTCGCCCACCTACCGGCGCCGCTTTGCCGCCAACAGCGCCCAGGCGGGCTATGCCTTCGACGAGATCAGCAGCGCCATCGGCCATGCCGGGCGCATGGTGACCGAGCTGCCGCGCCTGTGGCTCAAAGACACGCCGGTCAATGCCATCCACGGCGCCGAGGCGGTCGAAGCCGCCTGGGCACGCGGCAAGGGCATCGTGTTCCTGACGCCGCACCTGGGCTGCTTCGAGCTGTCGGTGCAGGGCGCGGCGGCGCAGTGGTCGCGGGCGCACGGCCCCATCACCATCCTCTACCGCCCGGCCAAGCAGCCCTGGCTGGCCGAGATGATGCTGACAGCCCGCAACCGCAGCGGCATCGAGGCCGTGCCCACCACCCTCTCGGGCGTGCGCCAGATGATCAAGGCCCTGCGCAAGGGCCAGGCCGTGGGCCTACTGCCCGACCAGGTGCCGCCCGACGGCCAGGGCCAGTGGGCGCCCTTCTTCGGCCAGCCGGCCTACACCATGACGCTGGCCGCCCGCCTGGCGCTGCAAACCGGCGCCACCGTGGTGCTGGCGCGGTGCGAGCGCCTGCCCTGGGGCCGGGGCTTCGAGCTGTATTTCGAGAACCTGCCCGGCCCGCTGCCGCAGGAGATGGACGCCGCCGTGCTGCACCTGAACCAGGCCATGGAACACCTCATCCGCCAGTGCCCGCAGCAATACCTGTGGGGCTATGGCCGCTACAAGCAGCCGCGCCAGGATGCGTCGGCCGCCGCCTCTTCGGGAGATGCGCCATGAACGCAAGCCGCCTGGGCCTGGCCCTGATGCACGTCCTGGCCAAGCTGCCGCTGCCCGTGCTGCGCGGCATCGGCTGGGCCGTGGGCCGCCTGCTGTTCGTGCTGGCCGCGCCCCGGCGCAGGATTGCGCTGCGCAATCTGGAATTGTGCTTTCCCGACGTGCCCGCTGCCCAGCGCACAGCCTGGGCGCAGCAAAGCTTCGTCGCCTTCTGCCAGACCTTCATCGACCGCAGCTGGCTGTGGTTCGGCAGCGAGGCCCTGGTGCGCCGCCGCGTGCAGCTCACCGGCGCCCTGCACGAACTGGACGGCGACACACCCACCATCGTCTTTGCCCCGCACTTCTACAGCATGGACGCCGGCGGCCTGGCGCTGCCGCTGAACACGCAGCGCGAATTCACCTCCATCTTCGCCACCAATCCCGACCCGGTGCTGGACGCCTGGTTCATGGCCGGGCGCCAGCGCTTTGGCAACGTGCGGATGCTCAACCGCGCCGATGGCGTCAAGCCCATCATCCAGTGCCTGCGCAAAGGCGGCCTGCTGTACCTGCTGCCGGACATGGACTACGGCCCGAGCGATTCGGTCTTCGTGCCGTTTTTCGCCGTGCCGGATGCCGCCACCATCCCCTCGCTGTCGCGCTTTGCCCGGCTGGGCAAGGCCAAGGTCGTGGCCCTGTACAGCCGCATCACGCCCCAGGGCTATGTGGCCGAACTCGGCCCCGCATGGGACCACTTCCCCACCGACGACCACGTGGCCGACACCGCCCGCATGAACCGCGAACTGGAAGCCGCCATCCGCACCATGCCCGCGCAGTATTACTGGGTACACAAACGCTTCAAAACGCGGCCCGAGGGGCAGGATTCTCTTTATAAATAGCTGTTACCGCTGATACACACTGGTTTTCAGATATAAAACTATCCGAAATCCAATATATATCAGCGCAAGCAGCTATTTATTTGATTATTCATCTCCCGAAGGGACGATTTCCACCGTTTCAGGCACCGCATCGGCAGGCTGCGGATGGCACCAGTGCCACAGCAGTTGCGCCACTTCGTCCACGCCCTGTTTTTTCAGGGCCGAGAACAGGCGCACCTCGCCCCCCCCGGCATTCAGCCGCATGATGGACAAGGCCTTGGCCTGCTCCGCGCGGGTCAGCTTGTCGGCCTTGGTCAGCAGCACCAGAAACTTCAGCCCCTGCTCCACCCGGGGGCGCAGGGCGTTCAACAGCGCCTCGTCCAGCTCGGTCAGGCCCAGGCGCGGGTCGCACAGCAGCACCACGGCGGACAGGCTCTCGCGCTGCATCAGGTAGTTCAGCATCACACGCTGCCAGCGCTCCTTGTCGCTGCGCGAGACGGCGGCGTAGCCATAGCCGGGCAGGTCGGCCAGCACCGCATCGGTCACGCCCTGCTTGCCCAGGGAAAACAGATTGATGTGCTGCGTGCGCCCCGGCTTCTTGGAAGCAAAGGCCAGCTGCTTTTGCTGCGTGAGCGTGTTGATCGAGGTGGATTTGCCGGCGTTGGAGCGGCCCACGAAAGCGATTTCCGGCACGCTCACCGGGGGTAATTGTTGTAATTGCGCCGCAGTGGTGAAAAACCGCGCGGTATGCATCCAGCCCATCGCTGTCTTGGGGTCTACCGGCACGAAACTTTGACCGGCGGCAAAGGCTAGGGGGTTTGCAGTCATAGGGAAATAGGAATATCCAGGAGCCTCATTGTAGAATCTGCCCGTTTTTGCCGACATAACCAGACCATTTACTATGAAGTTGCTTGCCTCCCTGCTGACAGCTGCCGTTGTGGCAGCACCCGCTTTCTCCGCCTCTGCTGCAGACTTGGCCAAGGGCCAGGAAAGCTACCAAGGCGTGTGCATCGCCTGCCACGGCGAAGCCGGTAAATCCGTGCTGCCGGACAATCCCGTCCTGGCCCAGCAGCACCCGGAATACATGGTCAAGCAACTCATCGAGTTCAAGAACGGCAAACGCGCCGACCCCATCATGCAGGGCATGGCGGCGATGCTCTCCGATGAGGACATGGTCAACGTCAGCGCCTGGCTGGCCCAGCAAAAAGCCGACCCCGGCGCCGCCACCGACAAAGACCTGATCGCCCTGGGCGAACGCATCTACCGTGGCGGCATCCAGGATCGCAACATCGCCGCCTGTGCCAGCTGTCACAGCCCCAATGGCGCTGGCATCCCCGCGCAATACCCGCGCCTGTCCGGCCAGCACGCCCAGTACGTGGTCAAGCAGCTGAGCATCTTCCGTGACGGCACCCGCGCCAACAACCAGCAGATGATGGATGTGGCCGCCAAGCTCAACGACAAGGAAATCAAGGCCCTGGCCGAATACATCGCCGGCCTGCACTGATCGCTGCCGATCAGCGCGGCAAGTATCCCGCCACCCGGGGGAACTTTTGACCACCATTGATTCCAATGCGGGCGGTGCCTACCCAGATGGGGGCACCGCCCGTTTTTTGTAGCGTCTCCTCATCCCACATGTCCGACTCCCACGTTCGCCAGCGCCTGCGCAGTTTGCTGGAGCTGCTGTCTTCCATGCGCTTTGCCATTGCGCTGCTCACCGTCATCTGCATTGCGTCGGTGATCGGTACGGTGATCCAGCAGCATGAGCCGGTCAACAACTACGTCAATCAGTTCGACCCCTTCTGGTCGCAACTGTTTCTGGCGCTGAAGCTCAACGCGGTCTACAGCGCCTGGTGGTTTTTGCTGATCCTGGCCTTCCTGGTCATCAGCACCAGCCTGTGCCTGACGCGGCATACGCCGAAATACCTGGCCGACCTGCGCAACTTCAAGGAAGACATCCGGGAAAAAAGCCTGCAATCCTTCAGCCTCAAGGCCCGGGCCGATCTGCCGGAGCCGAGCCAGGCCGCCGCCCAGCGCATCGGCCAGGGCCTGGTGCAATTGGGCTGGCGCGTGAAGGTGCAGGAACGCACGACCAAGGATGGCCAGGGCTTCATGGTCGCGGCCAAGAAAGGCGCCGCCAACAAGCTCGGCTACATCGCCGCGCACACCGCCATCGTGCTGATCTGCCTGGGCGGCCTGCTCGATGGCGATCTGGTGGTACGGGCCCAGATGTGGCTGGGCGGCAAAACGCCCTACAGCGGCGTCGGGCGCATCTCCGACGTGATCGACCAGCACCGCCTGTCCGTGACCAACCCCACCTTCCGGGGCAACCTGCCTGTGGCCGAAGGCACGCAGGCGGATACCGCCATCCTGAACCAGTCGGACGGCGTGCTGCTGCAACCGCTGCCGTTTGCCATCGAACTGAAGAAATTCATCGTCGAGTACTACGACACCGGCATGCCCAAGCTGTTTGCCAGCGAAGTGGTCATTCACGACTACGAAACGGGCGAGGCCATTCCCAAGCGCATCGAGGTGAACCACCCGGCCCGCCACCGGGGGGTCGAAATCTACCAGTCCAGCTTTGACGACGGCGGCTCCAAAGTCAAACTCCGGGCGACCCCCTTCACCGCCACCGAAAAACCGTTTGAACTGGCCAGCATCGTTGGCGAAAGCACCCCGCTGCCGAACCTGGAGGGCGGCCCGATGACGCTGGAACTGACCCAGCTGCGCACCATCAACGTCGAGAACTTCAGCAATACCGAGGATGCCGCCGTCGATGTGCGCAAAGTCGATCTGCGCAGTGCGCTGGATGCCCGCATGGGCGCTGGCCACAAGACCAGCACCGAAAAGAAGCTGCGCAACATCGGCCCGAGCATCGGCTACAAGCTGCGCGACAGCGCCGGTCAGGCACGGGAATACCAGAACTACATGCTGCCGGTCGAAATGGACGAGGGCGCCCCGGTCTTCCTGCTGGGCGTGCGCGATTCGGAGGCCCAGCCGTTCCGCTACCTGCGCGTGCCGGCCGACCCCGAAGGCACGATGAATACCTTCATGCGCCTGCGTCTGGCCCTGCAAGACCCGGCCCAGCGCGAAGCGGCCGTGCGCAGCTACGCCAACAACGCCGCGCCCACCGACCGCACCGATCTGCGCCAGGCGTTGGCCGACTCGGCCCTGCGCATTGCCACCCTGTACGCCGGCACGGGCCGCACGCCGGACGGCGGCCTGCAGGCCCTGGGCAAGTACCTGGAAGAGAGCGTCCCCGAGGCCGAACGCGAACGCGCCAGCGAGGTGCTGCTGCGCATCCTGAACGGCACGCTCTACGAACTGGCCCAGCACACCCGCGCCCAGGCCCAGCTGCCGCCCCTGTCGCCCAGCCAGGAAACCCAGCGCTTCATGGCCCAGTCGGTGTTCGCCCTGAGCGACGCGCAGTACTACCCGGCCACGGCAGCCTTCATGCTCGACGACTTCCAGCAGGTGCAGGCCAGCGTGTTCCAGGTGGCCCGCGCCCCGGGCAAGAAGGTGGTCTACCTGGGCTGCTTTTTCCTGATCGTCGGCATTTTCGGAATGCTCTACGTGCGTGACCGGCGCCTGTGGGTCTGGCTGGCCCCGGCAGCCGGTAACGAAAAGAACACCCACGCAA
Source organism: Comamonas nitrativorans (assembly GCF_042654765.1). Taxonomy (NCBI): domain Bacteria; kingdom Pseudomonadati; phylum Pseudomonadota; class Betaproteobacteria; order Burkholderiales; family Comamonadaceae; genus Comamonas; species Comamonas nitrativorans. The sequence continues at coordinate 89,951 of NZ_JBHSEW010000005.1, read as the reverse complement.
CCATGGCCATGTCGTGTAATCGTAAGCTTATCGATATCGACCGCGAATTTGCGCAATTGAACCACCAGTTGCTGGGCGCTGCGGCCCCGGCGCCTGCCGTCCCTGAGGTTTGAGATGAACACTGTCACTGCCCCTTCCTCGTCGCCCGCCACGGTCAGCCTGAACCCCGGTTTCTGGGCCCGCCGCAATGTTCTGGACTGGCTTTTTGCGCTGGTTCTGCTGGCCGGTACGGCCTTCGCCTGGCACAAGTACGGCTACGCGATGGACGAGTACGAAACCGGCATCCTGCTGCTCACCACCCCCGGCCTGATCGCGCTGGGCTGGTTCTGGCGCCCCATGCAGAAGCTGATGCTGGCCGTCGGCGGCCTGTCGCTGCTGGCCATCTGGCTCTACCAGGGGCCGGATGGCGCAGCGCACATCGACCGGGCCGAGACGGTGTTCGGCCTGAAATTCCTCCTCTCCAGCCAGTCGGCCATCCTGTGGATGGGGGTACTGTGCTTCGTCGCCACCGTCTTCTACTGGATCGCCCTGTTCGCCCAGGGCGAGAAAGACACCTTTGGCCGCATCGCCACCGGCATGGTCTGGCTGGCGGTCACGCTGGCCCTGGTCGGCACCATGGTGCGCTGGTACGAAAGCTACCTGCTCGGCCCGGACATCGGCCACATTCCGGTGAGCAACCTGTACGAAGTGTTCGTCATGTTCATCTGGATGACGGCGCTGTTCTACCTGTACTACGAGGAGCAGTACGCGGCCCGCGCCCTGGGCGGCTTCGTGATGCTGGTGGTCAGCGCGGCAGTCGGTTTTCTGCTGTGGTACACCGTGGCCCGCGAAGGCCAGGAAATCCAGCCCCTGATCCCGGCGCTGCAAAGCTGGTGGATGAAGGTTCACGTCCCGGCCAACTTCATCGGCTACGGCACCTTTGCCCTGTCGGCGATGGTCGCCTTCGCCTACCTCATCAAGCAGCAGGCCACCGAAACCAAGTGGTACAAGCTTGCCCCCCTGTGGCTGCTGGGCGTGGCGCTGTGCTTCGAGCCGCTGGCCTTCCGCCAGAGCCAGTCCGGCGGCAGCAGCTACTGGATCGTCTATGCCGGTATTTCCGCCCTGATCGTCGGCGGCATCCTGTCGCTGCGCAAACCCATCGCGGCCCGCCTGCCCGCCTTCGAAGTGCTGGACAGCATGATGTACAAGGCGATTGCCGTCGGCTTTGCCTTCTTCACCATCGCCACCGTGCTGGGCGCCCTGTGGGCCGCCGACGCCTGGGGCGGCTACTGGAGCTGGGACCCCAAGGAAACCTGGGCGCTGATCGTCTGGCTGAACTACGCCGCCTGGCTGCACATGCGCCTCATGAAAGGGCTGCGCGGCACGGTGTCGGCCTGGTGGGCGCTGGTCGGGCTGGCAGTCACCACCTTCGCCTTCCTGGGGGTGAACATGTTCCTCTCGGGCCTGCACAGCTACGGCGAACTGTAAGCACCGCTCTCCTCATAAGAAGCACTGCCTCCCTGCAAAGGAGGCAGTGCTTTTTTTCTTGATAATCCGGGCTTTTTCGGCCCGCAAGGAGGGGGCACCCCGATGACAAAACTGATCAAACCCACCGTCACAGCTTCCTCGTTCAAGAAAACCATCCTGCTCATCGTCGGCGCCGTGGTCGCTGCCCTGCTGGCACTGGTACTGGCGGGCGAGCGCGTGGAGATTCCGCCCGCCCACGTCGGCAAGATCATGACCAAGGACGGCTACCAGGAGGCGCTGATACCCACCTCCAAGTTCCGCCTCTCGCCGTGCTGGGCCTATTGCGACCGGCTGGTGATGCTGGACGTGGCGGACAAGGCCTACCAGGAAAACCTGAGCATCTTCATCCCTGAAGACAAGCTGAATCTGGACGTTACCGTGCGGGCCACCCTGAGCATCAACCCCAAGAAAACCGCCGAGCTGTTCAACACCATCTCCCCGACGGACGGGCGCGGCACCACGGCCATCATCGCCAACGAACAGGTCTACCGCACCTATGCCAGCCAGATCATCCAGGCCGAAGTGCGCGAGTACCTGAGCCAGTACAGCATCAGCCAGATCGCCTCCAGCAACGAAAAGATCAATGCCGACCTGGGCCTGCGCCTGGGCAAGGCGATCGAGGCACGCACGCCGTTCTCGGTGCGCCACGTCGGCATCACCAACCTGAAGTACCCCGACATCATCACCAAGGCGCAGGAAGCCGCCGCCGAACGCCGCGAAGCCATCCAGCAGGAAGAGGCGCAGACGCAAGTGTCCGCCGCCCGCCTGGAGCGCGAGCTGCGCGAAGCCCGCCTGCAACGCGCCATCGAGAAAGAGAAGGCCGAAACCGAAGCCCTGGCCCAGGCCACCCTGGCCGCCTCGGTCGATTCCCGCGTGCTGGAGCTGCGCAAGCTGGAAAACCAGCGGGCCTGGATCGAGAAGTGGGATGGCCAGCTGCCCTCCACCGTCCTGAGCGACGCCGTGCCCATGGTGCCGCTGAAATGATCGCCGCGCTGAACCTGATCCCGCTGGCCCTGCTGGTGCTGGCGGCCTGGGCCGTGTGGAAGAAAAGCCGCGCCGGCCTGATCGGCGTCGTGCTGCTGGCCGCCGTCTATGCGGTGGTGCAGCCGTCCTACCTGCCCAAAGGCGCGGTCGAGCGCAGCCCCGTGCCCGCCTTTACCCCGTCGGATGCCGCCATCGAAGACCGCAACCGCAAACCCACGCCCATCGAGGAACGTGACCAGCGGATGCAGGACGCCGTGCGCAACGGCCTGGATTTCAAAAAATCCAACTAAACCCCGCATACTTGGCTTTTTTCACAGGAGATGAACGCATATGACCGAATTTGTTCTGAGCAGTCCCGACATCCCCGCCAACGGCACCATCCCGCAGGAATTTGAATTCAACAGCTTTGGCTGCACGGGCCGCAACGAATCGCCCGTACTGCGCTGGCAGGGCGCACCGGCGGGCACGCAAAGCCTGGCGCTGACGGTGTACGACCCGGATGCGCCCAGCGGCAGCGGCTGGTGGCACTGGATGGTGATCGACCTGCCTGCCGATACCACCGAGCTGCAACCCAACGCGGGCGCTGCCGACAGCGCCGCCCTGCCCGCCGGTGCGCGGCAAATCCGCAACGACTATGGCAGCTTTGCCTGGGGTGGCGTGTGCCCGCCGCCGGGGGACAAGCCGCACCGCTACGTATTCACCGTCCACGCCCTGTCGGTGCCCAGGCTGGACATTCCGGACGACGCCACGGCGGCGCTGGCCGGTTTCATGATCAACGCCCACTGCCTGGGCACGGCCAGCTTCACCGCGCTGTACGGCCGGTAAGTCAAAACTAAAACCCAAGCCAAAACACAAAAAAGAGAGCTTCTACCGCTGGTATTCATTGGATTTCATGTTAAAAACCATCTGAAATCCTTTGTTTATCAGCGGTAGAAGCTCTTTTTTTAGAACGTGTTTACGATCTCGGCACGAAGGGGTGCGGGAAGCGGATCGGGATGGGCTGCTAGGCGCAAACCGCAGCCATAGCGGTGCTATGGCGAGGATTTGCAACGCCGCAGAGCGCCCGATTGCGTGACTGCACACCCGCGCGGAGATCGTGAACAGGTTCTTAAAACATCTTGGCGATTACGAGAACGATTCCTCCAGCGCCCCGCCCTCCAGGTGCTGCACGTCGCCCCAGCCCACCAGGGTCAGCCCCTGCGGCGTCCACAACAGGCGGTTGATCGCCGTATTCGTCAGCGCCCAGGTGCGCGGCGCCTGCAGATCCTGGCCGGTTGCCAGGCGGTACAGCATGTCCATCACCCCGCCGTGGGCAACCAGGGCGATCTGGGCGCCGACATGTTGCTGCGCCAGTTGCTGCACGGTGGCGGCGATGCGTTCGCGCAGCTGCTCCAGCGACTCCCCGCCCCCCGGAAAGACGAACTGCGGGTCGCGCTTGCGCCAGCGGTAGGCGTCCTCCGGGTGGGACTGCTCCACCTGCGCAAAGCTGCGGCCTTCGAACGCGCCGAAGCAGCGCTCGCGCAGCCCCGGCGCGGCATGCACGGCTGCGCCGGTAGTGTGCGCCAGCGCCTGTGCGGTCTGCCAGGCACGTTGCAGGTCGCTGCTGTAGATGGCGGCCAGGGGTTCCTCGGCCAAAGCCTGCGCCGCCTGCACGGCCTGGGCCTGGCCGGTGGCGTTCAAGGGGATGTCGGTATGCCCTTGAATGCGGCCATCGACATTCCAGGGGGTTTCACCGTGCCGGATGGCGATGATGCGGGTTGCGTCCATGGGGTTTGCGCCGGAAGGGGCGATGTGGGGGGAGACTTCCGATTTTACAAACCCGGATTTCCTTGCGCCGACCGCGCGTGTTTTCCGCCTTCTTCGCTGCAAATGCCGGCGCGATCGCTGCAAAACACGGCATTGCATTTATTGGCACGCAACTTCGGCCAATTTTCGAGAAAAATGGCGTAATTTGGCATTTTTTAGGCGCTGAAAAATCATGCCGACTATTTGGCCCCGGCACCCTGGGCAGGCCGGGCCGAGGCTTTCACAATCGGCCTCCATCGTTGTTTGCTTTGGAGACCTGCCATGTCTACCTGGACTTTGTCCGCCATCGAAGAATTGTTTGCCCAGCCGTGGCTGACGTTGATGCAGCGGGCCACCGCCGTCCACCAGGCGCACTGGCCCACCCCGGATGTGGAGCTGGCGACCCTGCTGTCGGTAAAAACCGGCGGTTGCCCGGAAAACTGCGGCTACTGCCCGCAATCGCAAAGCTTCGACACCGGGCTGCACGCCAGCAAGCTGCTGCCCGAGGACGAAGTGCTGCACGCCGCCAAGGCCGCCAAGGCGGCCGGGGCCACGCGCTTCTGCATGGGGGCGGCCTGGCGCAGCCCGAAAGAGCGCGACCTGGAAAAGATGGCCAGCATGATCGCCAACGTCAAAGCCCTGGGGCTGGAAACCTGCGCCACGCTGGGCATGCTCTCGCCCGAACAGGCGCAGACCTTGCAGACTGCCGGGCTGGATTACTACAACCACAACCTGGACACCAGCCCCGCGCATTACGCCCAGGTGGTGACCACGCGCAGCTACCAGGACCGCATCGACACCCTGGCCGCGGTGCGCGAAGCGGGCATCAAGGTGTGCTGCGGCGGCATCATCGGCCTGGGCGAGCAGCAGGCCGACCGCGCCAGCCTGATTGCCGAGCTGGTCAAGCTCCAGCCCGAATCGGTGCCCATCAACAGCCTGGTGCCCGTGCCCGGCACGGTGCTGGCCAGCAGCGCCCCGGTCGACCCGCTGGACTTCGTGCGCGTCATCGCCGTGTGCCGCATCACCATGCCCAAGGCCCGCATCCGCCTGTCGGCGGGCCGCCAGCAGCTGGGCGAAGCGGTGCAGGCGCTGTGCTTTCTGGCCGGGGCAAACTCGATTTTTTACGGCGACAAGCTGCTGACCACCGGCAACCCGGACACCCGGGCCGACGATGCACTGCTGGAAAAACTGGGGCTGCGCATCGTCGCTCCGCAAGCGCAGGCAGCCCCCGCTGCTGGTTGCGGTTGCGCTTGCGGCACGCCTACTGCGCAGCCGGCGCTGGCGTAGCCGCCGGCGCGGCCTGGGGGGCGGGCGCCTGCGGTTGGGCGGCGGCGTCCTTAGGCGGCGTCGTCACCTGGCGCGGCCCGCTGGGCGGGAAGGGGAAGCCCGTCAGGGCCGCATCGAACAGCGCCGGCCAGATGGTGCTGTCGTCCACGCGCACTTCATCGTACTGGGCCGAGGTTTCGTAGACGATGCGCTGGGTCTGCTGGTCGCGCAACACCAGCTTGACGGCCCGCAGGTACACCCGGGGCGGGGCGTCCATCATCATCCAGTGCATGTTCCAGCCGCTGTACCAGCCCCCGCCGTAGCCCAGGCCCCAACCGAAGCGCGGGCCGTAGTAGTAGGGGTCCCAGGTCGGGTGGCTGGCCCGCCCTTCGCCCGCCGAAGCGCCCACCTGCACCACCAGCCGGGCCAGATCGGGGCGCACATCGCGCTTGAGGCCGACTTTTTCCAGGGCGGCCTCGGCGGCCGCCTCGATCTGGGCAAAGCTGGCCTGCTGGGCCTGGGACGGCAGCACCTCCAGCCGGTAGGTGGCCGGCAGCGTCACCCCCTGCATGCTGGAGTACGACTGCACGTCGCTGGTAATGGCGGTGGGGCCGACGGCGCACCCGGCCAGCGCCAGGGCGCTGCCCAGCACGGCGGCGCAGCGCACCACGGTAGTTTTCAGTTGGGGCATCAGGACCTCCTTGCCCGCGAGGGCGATTACTCGACAGAAGAACGGCTGCGCTGTACGACCTGCGGCACGGGCAGAGGTTCATCGTCGAACGCAATATCGCCATTGGGGTCGGCAATGCCGGTGGCCTTGGCGTTTTTGAAATCGTGCAGTTTGGGATCCATCATATGCGTGGTCACCACGTGGCCCATGGCGCGGAACATGCTCTCGATGCGGCCCGGGTGCTTCTTCTCCCACTCGCGCAGCATTTCATTGACGGCCACGCGCTGCAGGCCGTCCTGGCTGCCGCACAGGTTGCAGGGGATGATGGGGAACTGCTGGTATTCGGCCCAACTGCGCGTATCGCGCTCGGGCACATAGCACAGGGGGCGGATGACGACGTGCTTGCCATCGTCGCTGACCAGCTTGGGCGGCATCCCCTTCATGCGCCCGCCGTAGAACAGGTTGAGCATCATGGTGGCCAGGATGTCGTCGCGGTGGTGGCCCAGCGCGACCTTGGTGCATTTCAGCGCGTCGGCCACCGAATACAGGATCGCCCGGCGCAGGCGCGAACACAGGCTGCAGGTGGTCTTGCCCTCGGGCACCACGCGCTTGACGACGCTGTAGGTGTCCTGGTTCTCGATGTGGTACTCCACGCCGATGCTGTCCAGGTAGCCGGGCAGCACATGCTCGGGAAAGCCGGGCTGCTTCTGGTCGAGGTTCACCGCCACGATCTCGAACTTGATCGGGGCGCGTTTTTGCAGCTTGCGCAGGATGTCCAGCAGGGTGTAGCTGTCCTTGCCGCCGGACATGCAGACCATCACCCGGTCACCTTCCTCGATCATGTTGAAGTCGGTGATGGCGCGGCCCACTTCACGGCACAGGCGCTTTTCCAGCTTGTGCGCCTCGCGCTCGGCCTTGGACTTGCCACCGCCCGCTGCAACCGCCGTATCGGCAGATGCAAAGGAGGCTGCGGCATCGGTGGTTTCGGCCACCCAGGAAGGGGAAGTAACGGTATTCATACAAGATAAATTGTTGTAAAAGCGCTGCCGGGACACACGGGTTCAGACAACACGGGGCACTGTTGGGGCGCGATTTTCCTCGCATTCGAATGCAGGCCGTCCAAACCGGGCATTTCCATCGCCCGGAGCCTGCCGCCCACACACCACAGGGAGCAACCACTTATGCCCGCGCTATCGTGGCGTTCATTGAAACTGCGCTTGCCGCTCTTGACCGTGCTGCTGTTTCTGGGCGGCTTGTGGGCCCTGGTGCTGTTCGCCAGCCACCAGCTGCGCCAGGACATGCGCACCCAGGTGGAGACGCAGCAGCAATCGACGGCCACCTTCGCGGCCCTGGCGCTGGAGCAGACGCTGCAGGAGCGCCAGGCCGTCCTGCTGCGGGTGGCCCGCCACTTTGGCCCCATCGTCGAACACCAGCCGGAGCAGCTGAGCGCCTCGCCCTCCAGCTTCGCCGCGCTGCGCCAGGCCTTCGGGGAAATGCCGATGGGCCCGAATTCGGCCCAGCTCGGGCTGGTCGTGCTGCAGCAACTGTTCAACGGCGGCACCTTCATCACCAACGCCGAAGGCCTGGCGCTGACCTCGTTTCCGCCCCATATCCTGCGCATCGGGAACAACTATGCCGACCGGGATTTCCTGCGCCGCGCCCTGGCCGGCAGCAGCGTGGTCAGTCCGCCGTTTACCGAAGGGACGACCCCCGTCGTCGTCATGGCCGTGCCGATCTGGGGCGATAGCGGCGTCCCCGTGGGCGTGCTGGCCGGAGTGCTGGACCTGAGCGACCCGAACTTTCTGTCCAGCATCCAGGGCTACTCGTATGGCCGCGACGGCGGCTTTCTGGTCGTCGATACCGCCACGCGCAGCATCATTGCCGCCAGCTCGTCCAACCGCACCCTGCAGGCCCTGCCCGCCCCGGGTGCCGATCCGGTACTGGATGCCCTGGCCCAAGGCGACAGCACCCAGACCGAATACCTGCGCAACGGCACCTCCTGGCTGATCGCCGTACGCTCGATTCCCATCGCTGGCTGGAAGGTCGTCGTCAACACCCCTCTGGCCGAGGCACTGGCCCCGGTCAACGCCCTGAGCCAGAACATCACCCTGGCAGCCATCGTCGTCAGCCTGCTGGCCGCCCTGGGCATGTGGCGGCTGCTGCACCACGAACTGCGGCCGCTGGAGATCACCACCGCTGCATTGGCCGGGATGATGCGCGACGGCGGCACCCTGCAGCGCGTGGCCGTCCCCAAACAGGCCGAAGTGCGGCAGATGGCCCTGGTGTTCAACCACCTGGTGCAGGAGATCGAGCAGCGCCAGCAGGCCCTGCGCGAAAGCGAACAGTTGTACCGCGCAGCCTTCCAGTTCAGCCCCAATGGGCTGGAAATTACCCGCCTGCGCGATGGCCGCATCGTTGACGTGAACGAAGGCTTTACCCGCATCTACGGCTGGCAGCGCGGCGAAACCCTGGAGCGCACCGAAATTGCGCTCGGCCTGTGGTTGTCCCCCCAGGATTGGGAGCCTCTGGTGCAGCACATCGTGCTGGAGCGCAGTTGCCAGGACGTGGAACTGCACCGTCGCCACAAAGACGGCCGCCCGCTGACGGTGCTGCTCTCGGCCAGCTTGCTGCTGCTCGATGGCGAACACTGCATCCTCTGGATCAGCCACGACGTGACCGCCCAGCGCCAGGCCGATGCCCGCATTGCCCACCTGACCTCGACCGACACCCTGACCGGCCTGCCCAACCGCCAGTCCTTCGTCCAGTCCCTGGAACAGGCGCAAATCCAGTGCCTGGACGGGCAGGGCCTGGGTGCCCTGCTGTACCTGGACGTCGACGATTTCCAGGCCGTCAACGACACCCTGGGCCACGAGGCGGGCGACGCCTTCCTGGCCGCCCTGGCCCGGCGCATCCAGGCGGCGCTGCCACCCAATGCCGTCCTCTCGCGCCCCAGCGGCGACGAGTTCCTGGCCCTGCTGCCCGCACTGCCCGCCGTCCTGGGCGATGCCGCCCTGCGCACCGAGCGCGTGGCCGCCGGCCTGCTGGACGCCCTGGAGACGCCCATCGCCTTTGCCGGAGCAGCCCAGCACTGCACCGTCAGCATCGGCGTGCTGCTGTTCGGCCTGCAGCACGAAGCGCCCATGGAGCTGCTGCGCAAGGCCGACCTGACGCTGAACCAGGCCAAGAGCGCCGGCCCCGGCAGCATCCTGTTCTACGAAGCGCAGATGCAGGCCCAGGTCGCCTCCCGCGCCCGCCTGCAGCACAGCCTGCGCGAAGCCCTGCAGCAGCAGAGCTTCCGCCTGCACTACCAGCCCCAGGTCGATAGCGCGGGGCAGGTGGTCGGCGTCGAAGCCCTGGTGCGCTGGTTCTCGCAAGAGCAGGGCTTCATCTCCCCGGCGGAATTTATCCCGCTGGCGGAAAAAACCGGCCTCATCCTGCCCCTGGGCCGGTGGATTCTGCACACCGCCTGCACCCAGCTGGCCACCTGGGCCACACAACCCGGGCGCGGGCACATCGCCATGGCCGTGAATGTCAGCGCCGGCCAGTTCCAGCAGGACGATTTCGTCCAGCAGGTGCAGGAGGTGCTGCAGGAAACCGGCGCCCCCGCGCCGCTGCTGAAGCTGGAGCTGACCGAAAGCGCCATGGTCGAGCAGATCGACGCCGTCGTGCAGCGGATGCAGGCCCTGCGCAGCCTGGGCGTGCGGTTTTCGATCGACGACTTCGGCACCGGCTTTTCGTCCCTGGCCTACCTCAAGCGCCTGCCGCTGGACCAGCTCAAGATCGACCAGGGCTTTGTGCGCGACTGCCTGGAAGACCGCAACGACGCCAGCATCGCCCAGACCGTGATTGCCCTGGGCCACGGCCTGGGCCTGGAGGTGATTGCCGAAGGCGTGGAAACCCCGGGCCACCAGGCGGCGCTGCAGGGCTGGGGCTGCCGCTTCTTCCAGGGCTACGGCATCAGCAGGCCGCTGCCGATCGAGGCGCTGGAGGTGTTTTTAAGCCAGCCCGCCGCCGCTACCACTGCCCCGCTTCCACCCGGATAGCCACTTCGCAGTCGTCGAAAATCTCCAGCTTGGCGATCTTGATGCGCACGCCCAGCACGCCGGGCAGCTGCATCAGGCGCTGGGCCAGCTTGCCGATCAGGCTCTCCAGCAAGTTGACATGCTCGGCCGTGCATTCCTCGATGATGATCTGCCGCACCTTGCGGTAGTCCAGCACGTGCAGGATGTCGTCGTCCTGCGGGCGCAAGGCTTGCGGGCCCTGGTTCAGTTCCGCATCCACCTGGATGGGCTGGGGCGCGGTTTTTTCGTGGTCCAGGATGCCCAGGTTGGCGGCAAAGCGCAGGCCGGTAAGCGTCAGGATTTGGTTGCCGGTTTGCGGCACCGGAAGGTTCTTGGACATATTGATAGCTGCCAGCACCTGCTGGTATTGATTTATAGAATGTTTTTAACCGGAAATCACCACGGTTTCAGCGCAACCCGCTCTACTCCTATCGAAGCGCTGTCCGGGTACACATCGGGCTTGCGCGTGGCCACCCGCACGGCCTGCACTGCCGGGTTGGCCAGCAGCCGGGCGGCAATGCGGTCGCACAGGGTTTCCTGCAGCTCATGGTGCCGGTCGCCCACCACCTGGGCAATCACGGCGCGGATGAAGTCGTAGTCCAGCGTCTGCGCAATGTCGTCGTGCGCAGCGGCGGCCTGCGCCAGCGGCACGCACAGATCGACGTCGAACCACATGCGCTGGGGCGCCTGGCGCTCGAACGCATGCACGCCGATGCGCACCGGCACCTCGTGGCGGCGCAGGCTCAGGGCCCGGCACTCCAGCGCCAGGCGAGGATCCAGGGCGGCAAAGCCCAGCAGGATGGCGGTCATGATCGGGGTTCATCCACGGCGAACATCACATCGCGCGACAACGGCAGCAAATGCTGGCCGTTGTCCACCGGCAGGGTGCAGCCGTTCAGGGCCGGATTTTCCGCCGCAAACACCACGCTGCGGGCCACCTGCGCCGGGTCGATGGGCACTTGCAGCAGGTTCACCCGGCTGGCGCGGTCGAAATTGTCCTGGGTCTGCGGGCCGCTCAAAAACATCAGCCCCGGCGAGATGCCGCACACCCGCACCCAGGGGGCCAGCGCCTGCGCCTGCAGGGCCACGCTGCGCTCCAGCGCCAGCTTGCTCACGGTGTAGGAAAAGTAATCGGGATTCAGGTTGTGGACTTTCTGGTCCAGGATGTGCAGCACGCTGAACCAGCCCGGCACAGGGGCGCCGTGCTGCTGCGCCTGCGCCAGCAGGCCGTTGCCCAGCAGCAGGGGCGTGACGGTATTGGTCTGCAAATGCGCCAGCAAGCCATCGGCCTGCGCCGTGGCTGCCGTGTCCGCATCGAACTGCGAGGCGTTGTTCACGATGCAGCGCAGCGGCTGGCCATGCAATGCGGGCTGGCAGTCCGCCAACAACTGGCGGGCCGCCTCGGGCCGGGCCAGATCGGCCTGCACCAGTTGGCATTGCCGCCCCCGTGCCTGCACCAGGGCCTGCACCTGCTGCGCCGCAGCCTGCGAATCGCGGTAGTGCAGCAGCACGTTCCAGCCGGCGTCGGCAAACGCCAGGCACAGCGCCCGGCCCAGCCGCACGGCACCGCCGGTCACCAACACCCAGGAAGCGGGCGGTTGCCCCCCCGCCGCCACCGAAGATTGCGTCACGTTCTCCATACAACCCATAACTACTGGTAAAAAGCGTGCCGATTATGGACACACCACACACCCCTCTGACGCAGTTGATCGCCCGGGAAATCCACGCCGCCAACGGCTGGCTGGGTTTCGACCGCTTCATGCACCTGGCCCTGTACGCCCCCGGGCTGGGCTATTACGCCAACGACAGTCTTAAATTGGGAGCTATGCCCGCAGGCGGTAGCGACTTTGTGACCGCCCCGGAGCTATCTTTTCTTTACGGGCAAGTGCTGACAGCTCAGATTATCGAAGCATTGCAGCACACGGCCACCGATGAGATCTGGGAATTCGGTGCCGGCAGCGGGGCACTGGCCGAGCAGGTGCTCACCACCTTGCAGGCGCAGGGCGTGCCGCTGAAGCGCTACACCATCGTCGATGTCTCCGGCAGCCTGCGCCAGCGCCAGCAGGCGCGGCTGGCCGCCTTTGGCGATGCGGTGCAGTGGGCCGACCGCCTGCCCCCCGCCATGCACGGCGTGGTGCTGGGCAACGAGGTGCTGGATGCCATGCCCGTGCAACTGCTGGCCCGCGTGGACGGTGTGTGGCACGAGCGCGGCGTGGCGTTGCAAGGCGACGCTTTCGTCTGGAGCGACCGCCCCACCGACCTGCGCCCGCCGCTGGAGGTGGAAGGCGAGCACGATTACGTCACCGAAATCCACCCCCAGGGCGAAGCCTTTCTCCACACCCTGGGCCAGCACCTGCAGCGCGGCGCGGCGTTCTTCATCGACTACGGCTTTGGCGAGGACGAGTACTACCACCCCCAGCGCTCGATGGGCACCCTGGTCTGCCACCAGCGCCACAAAATGGACAGCGACCCGCTGGCCGACGTGGGCGGCAAGGACATCACCGCCCACGTCAACTTCACCGGCAGCGCCGTCGCCGCGCAGGAGGCGGGCTGGGACATCCTGGGCTACACCAGCCAGGGGCACTTTCTGCTGAACTGCGGGTTTACCGAAAAAACCGATGCGCTCACCCTGGCCCAGCGGGCGCTGGCCGGCAAGCTGGTGCTGGAGCACGAAATGGGCGAGCTGTTCAAGGTGCTGGGCCTGTGCAAGGGCGTGGAACCCTGGCCCGCCCTGGGCTTTGCCCACGGCGACCGCACGCACCGGCTGTAAGACCCAAGGAGAACGCCATGCTGCTGCGCTGGGCCATCGTCGTCTTCATCGTGCTGCTGCTGATCGACAGCACCACCGGCATCCTGGCCAAGTTGCCCAAACTGCCCGGCGATCTGCGCTTCCCCCTGGGCCGGCGCACGCTGCGCCTGCCGTTTACCAGCGCCCTGCTGCTGGCAATACTGCTCCTGGTCGGCCTGAAATCCCTGGCCTGGCTGGCCCAGCAGCTTTGACTTTGGCGACCAGTGCCTCGCCGTGTTCAGCAGGATTCGACAAAACTGGATGCAGCAGGCACCACAAGCCCGATGGAAGTGACGCCATCGTGCGATTCCGCCACGGTGCGCCCTCCGTGCATGCGGGCGATGGCGGCAACAATGGCCAGGCCAAGCCCATGGTTGCGGATGGCGCCCGTACGTGCCGCGTCTACCCGGTAGAAGCGATTGAACAAGTGGGGCAGATGTTCAGTGGCGATGGTGCAGCCTTGATTTACAACACAGAGCGCTGTTTCGCCGTCCAGCCTTTCAATGCGGACAAGCAGCTCACTCTGCGGAAGTGCATACCGGGTCGCATTCCCGATGAGGTTGGACAGGGCACGCTGCAACAGACGAACATCCACCGCACAGGCGGCATCGCCCTCCACACGCAGGTGCAGGCCCGCTTCCTCGATAGCCGCCTCATGCAGACCGGCGACTGCGACTGCAACGACCGCCAGGCTTGCGACGTTTTCGCACCGTGCCTCGGCCCCTCGGTCGGCCTGGGACAGGAACAGCATGTCCTGCACGATCAGCGCCATGCGCTGCAGCTCTTCGAGCTGCTCCCCCAGAACGTCTCTTAACGTATCGACATCCCGAGCCTTGCGCAAAGCGACTTCGGAATTTCCCATCAGGGTCGCCAGCGGGGTAAAGAGTTCGTGGGCGACGTCTGCATTGAAGGCCTCCAGTTGTTCATAGGCTGTATGCAGACGCTTGAGCAAACTGTTGACATGCTGCACCAGCGGCACCAGTTCGTCGGGCTGGGCGGAACCATCCAGGTGCTGGTGGAGAGTGTTGGCCTCCAATGCCCGAATCTGCGCTGAAAGGCCGCGTATCGGTGCCAGACCGATCTGCACCAACGTATATCCGCCAGCGGCAATCACCACGACCCCAGCCAAGGCGGCGACGATCAATGTGCGTGCCAGGTGCTGCAGAACGCGGTCATCGTCGCTGGCGTCCAGACGCAGCAATACCCCGACAAGGCCCGAGTCGGTCGGGATGTCGAACTGCGCCTCAATCGTGCGATGGTCAGGCGGAATGACAGAGCTGGCATAAATGACACGGCCTGCCGCATCGGTCAGGGACATTCCCATGTCCCGCCGCCCGACCATCGCGTCGTCGAGCTTGTGCGCAAGCGCGGAACCAGCGAGTCCTCCTACCTCGGTGACGAGATGACGCACCTGGCTTTGCTGCTGCCGCAGCACGTCCCTTTGCCGCTCCTGGAAACTCAGCACCGTCGCGGTGTAAACGCCAAGGCAGGCCAGGGTCAGCCCCGCCAGTGTCAGAAGGGCAAGCCAACGGGCCAGCCGGTGGCCCAGCGACCCAGCATGTCTTTGCCGCACGGTTACCGCTCTTCGAGCACGTAGCCCATACCCCGGACCGTGTGCAACAAGGGATGCTCGAACGGTTGGTCGAGTTTGCTGCGTAGCCGTCGCACGGCAACGTCAATCACGTTCGTACCATGGTCGAAGTTCACATCCCATACCTGCTCGGCAATCTCGGTGCGCGACAGCACCTCGCCCTTGCGGCGCAAAAGAAGCGACAACAATTGAAACTCCTTGGCCGACAGGTCAATGCGCTGCCCGGCTCGCGTGGCGCGGCGCCTTCCGAGGTCGACTTGCAGGTCGGCAAGCGCCAGGACAAGCGCATCGGGTGCCGGTGCAGTACCGGCTGCGCGACGAAGAAGCACTTCGATGCGTGCAACCAGCTCGGAAAAGGCAAAGGGCTTGACCAGATAGTCGTCCGCCCCCGCCTTCAAGCCGCGTACCCTGTCTTCGATGCGGTGGCGTGCCGTCAGCATGATCACCGGAGTTTGCTTGCTCTGTCGTAGTGCTGCCAAAAGACCAAAGCCATCAATGCCCGGCAGCATGGTGTCGAGGACGATGAGGGCATAGCTTTCGTGCAAAGCCATGTGCAGACCGTCGATCCCGTTTGTTGCCACGTCGATCACGTACCCCTCTTCGGCAAGTCCTTTGCGCAAGTAGCCGGCGATCTTGGCCTCGTCTTCCACGATGAGAAGTTTCATGAGGCACGCCGATTCTTGACCGGCCTATCGCCACCTGTCCAAATTGTCATTTTCACGTTCTACTCCTGTTCGGTGCGGTTTCCTACATTGCAGCCATGCCTTCGGGCATATCGATTTTTCCATCACACACTGCAAAGGATCATGCAATGAAAAAACTCACCCGCCTTGTCGCACTGCAGGCTGTTATTCTGGCGATGGCACTGCCAATGGCAGCCCAGGCCGATTCAATCTGGCATCCTGCAAACAACCAGCAGGGCTATACCTACCACCCGGACCATTTCAAAAGCGCCAAGACCCGCGCTCAGGTCATTGCAGAAGTCGAGGCTGCCCGCAAGGACGGTTCGCTGATGTTGCTCCAGCGTGGATTGCCGCTGCCGGTCGAGAGTTCCGTGGCCCCGAAAACACGCCAGCAAGTGATCGACGAAATGCGCAACGAAACGCCGCAAGCACGGCGTGCGCGGCTTGAGATGTATTCCGGTAGCTGAAGCAATCGCTCCTTGGTCGCCTGCAACCCGCACCATTCGCAAGCCACCAGGAAGGGTATGCCGGACAATTTCCAGGCCATATAGTTCATCGAATCCACCTCGTACCGTTACACTTTCCTCATGCGCCGCTGGCTTGCCATCTTTCTGCTCGTATTGCTGCCTACCCAAGCAACCTGGGCGGTGGTTGCTGGCTACTGTGTCGATAGCCCGGGCGTGACGGCAGGCCATTTCGGGCACCATGACCGCTCCCTGCACGGACATACCCTCACGCCTCCCGAGGCGTCACCGGAAGATGCTCTAGGCTCCGGCAGCAACAACATGGTCAGCACAAGCCCCGATTGCGGGCACTGCCATGGGCATTTCGCTGGCGTCTTGACTGAAGCCTGCCTGCTGCAGCTTGAATCGTCCCACGGACTATCCATCCTTCTTGGCGCAGAGTCATGGTCGGCCTGCACGACTGCCAGACCTGAGCGCCCCAAATGGGCCCAGCTCGCCTGATCGGCGAGTCGGGGCTCCTTCCTTTCCGAATCCCGTTTGTATCGAAGCGCCTGCTTGTGCGGGCACTTCGGTGCGTGACTCCGTCACCTGGCCACAGCCCGCCGATCTCCCATGTCTTCCCACTAAGCACTGGAGTATCGGATGCATCCGAAATCACGAATATTGACCCGTCTACGGCAAGCTGTGCTTGCCATCATCGTTGCAGGCATAGGCACCGGCACCTATGCACAATCGTCGGCGCCGCCGACGAGCCTGAAGGATCTTTTCGACGCAGCCTGGGCGCAACAGCCCGAATTCCAGGCGTTGTCGATACGCCAGGATGCCGTGCATGCACAGCGGCGTGCCGCAGAAGCCTGGACGCCGGAACCTCCGGCAATCGAGGTGGCAAACAAGACCGATCGTTTCAACCGCAACAGTGGTGTACGTGAAATTGAGGTCGGTGTTTCCATTCCTTTGTGGCTGCCAGGCGAACGGCGCAGCAGTCGCACGCTTGCGGATGCAGAAACGGCTGCGCTGGAGAGCCGTGTGGCATCTGCACGGCTGCGCCTGGCCGCCGAAGTGCGTTCAGCATGGTGGAGCTGGCAGCTCGCCCGCATGGATGCGGAAATGGCACGCGCACAAATGGATAGCGCACGTCGCATCGCTGCCGATGTTGCCCGTCGTGCCAAGGCCGGCGACTTGGCTCGGGCGGACCAACACCAGGCCGATGGCGCCGTTGCTGCCGCCGAAGCTGGCGTAGCACAGTTGGAAGCAGACGCTACTGCAACGCTGGAGCAACTCAAGGCATTGACCGGTGGTATTGCTCCCGCGTCACCTGTCGGCCTGTCGCCTACCGAACCCGAGCCTGTGTCGAGGCCCCCCGATCCGCATCCCGCATTGAGCGAGCTGCAGGATCGCGTTACCGTGGCCGAACGCGCCGCAGCCCTGGCGGCCAGGCAGTCACGCGCCAACCCGGAGCTATCGTTGTCCACCACCCGCGACCGTGGGGCATTCGGCGAGCGTTACGACCAGACGGTCACGGTAGGCATTCGCGTCCCGTTCGGTGCGGGACCGCGCCATGACGGCCGTGTCGCTGCCGCGCAGGCAGAGGCACTGGAGGCCCGGGCACAACTGGCGCTAGAGCAGGCGCGTTTGCAGGGGCAGCGGGATACCGCCGTTGCACGCGTCAATGCCGCACGCGCTCAACTCGCTGCGGCAGAGCGCCGTGCCACTTTGGCGCAAGAGGCACGCGGTTTCTTCGAAAAGTCTTTCCACCTGGGAGAAACCGACCTTCCGACACGGCTGCGCATCGAAGCCGAAGCCACGGATGCCGCACGCCAGGCAATACGCAGCCGCGTTGAACTGGCTGCAGCGATTTCCGCATGGCACCAGACGTTGGGCCTGTTGCCGCAATGAAAGCCGTGCAGCAGCCATTCTTTCCTTCCTTCGGATTAACCAACATGAAATTCCCTTCCCTCCTGGCAGTATTGGGGCTTGCAGCCCTGTTGCTGTCTGTGCCGACGCACGCCGATGACGGTCACGGTGAGGCAGCGCCTGTCGCTTCCGGGCCTACGCTGGCACGATTTGCTGCCGTTTCCGATACCTTTGAGCTTGTCGGCGTACTCAACGGCAGAAACATCACGCTTTATCTGGATCGCACCGCCGACAACATGCCAGTGGTCGATGCCCAAATCGAACTCGAAATTGCAGGAGAAAAACATGCAGCCCAGCCGCATGAAGATTTCTACGAGGTGGAGCTGGCTGCGGAACCGGTACCGGGCACGCTGCCCATTGCCGCCACGGTCAAGGCAGGAGAGGCCATTGACCTTCTGACTGGCGAGCTGGATCACCACGACGAGGATGCACAACATGCCGATCAAACCCGGTCCTGGCCCCGCTATGCCGCCTGGGCTGCCGGACTGGCCGCTGCATTTGCCACCCTATTCACTCTCGGTCGCCGCATGGCGTCCTCTCGTTCGCGCCGCACAGGAGGTGCCGCATGATCCCGAAATACGTTCTTCCCACAGTCGTAACCGCACTGTCCCTGGGTATGGCCGTCCCGGCCTTGTCTGGCGAAGGCCACGACCACGGCGACACTCCAGCAGTAGTGAATTCCAATGGTCCACAACGCTTGCCCGATGGGGGGGTCTTCCTTCCCAAGCCCGCACAGCGGCAACTCGGCGTACGCACCCTGCTTGCCCAAACGGCCGGACTGCCCCGCTCGGTCGAATTGAACGGCAAGGTGGTCATGGATCCCAACGCAGGGGGCAAAGTGCAGCCGTTGAACGCCGGTCGCATTGAGCCAGGGCCGCAGGGCCTGCCCAGTCCAGGCCAGACCGTGCGCAAGGGCGAGGTGCTAGCCTATGTCATGCCATCGATAGCTCCGATTGAGCGATCGAACCAGGCTGCGCAACTGGCCGAACTGCAGGCAGCCAGGCGCTTGGCGGACCAGCGCCTGACACGCTTGCAGGAGCTGGCCGATACCGTACCGCGCAAGGATCTCGAGGCCGCAGAGAGCGAGGTGCACAGCCTGGCCGCCCGTATCGCTGCCGTTGGAGGAGGGCTTTCCACCCGTGAACCCCTGGTTGCGCCAGTCTCGGGTGTCGTTGCTTCAACCAGTGCTGTCGCAGGCCAAGTGGTCGATGCCCGCGAACTTGTCTTCGAAATCATTGACCCCAGCCGGTTGCATATCGAGGCACTGGCCTTCGATACAGCAATAGGCGCAGATATCGGCAGTGCCGCTCTTGCCGTCGGCAAGGAGCGCGTGCCACTGACGTTCGTCGGTGCCGCACGCAGCCTGCGTGAACAAGCGCTGCCTCTGGTATTTCGGGCAGAGGGCACCGCATTGTCGGCTCTGGCAGTCGGCCAGCCGGTGCAAGTCTTCGTGCAGGGCAAGGACAGGATCAACGGTATTGCCGTGCCGGTGGCCTCGCTCATGAAGAATCCGGCGAACCAGACCATCGTCTGGGTGAAAGTCGCCCCGGAACGGTTCGAACCTCGCCCTGTGGTGGTCGAGCCGCTGGACGGCGTGAACGTGGCGGTCACCTCCGGATTGAACGCTGGCGACCGCGTGGCAACGCAAGGCGCCACCCTGATCAACCAAGTGCGCTGAGGAGTCTGCATGTTCAAATGGCTTCTCCACAACAGCCTTGCCAACCGGCTGCTGGTGATCATCGCCAGCGTCGTCCTGATGGCCTACGGCGCATTCACGCTCTCCCAAACACCTGTTGATGTGTTCCCGGATCTCAACAAGCCTACGGTCACCATCATGACCGAGGCTGGCGGTATGGCCGCCGAGGAGGTGGAACAACTCATCACCTTCCCGCTGGAAACAACGATGAACGGGTTGCCCGGCGTCGATTCGGTGCGCTCTACCTCGTCGGCCGGTCTGTCCTTCCTTTACGTCACGTTCGACTGGAACACCGACATCTTCCGGGCACGGCAACTGGTGTCCGAACGGTTGGCCTCGATGGAAGAAGGTCTGGCCGAAGGCGTCGTGCCCCGGATGGGCCCGATCAGCTCGATCATGGGGGAAATCATGCAGATCGCCATTCCCGTGGATCCCCAAAAGATCAGCCCGATGGCCGTGCGCGAGTATGCCGACTGGGTGTTGCGTCCCCGATTGCTGTCGGTGCCCGGCGTGGCGCAGGTGATCCCCATCGGCGGCGAGGTACGGCAGTTCCAGGTGCAGCCGAACACAGCCCGCATGGCCGATCTGGGCATCTCGCACGATCAACTCGAAGCGGCGCTCAAGGGTTTTTCAGCGAACACCTCTGGGGGATTCCTGGAACTGAACGGCCGCGAATACCTGATTCGCAACATCGGACGCACGTCACGCCTGGATGACCTGAAAAATCTTGCCCTCACCGCCAGCCAGGGACAACCCATCCTGCTGCATCAGGTTGCCGATGTGACCTTTGCAGCAGCCATCAAACGCGGTGATGCCGGCTTCGAAGGCAAGCCGGCAGTGATCCTGGGCATACAGAAACAGCCTACCGCCGACACGATCACCTTGACCACAGCCATCGAGGAAGCACTGGCCGGACTCCAGACCTCGCTGCCCGTCGGCATGGAGGCACCCCGCGTCACATTCCGGCAGGCCAGCTTCATCGAGGCTTCGATCACCACGCTGCAGGGCAAGCTGATCGGCGCTTCCGTTTTTGTCGCTGTGCTCCTGTTCTTCTTCCTTGGAACCTTGCGGCCAACCATCATCGCGCTGACGGCCATCCCCGTTTCAATCTTCATCACCGCCCTGGTCTTTCGCTACTTCGGCCTGTCGATCAACACGATGACCCTCGGGGGGCTGGCGATTGCAATCGGCGGCTTGGTGGACGATGCCGTCGTCGGTGTGGAGAACGTATTGCGCCGCTTGAAGGAAGATCGGGCGAAGCATTCCGACAAGAGGCTGCTCCCGCTGGAAGTGGTGGGCCGTGCCACGATGGAGGTGCGTTCGGCGATTCTCTATGCCACGGTCATCATCGTGCTGGTGTTCATCCCGTTATTCGCTTTGCCGGGGCTGGAGGGCAAACTGTTCGTACCGCTTGGCATCGCCTTCATCATTTCGACGCTGGCATCGCTCGTGGTATCGGTGACGATCACACCTGTATTGAGCTTCTATCTGCTGCCACGCATGAAAAATCTCGACCATGGTGACACCCGGGTGCTTGCCTGGCTCAAGGTGCGTTATCGCCATGGATTGGAAGCCGTACTGAACCGGCCGAAGGCTGCGCTTGCCGCAGCAGGCGTCGCAGTCGTGGCGGCCATGACGGTCGTGCCATTCTTTCCAACGACCTTCCTGCCTCCCTTCAATGAAGGAACCCTGCTGATCGGCCTGCGGCTCAATCCCGGGGTCACGCTTTCGGAAAGCTCTGCCGTGGCACGCCAGGCCGAAATTCTGGTCAGCCAGGTTCCCGAAGTCACGCACGTCGGGCGGCGCAGCGGACGTGCAGAATTGGACGAACATGCCGAGGGCGTTCATGTCAGCGAACTGGACGTGGGGCTCAAACCGCCAGCCGCACTGACCCGCAGCATGGATGAAGTCCGGGCCGACATCCGGGCCCGCCTGGCGAACCTGCCGGCAGCCATCGAGATCGGACAGCCGATTTCGCACCGGATCGACCATATGCTCTCCGGTGTGCGCTCGCAGATCGCGATCAAGATCTTCGGCGAAGATCTCGATGCCTTGCGGGGACAGGCCGAGGCGCTGCGACAGCAGCTGTCATCCATCCCCGGCATCGCCGACCTGCAGGTCGAAAAGCAGGTGCTTGCGCCACAAATCAAGGTACATGTGGACTATGCCGCTGCTGCCCGATACGGCGTACCTGCCCCGCAGGTTCTGGCCACGCTGCAATCGTTGGTTGAGGGCGAGAGAATTGCCCAGATCGTTGAAGGTGGACGGCGCTTTGCGTTGGTGGTCAGGCTCCCTGAGGAAGCACGCTCGATCAAGGGATTGAACAGGATACTGATCGAAACTCCGACAGGTCGGATTCCCCTTTCGAAGCTGGCAACGATCGAGGACGGGGACGGCCCCAACCAGATCAGCCGCGACGATGGCAAGCGACGCATCGTGCTGTCGGCCAATGCTTCGGAACGGCCACTTTCGGACGTCGTCGCGGATATCCGCCAGGCCATTGCCCAAACCAAGTTGCCGGAGGGGTACTTCATCACTCTGGGGGGCCAGTTCCAGGCGCAGGAAGAAGCATCACGGCTCGTCGGCCTGCTCTCCATCGTGTCGCTGGGACTGATGTTCATAGTGCTGTACAGCCGCTACAAGTCAATCACCCTCTCCGCGCTGATCATGGTGAACATCCCGCTGGCCCTGGTCGGTGCGGTCATCGGTCTGTGGCTGTCTGGCCAGCCCCTGTCGGTAGCCGCACTCGTGGGCTTCATTACGCTGGCCGGTATTTCGGTGCGCAACGGCATTCTCAAAGTCAGCCACTACATCAATCTGATGCGTTTCGAAGGCGAGGACTTCAACCAACGGATGATTATCCGTGGCTCCCTCGAACGGCTGAGTCCGGTACTGATGACGGCACTGGTCACGGCCTTCGCACTGGCGCCGCTGCTGTTCGAAGCAGAACAGCCTGGCACCGAAGTGCTGCATCCAGTGGCCGTGGTGATTTTCTCCGGCTTGATCAGTTCAACACTGCTGGATACGTTCCTGACACCCGCCATGTTCTGGCTGTTCGGTCGCAAAGATGCGGAACGTCTGGAGAACGACAAGGACGCCGAAGCACTATGACTTCCCGGCCTTCACTTGCTCTGCTCAATCGCCAGGACACTTGGTTGCGCAACTTTCACACATCACGTATCCCGGCCTGTGTCAAAGCGGCGGCTTGTTCAGCGTCGCTGCCAACGCCTGCACCCGCACCGCATCCACCGCCTGCCCAATGGCCGCCCCCTTCTTCCCCGCAGCCACGGCCCCCGCCGCAATCGGCCCGGTGGCCACGCCCAGCACCACCGCCAGCGCCTGCTGCAAACGCGCCCGCTGCGGATACGCCGCGTCCTCAAACCCCCAGCGCCCCCGGGCATCGCATTCGCAGGCCCACAGCGCCTGGGCAAAGCGCTCGGGCTTGCGCAGCGCATCGCAGCGCTGCAGCAGGCGCAGCAGGGCAGCCGCCGACAAATCCAGGCTGCGGTGGATGTTGCCGTGTTCGTAAGCCACCAGCTCCGCCAGCTCGGTGCAATCCCTGGGCACACGCCAGCGTTCCCCCACCTGCCGCACCAGCTTGGCCCCGCGCTGCTCATGCCCGATGTGGCGCGGCAGCACCTCGGCGGGCGTGGTGCCTTTGCCCAGGTCGTGTACCAGGCAAGCCCAGCGCACGGCCAGCGGCGCCTGCTGCTGCACGGCCTGGCCCAGCACCAGCATGGTGTGCAGGCCGGTGTCCACCTCCGGGTGGTAGTCGGCGCGTTGGGGCACGCCCCACAGGCGATCCAGCTCGGGCAGCAGCACGGCCAGCGCCCCGCATTCGCGCAGCACGGCAAACATGCGCTCGGGCCGGGCCTCCATCAGCCCCCGGCTGATTTCCTGCCACACCCGCTCGGGCACCAGGTGGGCCGCTTCGCCCGCCTGCACCATGGATTGCATCAGCGCCATCGTCTCCGGGGCCACGGTGAAGTCGGTCAGCCGGGCGGCGAAACGGGCCACGCGCAGGATGCGCAGGGGGTCTTCGGCAAACGCCCCGGTCACGTGGCGCAGCACCTTGGCGTGCAGGTCGGCCACGCCGTGATAAGGGTCGAAAACGGCCTCAGCGCCCGTCCAGTCTGCGGGGGCAGCTATGGCATTGATAGTTAAATCGCGCCGCGCCAGGTCTTCTTCCAGCGTCACGTCGGGGCTGGTGTAGACGGTAAAGCCCTGGTAGCCATGGCCGCTTTTGCGCTCGGTGCGGGCCAGGGCGTATTCCTCGTGCGTTTGCGGGTGCAAAAAGACGGGGAAGTCCCGCCCCACCGGGGTAAAGCCCTGGGCCACCATCTCCTCGGGCGTGGCCCCCACCACCAGCCAATCGCGGTCATGCACCGGCAAGCCGAGCAAGGCATCGCGCACCGCGCCGCCAACTTGGTAAATCTTCATTCCGGCAGTGTAGGGCCGCTGCGGTAGGGTTCCAGGAACGGCACGAAATCGTTCTCTGCCGCAGCATCCGCGCACCACTGCTGCAGGGCAGGCAAGGCCAGCACCCGCTGCACGTAAGCCTGCACGCTGGCGGGCATGGCACAGGGCAGCGCATAGGTTTGCAGGCGCAGCCAGACCGGGGCCAGATAGGCGTCGGCCATGCCGAAGGCGCCGAACAGCATCGGGCCGGAACTGTCTTGCAACAGGCTGGCACAGCGCTCCAGCAGGTGATGTACGTCCTCGCGCAGATCGGCCTGCTCTTGCCACACCCTGGCCCCCACTGCGGGCAGGCGGGCGCCGACGTTCATCGGGCAGTGCTGGCGCAGGGCGGTAAAGCCGCTGTGGATGTCCGCGCACAGCCCCCGCGCCTGGGCACGCTCGGCCGGGGCACCGGGCCAGACGCCCGCATGGGGAAAGGCTTCGGCCAGGGTTTCGGCAATCGCCAGGCTGTCCCACACGGCCACGCCGTCCAGCACCAGCACCGGCACCTTGCCGCTGGGGGTGAACCGGCGCAGGCGCTGCTTGAACTGCGCATCCATCCCGAAGCCGTCGAAGCGCAGCGGCACTTCCTCGAAGGCGATGCCCAGCCCGTGCAGCGCCAGCCAGGGGCGCAGCGACCAGGACGAGTAGTTTTTGTTGCCGATAAGCAGTTGCAGCATGGCTGTCCCTCCCGCAAAAAGCACCTACTCTAGCCAGCGCCCGGCAGCGCGGTGGTGTAATCGCCGCCATGCACACACGCGCTCTGGTTTTATTTTCCGGCGGTCAGGACTCGACCACCTGCCTGGCCCACGCCCTCACCCACTACGCCCATGTGGAAACCCTGGGCTTTGACTACGGCCAGCGCCACAGCGTCGAGTTGCAGGCCCGCCAGACGGTGCTGCAGCGCCTGCGGACGCAGTTCCCGGCCTGGGCCGCGCGGCTGGGCGAAGACCATGTGCTGAACGTCGATGTGATCGGGCAGATCGGCGGCTCGTCGCTTACCGACGACGTGGCCATCGCCATGCAGCAGGACGGCCTGCCCAACACCTTCGTGCCCGGGCGCAACCTGCTGTTCATGACGCTGGCCGGGGCGCTGGCCTACCGCCGGGGGCTGCAAGTGCTGGTCACCGGGGTGAGCGAGGCCGACTTTTCCGGCTACCCCGACTGCCGCGACGACACCATGAAGGCCATGCAGCTGGCGTTGAACCTGGGGCTGGAGCGGCGCCTGCGCATCGGCACCCCGCTGATGTGGCGCGACAAGGCGGCGGTGTGGCAACTGGCCTTCGATCTGGGCGGGCCGGCACTGATCGAGCTGATCGTGCAGGACAGCCACACCTGCTACCTGGGCCGGCGCACGCCCCACGCCTGGGGCGCCGGCTGCGGGCAATGCCCGGCGTGCGCCTTACGCGCCAACGGCTGGGAGCGCTGGCAGGCGCAAAAATAAAAACGTGTTCACGCTCCAGGAATCCTAGGCCACACGGATCGTGGCCGGCCGCGCCGTTTCCTGCGCAGCGGCAGCCTGCCAGATGGCGTCCAGGTCGGGAAAAGACCAGTGCTCCGGGTCTTCGCGCTGGAGGATGCGCAGGTTGGCCACACAGCACAAGTCCGTCGGCTGCGGCGGCGACAGGTACTGGCCGCCCGCAGTGTCGTAAAAGCGCACGACCTTGGGGGCCAGCAGATTGTCCTGGCACGGCGCATAGACCACGGCCAGCTCGCCGTTGCTCAGACGCACCAGGCTGCCGATCGGGTAGACGCCCAAGGCTTTGACAAAAGCGCTGAAAAGATAACTGTCCAGGTGCCCGTTGCACCACTGGGCCATGCGCTGCAGCGCCACGGCCGGGGACCAGCCTTTCTTGTAGGGCCGGTTCGAGGTGATGGCGTCGTACACATCGCAAATGGCATTCATGCGGGCCAGTTCGGAGACTGCGTCGCCTTGCAGTCGATCGGGGTAGCCCCGGCCATCGATGCGCTCGTGGTGGTGCAGGCAGGCGTCGAGGACGGCTTCATCGTGGATGGTGTGCCTGAGCAGTTCGTACCCCGCTGCCGGATGGCGCTTCATGTGCGCGAACTCCCCGTCGGTCAGCGCTCCGGGTTTGTTCAGGATCGCCAGGTTGGAGCGGGCCTTGCCGATGTCGTGCAGCAACCCGGCCATGGCGGCACGGTGCACCTGGGCATCGTCGTAGCCGATCTGGCGGGCCAGCGTCACCATCAGGGCGCTGACCGCCACGGAGTGCATATAGGTGTAATCGTCCGCCGTTTTCAGGCGGGCCACGCTGATCAGGGCGTCCGGGTTGCGCAGCACCGAATTGGTGATTTCCTGCACCAGGATGGTGTTTCTCGCCATGTTCACGGCACGGCCCATGCGGGCCTCGCCAAACATGTCCATGACGGCATCGCGGGCCTCGGCACACAGGGCACGCGCCTGGGCAAGCTCCTGGGCCAGGGGCGTGGCAGCAGTGCCCAGCAGCTCCGGGGCGGCAATCTCGGGCGGAGTCGATTCGATGGGGTGGTCGGGGCTTTGGCTATCGTCCAGCACGTCCAGCCCCTTGGACAGGTCGATCCACACCTCGGGCACCGTGCTGGAGCGCAATTGCTGCAGGTCCTGCGGGTCGTCGAGCACGAAAGTGCTGCGCCAGAAGGGGTGATGAATCCACGCCCCCCCCAGGGCGTGGATATACATCCCCAACCGCAACTGCTGAACGGTGACCTTTTTGAACATGCCACAACCTATGCAAGAGCCTTGAACCGGAAAAACACCTTTCGGCATGGTAGCCTGTGCCCGCATCTTCATGGCGAATGTAATTGTTAAGAATTCATGTCGGTTGCGCCCGATCATCCCCCTGCCCCAGCCGCTGCCAGAAAGGCCGCCAAACCCAGCCCTGCCCAGCAGGCCATGGTCAAGCTCGGGCTGGTGCGCGACATCGACCTGGCCCTGCACCTGCCGCTGCGCTACGAGGACGAAACGCGCATCACCCTGCTGAAAAACGCCCGCGAGGGCGATACCGTGCAGATCGAGGCCACCGTCACCGCCTGCGAGGTGCAATTGCGCCCCCGGCGGATGCTCAAGCTCACCGTCGATGACGGCAGCGCCACCTGCCAGCTCACGTTCTTCAGCTTCTACGCCTCGCAGCAAAAGGCCATGGCCGTGGGCACGCGCTGGCGCATTCGCGGGGAGGTCAAGGGCGGCTTCTGGGGCCGGCAAATGCTGCACCCCACCTACAAGAAACCCGAAGGGGCGCTGCCGCAGGCGCTCACCCCGGTCTACTCCGTGGCCAACGGCCTGCCGCAGGCGTATATCCGCCGCGCCGTGGCCAGCGCCTTGCAGCGGGTGGCCTTGCCGGAAACATTACCGGAGCACGCACCGCCCCCCATTCCTAACTATTGGCAAGAAAATGGCCTGAAACCATTGCCCAATCTGCGCGAGGCACTTCTGTTTTTGCACAACCCCACGCCCGACGTGGCGCTGGACACCCTGCAAGACCACAGCCACCCCGCCTGGCAGCGCCTGAAGGCGGAAGAATTGCTGGCCCAGCAGCTCTCGCAATACCAGGCGCGGCAGGAACGCGCACGCCTGCGTGCCCCGCAGTTGCAGCCCTCGGCGCAGCAGACCGAGGTGGTCACGCAGCTGCTGGCGGCGCTGCCGTTCAGCCTGACGGCGGCGCAGCAGCGGGTCACGCAGGAGATTGCCGCCGACATGGCCCGCGCCCAGCCCATGCACCGCCTGCTGCAGGGCGACGTCGGCTCCGGCAAGACCGTGGTGGCCGCACTGGCCGCCATGCGCTGCATTGCCGCTGGCTGGCAGTGCGCCCTGATGGCGCCGACGGAGATCCTGGCCGAGCAGCACTTCGCCAAGCTGGTCGGCTGGCTGGAGGGCATCCTGGCCCCCCTGGACAAGCAGGTCGCCTGGCTCTCCGGGGCGCAGAAGAAGAAAGAGCGCACCGCCATGCTGGAAGTGATTGCCAGCGGCCGGGCCGCGCTGGTCGTCGGCACCCATGCGGTGATTCAGGAGCAGGTGCAGTTCCACAACCTGGCGCTGGCCGTGATCGACGAGCAGCACCGCTTTGGCGTCGCCCAGCGCCTGGCGCTGCGGCAGAAGCTGGCCCATGCGGGGCTGGAGCCGCACCTGCTGATGATGAGCGCCACCCCCATCCCGCGCACCCTGGCGATGAGCTACTACGCCGACCTGGACGTCTCCATCCTGGACGAGCTGCCGCCCGGGCGCACCCCCATCGTCACCCGCGTGCTGCCCGACAGCCGCAAGGACGAGCTGATCGAGCGCCTGGCCACGCAACTGGCCCAGGGGCGGCAGGTCTACTGGGTCTGCCCGCTGATCGAGGAAAGCGAAACCCTGGACCTGAGCAACGCCACCGCCACCCACGCCGAACTCAGCGAAGCCCTGCCCGGCGTGCTCGTCGGCCTGCTGCACTCGCGCATGGCACCGGCGGAGAAAAAGGCGGTGATGGAAATGTTCGCCAGCGGCCTGATGGGCCTGCTGGTGGCCACCACCGTGATCGAGGTCGGGGTGGACGTGCCCAATGCCTCCCTCATGGTCATCGAACACGCCGAGCGCTTCGGCCTGTCGCAACTGCACCAGCTGCGCGGGCGCGTCGGACGCGGGGCGGTGGCCTCGGCCTGCGTGCTGCTGTATTCGGTGGGCGAGAGCGGCAAACTCTCCGACACCGGCAAGGAACGCCTGCGGGCCATGGCCGAAACCAACGACGGCTTCGAGATCGCCCGGCGCGATCTGGAGATCCGCGGCCCCGGCGAATTCCTCGGCGCCCGCCAGTCCGGCGCGGCCCTGCTGCGCTTTGCCGATCTGGAGCACGATCTGGCCCTCCTGGAATGGGCGCGGGAACTGGCCCCGCAAATGCTGCTCCACCATCCATTGCAGGCCCGGCAGCACATCGAACGCTGGCTGGGCAGCAAAGCCGAGTATCTGAAGGCGTAGCACGGTGGCATTCCATGATTTGTATCCAGATGTGCTATACCCCTGCGTAATTTTGAAATGCGGATGAATCCATGACGCTCACCGAACTGAAATACATCGTCGCCGTGGCCCGGGAAAAGCACTTCGGCCGTGCCGCCGAAGCCTGCTTTGTCTCGCAGCCCACCCTCTCGGTCGCCGTCAAGAAACTGGAAGACGAGCTGGACATCAAGCTCTTCGAGCGCAGCTCCAACGAAGTCACCATCACCCCCCTGGGCGAAGACATCGTGCGCCAGGCGCAAAGCGTGCTCGACCAGGCTGCCGAGATCAAGGAGATCGCCAAGCGCGGCAAAGACCCCCTGGCCGGGGTGCTCACCCTGGGCGTGATCTACACCATCGGCCCCTACCTGCTGCCCGATCTGGTGCGCCAGTCCATCGCCCGCACGCCGCAAATGCCGCTGATGCTGCAGGAAAACTTCACCGTCAAGCTGCTGGAAATGCTGCGCACCGGGGAAATCGATTGCGCCATCCTGGCCGAACCCTTCCCGGATACCGGCCTGGCCACCGCCCCGCTGTACGACGAGCCTTTTCTGGCCGCCGTGCCCAGCACCCACCCGCTGGCGCAGCAAGAGAGCATCAGCACCGCGCAACTGAAAAACGAAACCATGCTGCTGCTCGGCTCGGGCCACTGCTTTCGCGACCATGTGCTGGAGGTCTGCCCCGAATTCGCCCGCTACGCCAGCAACGCCGAAGGCATCCGCCGCAGCTTTGAAGGCTCCTCGCTGGAAACCATCAAGCACATGGTCGCCGCCGGCATGGGCGTCACCCTCGTGCCGCGCCTGTCGGTACCGCCCGGCGCCCTGGCCAGCCCGCGCCGACGCCGCGCGGATGAACCCTACATCCGCTACCTGCCCATCACCGAACCCGACGGCAGCCCGCCGCCCATGCGGCGCGTCACCCTGGTATGGCGCCGCAGCTTCACCCGCTACGAAGCCATTGCGGCGCTGCGCAACGCCGTCTATGCCTGTCCGCTGTCGGGCGTGGAACGCTTGAATTAAAATAGCTGCATCCGCACGTTTCATATAGGAAATCTATATAAAACACCCCATATTTCTTTAGTTGCAAGCGGTAGCAGCTACAGTATTTTCAACCTGCTAGAGTATTTGCAAGGCGCAGCACCATGCCGCGCCCATTTCACGGAAAAAGGAACCCCACCATGGCAACCAAATCCCCCAAGAAATCGGCTGCGGCAGCAGCCCCCGCCAGCGTCGCCAAAGCGGCCGAAAAAACTGCCAAGATCACCAAAGCCGCCGCCCCGGCCCGTGCAGGCAGCAACATCCACATCGGCATCACCGAAAAAGACCGCGCCGCCATCGCCCAGGGGCTGTCGCGCCTGCAGGCCGACACCTACACCCTGTACCTGACCACGCACAACTTCCACTGGAACGTGACCGGCCCCATGTTCAACACCCTGCACGCCATGTTCATGGGCCAGTACACCGAGCTGTGGAATGCCGTCGACCCCATCGCCGAGCGCATCCGCGCCCTGGGCCATGTCGCGCCCGGCTCCTACGCCGCATTCGGCCAACTGTCTTCCCTGCCCGATGCCCCGGCCACCCCGCCCAAGGCGCTGGAGATGGTGCGCATCCTCATGCAAGGCCACGAAGCCGTCGCCCGCACCGCCCGCGAACTGTTCCCCCTGGCCGACAAGGCCAACGACGAACCCACCGCCGACCTGCTCACCCAGCGCCTGACCGTGCACGAACAAACCGCGTGGATGCTGCGCTCCATCCTCGAAGAATAAAAAACACAAGCACCTTTCTCATCCCCCGCCAAGCCCGCTCCTATGCGGGCTTGGCTGTTTTTGCCGCGCTGCAACATGCTTTTATTGCAGCCAAGCTTGACAAAAGATAAGCAATCTAGGGTTTACCAGCGCGGTCAAAAAACAACAAGGTTATTTTTAGCACGCATGTGCTTTTTATACTCGATTTGCATTTCGTGACTGACAGCCAAGGAGACAGAGCAATGCAAATGAAAACCGTAGTCGTGGCCGCAATGGCCGCATGTGGCATGGGCGCAGCCCTGGCCCAATCCACCCCCAGCAAAGTCGAACTGTGGGGTGTCGTTGACGCCGCCGTGCGCCACACCACCAACGAAGGCGCCGACAAAAGCGGCCTGACCAAGATGATCGGCGGCGGCATGTCGCAAAGCCGCTTCGGCATCAACGTCGAGGAAGACTTGGGCGGCGGCAGCAAGGCCATTGCCCACCTGGAGCATCGCTTCAACGCCGACACCGGCATGAAGGACACCACCGCCCCCTTCTTCCAGCTGGCCTATGTGGGCCTGCAAGGCCCCTATGGCCGCCTGACCATGGGCCGCCAGTGGAACGTGCTGTTCGACGTGGTGACCAGCACCTACGCCTCCTTCCCCTACTCGCCCTACATGGATGCCTACAAGCCCGAGCTGGGCATGGCTGCTGGCGCCCGTACCAGCAATGCCTTGAAGTACACCCTGGCTACGCCGGATCGCAAATGGGTGGGTACGCTGCAGTATTCGTTTGGGGAGAAGAACAATACCAAGCCAGTGCAAGATTTCGCTTTCAGGGCTGATCAACTGGGTGCCTACGGCATCAATGCCAACACATATGTTTTCCACCCGGTGACGGGTGCCGCTACTGGCGCTCATGGAGCTATCCAAACAGCTATCCTGAACAATGCAGATCAGGTGGGAACCACCCCGCTGAAACAGACCGTGGAAGATGTCGGCATGGGCGCTATGAAAACCTTTGGCGGTTTCCTGCGCTACTCGGCCAATGGCCTGTCCCTGGGGGCCGGTGCGTTGCGTACCAAGCTGCCCGGTGGTTCTAATCTGGATGCCTACACCCTGGGTGGCTCCTACCGCACTGGCCCGTGGTATTTCAACGCTGGTTATGGCTTGAACAAGTTCAAGCCCGTGGGTACTGGCAATACCGCTGGTTCCTATGTGAACTACCTGACCGACCGCCAGATTCTGAACAAGATGTGGAGCGGCCAGACCAATGGCGGCTTCTATGGCGGTTACTTTGAAAATGGTGCTGACAAGCGCCAGATGTTCAAAGTGGGCTTCGGCTACCAGGCCACCAAACAACTGAACCTGGGCGCCCACTTCTTCCGCGCCAAGCAATCCGGCTCCAGCGATGGTGGCGACAATGGCAATGCCAACTTCATGGTGGTGGCTGCCGACTACGCCTTCAGCAAGCGCACCGATGCCTACGCTGCCATCGACTACACCAAGGTCAGCGGCGGTGATCGACTGGTGATTGACCGGATCAGCAAAGCCAAGACCCGCACCGGCATCACTGTCGGCCTGCGTCACCGCTTCTAAAGCGCTACGCTCCAAGGTAAAACAGCGCCAAGGGACATACCGCAGGGTATGTCCCTTTTTTGTTCCTGGCCCTGCATCGCATGGTCTTTCTGCGCACAATCGGCGCCTATGTCCGTGACTGCTCCCTCTCCTCCCCCCGCGCCGCGCTCCAGGCTGGCGCTGTATCTGGATTTGATTCGTTTCAACCGCCCGGCCGGGTGGCTGGTACTGGTGTGGCCCACGCTGACGGCGCTGTGGGTGGCGGCAGACGGCTTTCCCGGCTGGCATTTGTTGCTGGTGTTCGGCCTGGGCACGGTGCTGATGCGCAGCGCGGGCTGCACCATCAACGATATTGCCGACCGCAACTTCGACAAGCACGTCAAGCGCACCACGGCCCGCCCCATTACCAGCGGGGAATTGGGTGTGAAAGAGGCCGCCCTGGTCGGTGCGGTGCTGGCCCTGGTTTCTTTGGGCCTGGTGCTGACGACCCGTTGGGAGGCCGTGGCATGGTCGGTGCCTGCGGTGCTGTTCACCATTCTTTACCCCTACACCAAGCGGTTTTTTGCCATGCCGCAGGCGTTTTTGGGCATTGCGTTCAACTTCGGCATCGTCATTGCCTTTGCGGCGGTGGTGGGCGAAGTCGGCACCACCGCCTGGGTGCTGTGGCTGGCCAATATGTGCATGGTGCTGGCCTACGACACCGAGTACGCGATGGTCGATCGGGACGATGACCTGAAGATCGGCATGAAAACCTCGGCCATCACCCTGGGGCGGTTCGATGTGGCCGGGGTGATGGCGTTTTTCATCGCCTGCCTGGGGCTGACGGCCTGGGTGCTGCAGCCCTACGGCCTGGGCTGGCCGCTGTGGGCCGGGCTGGCCGTGGCAGCGGCGCAGGTGGCATGGCATTACACGCTGATCCGCAGCCGCCAGCGGCCCGGCTGCTTTACCGCGTTCAGCAAAAGCCACTGGATAGGCGCAGCACTGTTTGCCGGGGTGGCACTGGGGTTTGCACTGCGCTGAAAACTGTATGGCCTCGATCAAAAAACCGTGGCCAGGCAGAAAAAAGGACTTCAGTGGCCGATCTGCCAGCAGGCCCCGGGCCGCCTTCGGTGAGGGCGGGGAGCCATCATCGTTGCATGGCCTTTCGCAATGACCGTGGGGACAGTCCGAACCGGGTCCGAAAGCGGACGGCAAACCGGGAGGGCGAGGCGTAGCCACAGGCCTGTGCGATGGCTTCGATCGGACGCTGGGTCGACTGCACGTAGTGCAGGGCCTGGGCCATTCGGGCGTCCTCCAGGATCACCCGGAATGTATGCCCTTCTGCCGCCAGGTGGCGGCGCAGAGTGGGGGCACTCATGCAGCAATGCGCTGCTACCCGCGCTTGCGACCACTCGCCAGCGAGGTCCGACAGGATGAGCTGCTTGATCCGCTCGGACAGGCCTGCATCCGCAAGATTGAGCAGCGGCGACAACAATCCGGCAAGCCCGAGCATCAGCAACACTTCGTTGAGCCGGTGATGTTGCAGCACCGGGGCATCGCTGGCGGCCAGGCTGCACGACAGCCGCTCCCAGGCGGCGTCTCGTTGCGGGTCCGGAGGCACCCGCCAGTGTGCAAGGCAAGTCGCCGGGACGGGCGCCGGCAGGTGTTGCGCGAATGCACGACGAAAGTCTGACAACAACGATTGAGGAAAGCCGAGAACGCTGGCGCTGTAGCCTTGCGGCCCCGGGATGTTCTCGATCTCCAGGGGAATGTGCGGCGGCAGCAGGAGCCACTGCCCCGCAGTTATTGCGACCTCTTCCTTGCCGACAACAACGCGCTTCGTGCCATGGTTCACCCGGCACAGACCCGGCAACGACATCTTGACGCAGCGGATCCGGTGCGCATGGCAGGCTTCGATCCGGCTGAACTGGATCGTCATGGCTGGCGACTCGTGGACTTCATCGGCCGTGCAGGGCGGTCAGCCGGGCTTGTCCGAGGGAATGGGCATTCAGCATGAAGCCGAGCATGGCGCCACTGGCCTGCTCGTCAAGGGGCAATTTTTCAGTATCGAGTGCCCACACGGTGAGTTGGTATCGGTGCGCCTGATCGCCGACCGGGGGGCACGCGCCGCCAAACCCCGACATGCCAAAGTCCGTGCGGCCCTGCACGCTTCCCGGGGGGAGCGCCTTGGCACCGGCAGCAATACCGGCACCGCGAGGCAGGCCCGTTGCGCTGGCCGGAATATTGAAAACGGTCCAGTGCCACCAACCGCTGCCCGTTGGGGCATCCGGATCGTAGAGGGTAACGGCAAAACTCCGCGTTCCGGCGGGAGGATTGCGCCAGGCAACTTGCGGAGAGATGTTCTGTCCCTCGCATCCAAACCCATTGAATACCTGTGCTTGCGCCATCGGCTGCCCTTCGGCCATGTCCGTGCTGGTCACCTCGAAGGCCTGCGCCTGGAAGGCCGACAAGGCGGCAAGGGATGCAAGTATCAGTTTGATTTTCATGGCAATGACCTCCTTTACGAAAGTTACGAAGTCTATACACCACGAAAAATAAACCCGTGCCGAAGCGATCGAAAATGAATCAATACAGCTCAATTTTGAGCTATTCCACCCAGTTTTCGCTGCAAATCATGCGGCACATTCTTAGAGCGTGTTCAATGTCTTTTCGTGATGTCCGTTGCCCCGCCAAGGCGGCAGATGCAAGGCGCAAACCGCAGACGCCCTGGTGGGGCGGCGAGGATTTGCAACGCCGCAGATGCTGTCTTGGCGGGGCAACCCTTGGGGCAAGGCAGCCAACAGCCGCACTCGTCGTTGCGCACCTTGACCAGGCCACCAGCCTGGCCTGCGGCACGCGCCTAGATTGCGGCTGTTGGCTGCCTTGCGGACATCATGAAAAGACATTGAACACGCTCTTACTGGCGGCCTAGCAGGCCGATGCAAAAGCGCCAGGAAACCAGCCAGCGCAAGCCGGGGAAGATATCTTTGACGGGCCGAAACGCGGCCACCGGCTTTCCCGTGCGTTCACGGGACTTTGCATCGCCCTGTCAAGCGCCAAATTCCGCCCCCAGCTCCTGCGCCCGCTGTTGCGCTTTTTGCAGCGCGGCGATGAAGTGTTCAGGAATGTGCGTGGCCTGCATGTGGGTGATGGCCGCGTGCGTGGTGCCGCCCTTGCTGGTGACGCGCTGGCGCAGGGTGGCGGCATCCTCGCTCGATTGCGCGGCCAGGGCGGCTGCGCCCTGGAAGGTGGCAACGGCCAGTTCGTAGGACTGCGCAGCCGTCAGCCCCATTCCGGTGCCGGCCTGGGTCATGGCCTCCAGCAGCAGGAACACGTAGGCCGGGCCGGAGCCGGACAGGGCGGTGACGGCATCCAGCAGCCCTTCCTCCGGCACCCACAGGTGGCGGCCCGTGCCGGCCATGATCTGCTCGACCCACTGCCGCCCGGCGGCATCGACCTGCGGGCAGGCGTACAGGCCGCTCATGCCCTGGCCGATCAGCGCCGGGGTGTTGGGCATGGCCCGGACGATGCGCTGCGTGCCCAGCCAGCGGGCCATGCTGGCGGTGGGAATGCCGGCGGCCACGCTCAGGTGCAGGGCATCGGCGGTGAAGGGCGCGACGGGGGCGGCCGCTTCGGCAAAGCTTTGCGGCTTGACGGCCCAGACCACGACCTGCGCCTGGACAAGCGCCGCCTGCGCCGACGGGGCATCGGCAAATACCGCCAGCCCCTGCTGCTGAGCAGCGCTGCGGGCCGCCGCAAAAGGCTCGACCACCGTGATGGCGCTGGCCGGCCAGCCCTGGCGCAGCAGGCCGCCGATGATGGCGCTGGCCATGTTGCCGCCGCCGATGAAAGCGATAGAGAGGGAGGAAGTCATGAATGCTTTCTTTTTAAGAGCTGTCACCGTTGATGATGGAATGATATTAAGGTTGTTCGTCTACAAAACTAAGGCATGACAAGTGGAAAGCGCTTTGTTTTTTGATGAAATTATGCTGCCGGGCAGAAAACTCCGATAGAAATTCTGCATTCCTATAATGCGTCTCCTTTGTATCTGCATCCCGCACCCCCGTTCCTTTTTCTAGAAAGCCGTGCCCATGCCGCCTTCCGAATCTCTGCGTCAGGTCAATTTTGGCCAATTGCTTCGCGCCAGCGAAGGGCTTACCCAGTGGCGCCCGATGGCCCTGGGGTTTCTGACCTGGGTGGCCGCCGGGCTGCTGCTGGTCGCCGGGGGCTTTCTGGCAGGCAGCCTGGGGGGCATCACCGGCGGCGTCCTGGGCGGCCTGACGGGGCTGGTGGCCCTGGTGCTGATGGCCGCAGGGCTGTCGGGCGTGGGCATCCTGCTGATGGACAAGGCCAAGAACATCCCGCCGCGCTCGATGATGGACGCGCTGCTGGCCGGGCTGTGGTGCATCCCCAAATTCCTGGGCTTCTACCTGGTGGTACTGGTCGTGCTGCTGGGACTGGCGCTGGTCGGCGCCATCGGCTACTTCCTGTGCAAGATTCCGGGCATCGGGCCGCTGTTCCTGTTCCTGCTGCACCCGGTGCTGGTCGTGGTCGCCGCTGCCGTGCTGACAGCCCTGTTGTGGGTGGGCCTTCCGCTGTTCACCCCCGCCGTGTGGGAAGGCCGCCGCTTCAAGGAGGCGCTGTCGCTGGTACTGGCCGTCGCCCGCACCCGGCTGGTGCCGACGGTGGCGCTGTTCCTGGCACTGTACGTCGTCGTCTCGCTCATCGGCATGGTGGTGTTCGGCGCCTTGCTGCCGGGGTATGCGTTCATGACCGGCATCGCCACATCGGTGATCGGCCCGCAGGCCCTGGCTGGCGGCGTGGGCGCCCTCTCAGCCATGATGCAGGGCTATGGCGGCGGTGAAGGCGGCCTGGTGGCCGCAGGCGCACTGGCCACGCTGCTGATCTTCGGCCTGGCCATTACGCTGATGATGCAGGTGGCCCTGATGGGGGTGAACCTGGTCTACCTCTCGGCCACCGATGGCCTGGACATCAGCGCCAGTGAAAACGCCCTGAACGCCGGCCTGGACGAAGTCAAGCGCCGCGCCCGCGAAGCGCAGGAGAAAGCCCGCCTGGCCGCCGAACAGGCCCAGGAAAAAGCCCGTCAGGTGGCAGAAGAAGCCAAGGAACGCGCCCGCCAGCGTGCCGCCGAACAGGCCGCCCAGGCACAGGCTGCCGCAGACGCCCTGGCGGCAGAACGCGCCGCAGAGCAACTGGCTGCCGAGCAAGCCACCCAGGCCGCCGCAGAAGAATCGGCCCGGGAACAGGCCGAGGCCGCGCAGGAAGCAGACCAACCGGCCTTCCTGGACGACCCCGCGCCCAGCGCCGACCTGCCCACCCGCTTCACCCTGCCGCCCGCATCTGCCGAAGCGGCCACCTGCCCGCAGTGCCAGCACAAGGTGGGCGATGCGGACGTGTTCTGCGGGGAATGCGGGCACCGCTTGAAAGACTAAAAAAGCATCACCAGAAAAGCCAGGGCCGCATGTTGCGGCCCTGAGTTTTCAGGCAGGCCATCGGGCCAGAACGGCCACGTCACATGGCCGTCAGATGCGCATCGCACCCGGCTCCGGCCGCAATCCAGCGCCGGGCCAGCCGCTGGCGCAAGCGCCCCAGCCAGCCCCGGGGGGCATCGCTGATGGCCCCGCACAGGTAGCGCTGCTCCTCCTCGCTCCAGCGCAGCGCCACGCACGCCCCGGTACGTTTGCGCGACAGCACCATCCCCAGCGGGCACGGCTCCAGCAGGCAGCACAGCCCGCAGCCGTTGCAGGGACTGCCGACAGCGGGCTTGGGCGGGGCTGCGGGGTGGATGAGGATGCGGCGGGGCAGCATGAGAAGATCGTAAATACGTTCTGGCATAAGCTGGATTGAAGTAAAGGAGCATCCGATGAAGTACCCCATTGCCATTGAACCCGGAAACGATACAACAGCCTGGAGCGTTGTCGTGCCCGACCTGCCCGGCTGCTTCTCGGCAGCAGATGATGGGCTGGATGAGGCGATCGAGAACGCCAAGGAGTCCATTGCGCTGTGGATCGAAGAAGCCATCAGCAACGGAGAAACCATCCCCAAACCGTCGAGCATTACCGATTTGCAAAAGAGCTGCGAATACGACGGCTGGGTCTGGGCTGTTGCAGAAGTTGATCCCGCCCTGGTGGATGACACCATTGAGCGCATCAACATTACCCTGCCCCGGCGCATCCTGACACTACTGGATCGGCGTGCCAAGGCCGCCGGGGAAAGCCGCTCTGGCTATATTGCCCACTTGGCAATGACCTCCTGATGCCCTGGAGCAGCAACTGAATGCCACCGGCTATTTGTTTGGCCCTGGCCGCACGCGCAAACCTGGGTGCAGCGTTGGGTAGATTCAGCTTGGTTTGCGCGGGTGATGGTGCTGCATGGGATGTGGGCGGGGTGAGAGGGTGTTCTTTTCAACCGCAAAATTTAGGTTGGCCAAAATAGATGACGGCCTGAAATTTACCTGTGGAGCGTGTAAGATGGCCCAGTTTTACCGGACTACAACCGCTGTCTTGATTGTCGTCTATTTCTAGTTAGGCATTTTTCTGAGACCCCTCTTATGATTCCCGATGAAGTGCTCAATGAGATTGTAGCTCGCGCCAAAAGTCAGTGGCCAGACGATAATGAAATGCAAGCGTATTGTATTTCTGCGGAGAAAGAAGGCTACGCCAGACTTCAAAACATTGATTTCGGTGACCTTGCGAGTCTCAGGGATGAGTTTATCGAATCTGCGAGAGATAGTTTTGAGGCGTGGGATGAAATCTATGATTCGGTTGCGTCGGAATTTTCTGCTTATCGGAAAATAATAGCATTTTCTGCAGATGGGCTATCCTGGGACGTCGTCGAAAAATGGAAAACAGAGGCGAAAAAGGACAATGAAGGCTACTACGCCGGGCAGTTTGATTTCCTAGAAAAAAAACTCCGGAAGCACGCATCTATCCTCGCTACTCGTCAGCAGATTGATGGCATAAAAAACCTCCTGATTGAACTTGAGAATATTATTGGAAGTGAATGCTATAACGGCAGTATCCAGAATTATGGGAGTTGGGGTGAGCTTGAGAGCGAAGGTCGCCATTTTCGATACCCGGTCAAGTTCTACAACGGATCTAATGAAAGCAAAAAATGGACTATCTCACCTAGTATTCCCAGCGAAGAACTTATCACTGGCTACTATGCCTTTGGCGCGAACCAACTAAATATCTACAGAGCCTTATTTAAAATCATTTTGCACCTACGGAAAAATTATGACCTCAAGGTATAAATGGCATAACAAGTCCGCCACCTATAACAAGTTCAAATGACGCCCCAAGAAGAAATCGCACTGCTCCGAGACGCGCTTGACCACATTGCACGCATCGCCAATGCATCACGTCAATCGACGCGGCGACTCGATTGGATTTCGTCGCGTGCAAGAGAGGCGCTTCGTGGCGTTTTCTGGGATCGTGAATACCTTCCTGAGCCAAAGAAGGCTTCGATGGACGAAGTTCACGATTTACGTAACACCATATTCATGCTTGTGCGAACATGTCAGACTGAAAATATGCAGGCGATCTCTGCTGCGGTCGAAGAGGCGAAGATCAGTCATCCGTCGCTGTTCCGAAAGCGCGAGTGATGGAGAGAAAATCAAAGTTTTTATAGAGTCCGCGTCTTTTAAACAGGGCAATCGTATCTAAATTCATAGCAAGCAATCACGTCCCGTCACACCCGTACCCCACCGTCATACCCGCGAAGGCGGGTGTCCAGCGACAGCGTCCATTGGGCGCACTGGATTCCCGCCTTCGCGGGAATGACGGAAGGAGAGAGCGGGAATGACAAAAACCTCTTTGATTTTTAAAGATATTTAGATGCGACTGCCCTAGTCTTTTAAGGCGTGGAGGCTAACTCATCGTAGCAGCCGACCGCTTCGCTGCGGCTAAACTTGTCCGTTAGGCACGCCCCGCTACCGAATTAACTTGGCCTCCAGCGCCACCCCCGTATGCGTACCCGCCTTGACCAAGGCTTCCGGCGTGCCCTCGGCGACGATCCGGCCACCGCCTGCTCCGCCTTCGGGGCCGAGGTCAATCACCCAATCCGCTTCAGCGATCACGTCCAGGTCGTGTTCGATGACGATGACGCTGTGGCCGCCGTCCACCAGGCGGTGCAGCACGTGGATGAGCTTATGAACGTCGGCCATGTGCAGGCCCACCGTGGGTTCGTCCAGCACGTAGAGGGTGTGCGGGGCTTTCTGGCCGCGCCGGCCCACGTCGTCGCGCACCTTGGTCAGTTCGGTGACGAGTTTGATGCGCTGCGCTTCGCCGCCGGACAGGGTGGGGCTGGGCTGGCCCAGCGTGAGGTAGCCCAGGCCCACGTCTTGCAGCAGTTGCAGCGGGTGGGCGATGGCGGGCATGGCAGCAAAAAAATCTACGGCCTCGGCCACTTCCATTTGCAGCACCTGGCCGATGTTTTTGCCGCGCCAGGTGACCGCCAGGGTTTCGGGGTTGAAGCGGGCGCCGTGGCAGGCGTCGCAGGGCAGCTTGACATCGGGCAGAAAGCTCATGGCGATGGTGCGCAGGCCCTGGCCTTCGCACGCGGGGCAGCGGCCCGCGCCGGTGTTGAAGGAAAAGCGCCCGGCGGCATAGCCCCGCGCCTGCGCTTCGAGCGTGCCGGCGAACAGTTTGCGGATGGTGTCCCAGAAGCCGATGTAGGTGGCCGGGCAACTGCGCGGGGTTTTGCCGATGGGGGTCTGATCGACTTCCAGCACGCGGTCGATGCTTTCAAAGCCACTCAGACCCGTGCAGCCGACCAGGGCCGGGGCCTGCCCGGCATCCATCGCGTC
The DNA here is from genome assembly GCF_042654765.1 of Comamonas nitrativorans. Lineage (NCBI taxonomy): Bacteria > Pseudomonadati > Pseudomonadota > Betaproteobacteria > Burkholderiales > Comamonadaceae > Comamonas > Comamonas nitrativorans. Next base: position 49,013 of record NZ_JBHSEW010000005.1, on the reverse strand, counting down.
ACGCCCGGCCTTGGTCTGGCGCTGGCCGACCCAGGCGGCGACGTTGGTCAGCAGCACGTCCCGCGCCAGGGTGGATTTGCCGGAGCCGCTCACGCCGGTGACGGCCACCAGCCGTTGCAACGGCACGCGGGCGGTGACGTGGTGCAGGTTGTGCATCTGCGCGTCGTGGACGGTGAGCCAGCGAAGTGTCTCTGTTATTGCTTCTGTTTCAGAAGCTGCTTTCGCTGATTTTTGCTTGATTTCATATTGTTTTGATTCTGAAACCTTTTTCTTGCCAGCGGTAGCAGCTTTGTTTTCAGGAGCATCCACGCTGCGCCGCGCTTGCAGCGGGTGGCGCATGGCGTGCAGCAGGTAGCGGCCCGTTTGCGAGTCGGGGGCGCTTTCCACGTCGGCCACGCTGCCCTGGGCGATGAGCTGGCCGCCGCGCCGCCCGGCGCTGGGGCCGATATCGATGATGTGGTCGGCACGGCGGATGGTGTCCTCGTCATGTTCGACCACCACCAGGGTGTTGCCCTTGGCGCCCAGCTTGTGCAGGGCGTTGAGCAGGATGCGGTTGTCGCGTGCGTGCAGGCCGATGGTCGGCTCGTCCAGCACGTAGCACACGCCTTGCAGGTTGCTGCCCAGTTGCGCGGCGAGGCGGATGCGCTGGGCTTCGCCGCCCGACAGCGTGGGGGCGCCCCGGTCTAGCGTGAGGTAGCCCAGGCCGACTTCCTGCAAGAACTCCAGGCGGCTGGCGATTTCAGGCAGCAGGTCGCGGGCGATGTCCGCCTCCCGCCCTGCCAGCGCCAGGGTTTGCGCCCACTGGCGCAGGTCGTCCACGCTCAGGCGGGCCAGATCGGTGATGCGCTGCCCGGCAAAGCGCACGGCGCGGGCGGTGGCGTTCAGGCGCGTGCCGTGGCAGGTGGGGCAGGCGATGTCGGCCAAATCCTCCACCTCCTGGCTGGCAAAGCTCAGTTCGCGGCCCCGGTTGTCTTCGGCCAGCTGGCTGTCGTCGTACACCTTGCGCTGGTCTTTGCTCAACTGCACGCCGGTGCCCACGCAGTCCGGGCACCAGCCGTGCTTGCTGTTGTAGCTGAACAGGCGCGGGTCGAGTTCGGCATAGCTGGTGGCGCACACCGGGCAGGCGCGTTGGGTGGAGAACACCTGCACGCTGCCGATGCCTGCACCGTCGCCACCCGCCGTCAGGGCTGCGGCCAGATCGTCGATGCCGTGCAGCACCTGCACCACACCCTTGCCCAGCTCCAGCGTCTGGGCCAGATGCTGGCGCAGCGTGGCTTCGTCATGGGCGCTGACCAGGACGCTGGCCACGGGCAGTTCGATGCTGTGTTCCTTGAAGCGATCGAGGCGCGGAAAGCCGGTGGTGGGCAGAAACGCCCCGTCCACACGCAAATGCGTGTAGCCCCGGGGCCGCGCCCAGTCGGCCAGTTCGGTATAGACGCCCTTGCGATGGCTGACCAGCGGGGCCAGCAGGCCGATGACCTGCCCGCCAAAGCGGGTGATGAGCTGGGCGGCGATGCTGTCCAGGCTTTGCGGCTGCACCGGCGCATCGTCATGCACGCAGTGCTGCGTACCCAGCTTGACGTACAGCAGGCGCAGGAAATGCCAGACCTCGGTGGTGGTGCCCACGGTGGATTTGCGCCCGCCGCGCGACAGGCGCTGCTCGATGGCGACGGTGGGCGGAATGCCGTACACCGCGTCCACCTCGGGCCGCCCGGCCGGTTGCACGATGCTGCGGGCATAGGCGTTGAGCGATTCCAGGTAACGGCGCTGGCCTTCGTTGAACACAATGTCGAAGGCCAGCGTGGATTTGCCGGAGCCGGACACGCCCGTGACCACGTTGAACTTACCGTGCGGAATCTGCACGCTGAGGTTCTTCAGGTTGTGTTCCTTGGCATTGATGACTTCAATCGCGTTGGGCGCGGGCTGCGGCGCGGTCGCGGCAGGCGTGATGTGCCACGCAGGCGCGGCTTCGGCCACGCGGTGTTGGCCCGGGCCGTCCAGCCCTTCCAATCCCATGGCGACTTCATAGTCGCGCAGCGCCTGGGCGGTGTGCGAGCCGGTCATCTGCCGCAGTTCTTCCGGCGTGCCCTGGGCGACGATGCGGCCCCCGCCGTCGCCGCCTTCCGGCCCCAGGTCGATCAGCCAGTCGCTGGCGCGGATCACGTCCAGGTTGTGTTCGATGACGATCAGGCTGTGCCCGGCGTCCAGGAGCTTGCGCAGCGCCCGCATCAGCTTGGCGATGTCTTCGAAGTGCAGGCCGGTGGTCGGCTCGTCGAACAAAAACAGCGTGCCCTTGCGGGCCAGGCTTTGGCGCGATTTGGCCTGGGTCTTGGCGGCTTCGGCCAGGAAACCGGCCAGTTTCAAACGCTGCGCCTCGCCGCCCGAGAGCGTAGGCACGCTCTGGCCCAGTTGCACGTAGTCCAGCCCCACATCGACGATGGGTTGCAGGGCGCGAATCACGTCCGAATCGCTGGCGAACAGCGCGGCGGCTTCGGCCACCGTCAACGCCAGCACGTCGGCCACGTTCAGCATCCGGCCCCCGCGCTCGATGCGGATGTCCAGCACCTCGGGGCGGTAGCGCTGGCCGTTGCAGTCCGGGCAGCGCAGGTACACGTCGGACAAGAACTGCATCTCCACATGCTCGAAGCCCGAGCCGCCGCAGGTCGGGCAGCGCCCGTCGCCGGTGTTGAAGCTGAACTTGCCCGCCGTGTAGCCGCGCTGGCGCGACAGCGGGGCGCAGGCAAAAATCTCGCGCAGACTGTCCCACGCGCCGACGTAGCTGACCGGGTTGGAACGCGCGGTTTTGCCGATGGGCGATTGATCGACCCACATCACGTCGGCCAGTTGCTCGGCCCCCAGCAGACGGGTGAAGGCGCCGGCGCTTTCCGTGGGCTTGCCGAAGTGGCGCAGCAGCGCGGGGGCCAGCACGTCCTGCACCAGACTGGATTTGCCGGAGCCGGACACGCCCGTCACCGTCACCAGCCGTTGCAGGGGGAAGGCGACATCCACGTTTTGCAGGTTGTGGGCGCTGGCGCCTTCCAGAATCAGCTTGGGCGTATTGGCCTGCACCGGGCGCTTGAAGCCGAAGCCCACCTGCTTGCGCCCGCCCAGGTAGGCGCCGGTCAGGGTGTCGGCCCCGCGCAGTTGGGCCGGGGTGCCGTCGAATACGATCTGCCCGCCGCGCACGCCGGGGCCGGGGCCCATGTCGATGATGCGGTCGGCGGCCAGCATCACCGCCGGGTCATGCTCCACCACCACCAGGGTGTTGCCGGCGGTTTTCAGGCGCTGCATGGCCTGGTTGATGCGCTGCATGTCGCGCGGGTGCAGGCCGATGCTGGGTTCGTCCAGCACGAACAGGGTGTTCACCAGGCTGGTGCCCAGCGCCGTGGTCAGGTTGATGCGCTGCACCTCGCCGCCGGACAGGGTGCGGCTTTGCCGGTCCAGCGTCAGGTAGCCGATGCCCACATCGCACAGATAGCGCAGGCGCGTTTCGATTTCTTCCAGAATCAGAGCTTGTGCTGCTTGTTCTGCCTGATTTTCAGGCTGTTTTGATGCTGAAATCTTTGTTGAATCAGCGGAAACAGCTCCTTTTTTCAAATCATGAAAAAACTTTTGCAGCCGCACCAGCGGCAACTGCATCACATCGTGCAGGCACAGGCCGGGTAAGGCTTGCAGTTGTTCACGGCTCCAGCCCGTGCCCTGCGGCATGAAGCGTTGCTGCGGCGGCAACACCGCATCGGCATCTGCCTTGCTGCCTACGCGCCACAGCAGGCTTTCCAGCCCCAGGCGGGCGCCGCCGCAGCACGGGCAGGGCGTGTAGCTGCGGTATTTGGACAGCAGCACGCGGATGTGCATCTTGTACGACTTGCTCTCCAGATAGCCGAAAAAGCGGCGGATGCCGTACCACGTCTGCTCCCACTTGCCGTTCCAGCGCGGCGAGCCTTCCAGCACCCAGTCGCGCTGCGCGGGCGTGAGCTTGCCCCAGGCCATGTCGCGCGGGATGCCCTCGGCCTCGGCGTGGCGCAGCAGGTCGTCCTGAATCTCCTTCCACGCCGGGGTCTGGATGGCCTTGATGGCGCCGGTGCGCAGCGTCAGCTTGTCGTTGGGAATCACCAGATTCCAGTCCACCCCGATCACCCGGCCAAAGCCCCGGCACTCCGGGCACGCGCCCGCCGCCGAGTTGAAGGAAAACAGCGCCGGCAGCGGCGCCTGGTAGCTGATGCCGCTGTCCGGGCAATGCAGACCCAGGGCGAATTTCCACACCTCGGGTTCGGCATCGCCGGCCAGCGCATACACCTGCATCAGCCCCTGGCCGCGCAGCAGCGCCAGCTCGATGGCCTCCATCGCCCGGCTGCGCTCCACGTTGCCCATGCGAAAGCGGTCGGCCACCACGTCCAGCACTTTCACGCTGGTGGGTTTGGCGGCCTTCTTGCCTTTTTCCGGGGGCGGGGCCGGTTTTTCCACCGTGCGCTCGGCCTGAATCTTGGTAAAGCCACTGGCCAGCAGCCACTGCTGCACCTCGTCGGCGCTGGTGCTGGCGGGCAGCTCCACGGCAAACGTCACCACCAAACGCGGGTCGCCCGCCGCCAGGGCGCGTGCCTGCAACTGGGCGTAGATGCTGTCCGCCGTGTCGTGGCGCACCGGCTGGGCGGTCTGCCGGTCGAACAGCGCCCCGGCGCGGGCGAACAGCAGCTTGAGGTGGTCGTTCAGCTCCGTCATCGTGCCCACGGTGGAGCGGGAATTGCGCACCGGATTGGTCTGGTCGATCGCAATCGCCGGGGGCACGCCCTCCACCTTGTCCACGGCAGGCTTGTCCATCCGGTCGAGAAACTGCCGCGCGTAGGCGCTGAACGTCTCCACGTAGCGCCGCTGCCCCTCGGCATACAGGGTATCGAACACCAGCGACGACTTGCCCGAGCCGCTGGGGCCGGTGACCACCGTCAGCTCCCCGGTGCGGATGTCCACATCCAGATTCTTCAAATTGTGCTGGCGTGCGCCGTGGATGCGGATGAGGCTACGGGGCGAATCTTGGGAGGACATGGCAGGGGACGGAAAAGAGGGGGCTTTATTGTAGGAAGCCGCCCCTGGCCCCAGGGGTTCAGTCGGTTTGCCCCAGCAAGCCCGGCAGCTCCCCCATATCCCGCAGCACGCGCTGGGCGCCAGCAGCCAGTAGCGCCTCGGGCGTGGTGTGCCCGCCTTCCCGGGGGCAATAGCCCCAGACGGTGGCCCCGGCGGCCAGGCCCGCCTGCAGGCCGGGCAGGGCGTCTTCGATCACCAGGCAGCGGCGCGGGTCGCGCCGTAGCGATGCAGCGGCGGCCAGATACACGTCGGGGAAGGGCTTGGTGCGCGGCAGGTCGTGGCCGCTGAAGATGTGCGGGTCGAACAGCGGCAGCAGGCCCACCTTGTCGAGCTGCATCAGCACCTTGGCCTTGTCCGCGCCGCTGGCTACGGCGATGTTGCCGCCCAGCAGCGCATGGCATTGCTGCACGGCAGCCACGGCCCCCGGCACGGCTTGCAGGCGGGCGTGCAGCCCTGCGTCGCGCAGGGCGTAGAAGGCGGCCATCCATGCATCGGTCAGCGGCTGGCCGGTTTCGCGTTCGATGCGGGCGGTTTCGCTGCGCACGGTCTTGCCGATGAAGATGTGCTGGCATTCCTCGGCGGTAATGGCCCAGCCGCTGGCGTTGAGCATGTGGCGCAGTGCGCCCAGGGTGATGGGTTCGCTATCGACGAGTACGCCGTCGCAGTCGAACAGGATGGCTTCAAAGGACATGGTGGCCGGGGGGTGTGGTGATGGTGGGGTAGTGGTTAGTGACTGGGCGGCTGGTAAGCCGCCCCCAAGGCCAGGGCGTGTGCGGCCAAGCGCTTGTCCAGCGTCCAGAGGGTAGCGCCGGGGGTCATCAGGGTCGCGGCCAGCAACAGCATGTCGGCAATGCCGCAGCCTTGCCCATAGAGATGGTGGCGCTCGATCATGAGCAGGGTTTCTTCGATGGAGGCCGCCATGGCCGGGCGCAATTCCCGCAGAGCCGCCAGGACGGTGGCCCGGTCGGGCGGGGTGCCGCAGGCGATTTCGCCCAGGACGATGGGGTGGATGAGTACATCATCCCGCTCCAGCAGGCTTTGCAGATGCGGGTTGCGCTCCCGGAAATGGGCAACCCACACCGATGTATCGACCAGCACGGCCATTACGACACCTTGCGAATGGGGGCGTCGTCCGGCTTGCGGCGCGGGATGTCGGCCATCCCCGGCGCGGCGCCGCCCAAGGCGGCAAGGCGGCGGCCTGCCTGCACGCGGATAAAGGTTTTCATGGCTTCGCGGAAAAGCTCGCTCTTATCCATTGCGGGGTCGGCCACATCCAGGGCACGTTGGTACAGGGCATCGTCAATGGTGACGGTGGTGCGCATGGCGGCTCCTTCTCATCAAAATTTGCATCATTTGATGTCATATTTGGTGCAGTGTCCAGCGCCACCAGGGCGTTTTCAGGAAACATCGCCATCCACGTACCACCAGCGCGGCAGGCCGTCCACCGCTTCGCGCACGAAGCGGCTGCGTTCGTGCAGGCGCACGGCACGGCCTTGCTGGCGGTAGCGGGCGACAAATTCCACGGTGGCGTGGTGGTCGTCCACTGTTGCAAAGGCCTTGACTTGCAGGCCCAGCCATTGCACGCCGGGGTCGAAGTCCAGGCTGGCCGGGCGGGTGTCGGGGTGCCATGTGGCCAGCAGGTAGGCCGCGTCCTCGCGCACAAAGGCGCTGTAGCGCGAGCGCATGAGGTGTTCGGCATCGGGCGCGGGGGCTTCGGCGTAGTGGTCGATGAAGCGGCCGCAGCAGGCGGCATAGGCCAGGGGCTGGCCTTTGGCGCTGGTGCAGCCACAGGGGCAGGCAGGGCAAGGGGGGACGGTGCGGGACATGGCCGGATTCTTACCGAGCCAGCCCCCGCCTGGGAGAAATCCCGGGGGTGAGATTGCGGCAGGACGTTGACGTAAACGTCAATAATGCAGCCATGCACAAAGACCACAAAGATGCCGCCTCCGCTGTCGCGTATTCCATTGGCGATCTGGCCAAGGAGTTTGACCTGACCACCCGCGCCATTCGTTTTTACGAAGACATGGGGCTGCTCCAGCCCCAGCGCGAGGGGGCCAGTGGCCGCACGCGCACCTACAGCGCCCGCGACCGGGCACGGCTGAAGCTCACGCTGCGGGCCAAGCGGCTGGGCCTGTCGCTGACCGAGGCCAAGGAAATCATCGAGCTGTACGACAGCCCGCGCGATTCCGGGGCGCAGCTGCAAAAATTTTTGCAGGTACTGGCCCAGCACCGCCAGCAACTGGAGGAGCGGATGCAGGACATCCAGATGACGCTGGACGAAGTCCGCGCCCAGGAAAAGGAGGCGCAGCAACTGCTGCGCAAGCTGCAGGCGCGGGAATCTACGTAATTGACGTTTACGTAAAGGTCACTTAAAAACCACGCTTTCAAGGAGACGAGATGGACAGCCTGGACACCGCCGCCGCGCAGCGTATTCACGACAGCTTTGCCAAGCAGGGCGCCATGGCCACCCTGGGGGCGCGGCTGACGCATCTGTCCCGGGGGCAGGCGCATGTGTGCTTCGACTGGGCGCCGGCGCTGACGCAGCAGCATGGCTTCATCCATGCCGGGATGATGGCCACAGTGCTGGATTCGGCCTGCGGCTATGCGGGCCTGTCGGTGATGCCGCTGGATGCGGGCGTGCTGTCCATCGAGTTCAAGATCAACCTGCTGGCCCCGGCCAAGGGGCAAAGCTTTCGCTGCGAGGGGGTGGTGCTGAAACCTGGACGCACCATCGTCGTGACCGAGGGCCGCGCCTACGCCATCGACGGCGGCCAGGAAAAACTGGTCGCCACCATGAACTGCACGCTGATGGCCATCCAGGGCCGCCCCGGCATTGCTGCGGTTTAACTTTTTTTACCTGTTCCAAGGAGACACCCCATGACCAACCTGCCCGGCCTGAACTTCCAGCTTGGTGAAGATATCGACGCCCTGCGCGATGCCGTGCGCGACTTTGCCCAGGCCGAGATCGCCCCCCGCGCCGCCGAAGCCGACCGCACCGACCAGTTCCCCATGGATCTGTGGCAAAAATTCGGCGATCTGGGCGTCCTCGGCATCACCGTGGGCGAGGAGTACGGCGGCGCCAACATGGGCTATCTGGCGCACATGGTGGCGATGGAGGAAATTTCCCGCGCCAGCGCCTCGATCGGCCTGTCCTACGGCGCCCACTCCAACCTGTGCGTGAACCAGATCAACCGCAACGGCAACGCGGCGCAAAAGGCCAAATACCTGCCCAAGCTGATCAGCGGCGAGCATGTCGGCGCCCTGGCGATGAGCGAGCCGGGCGCAGGCTCGGACGTCATCAGCATGAAGCTGCGGGCCGAGGACAAGGGCGGCTACTACGTCCTGAACGGCAGCAAGATGTGGATCACCAACGGCCCGGACGCCGACACCCTGGTGGTCTACGCCAAGACCGAACCCGAGCTGGGCGCCCGTGGCGTCACCGCCTTCCTGATCGAAAAGGGCATGAAGGGCTTTTCCGTGGCGCAAAAGCTGGACAAGCTGGGCATGCGCGGCAGCCACACCGGCGAGCTGGTGTTCCAGGACGTGGAAGTGCCCGCAGAGAACGTGCTGGGCAACGTGAACGGCGGCGCCAAGGTGCTGATGAGCGGCCTGGACTACGAACGCGCCGTGCTGACCGGCGGCCCCCTGGGCATCATGCAGGCGGTGATGGACAACGTGGTGCCCTACATCCACGACCGCAAGCAGTTCGGCCAGAGCATCGGCGAGTTCCAGCTCATCCAGGGCAAGGTGGCCGACATGTACACCGTGCTGCAGGCGGCCCGCAGCTTTGCCTACACCGTGGCCAAGAACCTGGACATGCTGGGCACCGACCACGTGCGCCAGGTACGCAAGGACTGCGCCAGCGTGATTCTGTGGACGGCGGAAAAAGCCACCTGGATGGCCGGTGAAGGCATCCAAATCCACGGTGGCAACGGCTATATCAACGAGTTCCCCCTGGGCCGCCTGTGGCGGGATGCGAAACTCTACGAGATCGGCGCCGGCACGAGCGAGATCCGCCGCATGCTGATCGGCCGCGAGCTGTTCGCCGAGACTTGTTGATTTCACCCATCCCCCGCTGCGCCCCTGCCGCCAGGGTCACCCCCACCGGCAGGCAGCGTACCGGGGCAGCCAAAGGAAACTTATGAGCACCACCTCCATCGACGACCTCTTTGCCAACAACAAGGAATGGGCCCAGCGCATGGAGTGCGAGCGCCCCGGCTTCTTCACGAAGCTGACGGAGCAGCAAAACCCCAAATACATGTGGATCGGCTGTTCCGACAGCCGCGTGCCCGCCAACCAGATCAGCGGGCTGGAGCCGGGCGAAGTGTTCGTCCACCGCAACGTGGCCAACGTCGTCGTGCCCAGCGACCTGAACTGCCTCTCGACCATCCAGTACGCCATCGACCAGCTCAAGGTCGAGCATTTGATGGTCGTCGGCCACTACGGCTGCGGCGGCGTGCTGGCGGCGCTGGAGGAGCTGCGCATCGGCCTGGCCGACAACTGGATTCGCCACGTGAAAGACGTGCGCGTCAAGCACTACCACCTGATCAAGAACACCGCCGTGCAGCACCGCCACGACGTGCTGTGCGAGCTGAACGTGATCGAGCAGGTCATGAACGTCGCCCAAAGCACCGTCATGCAGGACGCCTGGGCACGCGGCCAGAAGGTCACGCTGCACGGCTGGTGCTACAGCCTGAAAAACGGCCTGATCACCAACCTGGAAATCACCCTGCCCGGCGTGGGCGGCCTGTACGACGTCCACGAGCGGGCCGTGGAACTGGTCGCCAGCCGCGAACGCACGTAGCCATCCCCCTCGAACCCCCTCGACCAGCGCCACGGCGCTGGTTTTTCTGCAACAAGGAGAGCAAAACATGTCCCAACAGCAAGACCCCGTCGTCATCGTCAGCGCCGCACGCACCCCCATGGGCGCATTCCAGGGCGGTTTTTCCGATCTGGCCGCCCACGACCTGGGTGGCGCCGCCATCAAGGCCGCCGTCGAACGTGCCGGCATCGCCCCGGAAAAAGTCGAGGAAGTGCTGTTCGGCAACTGCCTGATGGCCGGCCAGGGCCAGGCGCCCGCCCGCCAGGCCGGTTTCAAGGGCGGCCTGCCGCAAAGCACCGGGGCCGTGACCCTGTCCAAAATGTGCGGCGCGGGCATGGAAGCGACCATCCTGGCGCACGACCAGCTGATCGCGGGCAGCCGCGAGGTCATGGTCTCCGGCGGCATGGAAAGCATGACCAACGCCCCCTATCTGCTGAAAAAAGGCCGGGGCGGCTACCGCATGGGCCACGACAAGGTCTATGACCACATGATGCTCGACGGCCTGGAAGATGCCTACGAACCCGGCCGCAGCATGGGCACCTTCGGCGAGGATTGCGCCGCCAAGTACCAGTTCACCCGCGAGCAGCAGGACGCCTTCGCCATCGCCAGCGTGCAGCGGGCGCAGCAGGCCATCCAGTCCGGCGCGTTCCAGGCCGAAATCGCCCCCGTCACCTTCCAGACCCGCAAGGGCGAGGTGACGATTGCCGAGGACGAAGGCCCCCTGAAAATCCGCACCGACAAAATCCCCACCCTGCGCCCCGCGTTCAAGAAGGACGGCACCATCACCGCCGCCGCCAGCTCCAGCATCAACGACGGCGCCGCCGCCCTGGTGCTGATGCGCCAGTCCACCGCCGCCGCACTCGGCTGCAAGCCGCTGGCCAAAATCGTCGCCCACGCCACGCACGCGCAAGCACCGGAATGGTTCAGCACCGCCCCCGTCGGCGCGACGGAAAAAGTGCTGAAAAAAGCGGGCTGGAAAGTCGAGGACGTCGATCTGTGGGAAATCAACGAGGCCTTCGCCGTCGTCCCCATGGCGCTGATGGCCGACCTGAATGTGCCGCACGACAAGGTCAACGTCAATGGCGGCGCCTGCGCCCTGGGCCACCCCATCGGCGCCAGCGGCGCCCGCATCATCGTCACCCTGCTGCACGCCTTGCAGGCCCGCGGCCTGAAAAAAGGCCTGGCCACGCTGTGCATCGGCGGCGGCGAAGCCACGGCCATGGCCGTCGAGCTGGTTTGACAATAAAAGGAGCTTCTTGCGCTGACAAATAAAAGATTTCAGATATAAAACGCTCTGAAATCTTTATATATTCAGCGCAAGAAGCTATCAAATTAAAAAGGAGACTGCAATGCTGCTCACCCAGGACCAGCAAATGGTGCGCGATGCCGTGCGCGAGTTTGTCCAGGCGGAAATCGTTCCCCACGCCGCGCGTTGGGACAAGGAACACCACTTTCCGAAAGACGTCCACCAGGGCCTGGCCGCCCTGGGTGCCTACGGCATCTGCGTGCCCGAGGAATACGGCGGCGCCGGGCTGGACTACCTCACCCTGGCCTTGGTGCTGGAGGAAATCGCGGCGGGCGACGGCGGCACCAGCACCGCCATCAGCGTCACCAACTGCCCGGTGAACGCCATCCTCATGCGCTACGGCAACGCTGCGCAAAAGCAGCAATGGCTCACCCCCCTGGCGCGTGGCGAAATGCTGGGCGCGTTCTGCCTGACCGAGCCGCACGTCGGCTCCGACGCCTCGGCCCTGCGCACCACGGCGGTCCGGGACGGGGGCGACTACGTCATCGACGGCGTCAAGCAATTCATCACCAGCGGGCAGAACGGGCAGGTGGCCATCGTCATCGCCGTCACCGACAAGGCCGCGGGCAAAAAGGGCATGAGCGCCTTCCTCGTGCCCACGTCCAACCCCGGCTACCAGGTCGCGCGGCTGGAAGACAAGCTGGGCCAGCACAGCAGCGACACCGCGCAGATCAACTTCGACGGCTGCCGCATCCCGGCCGCCAACCTGATCGGCGCCGAGGGCGAGGGCTACAAGATCGCCCTGTCGGCCCTGGAGGGCGGGCGCATCGGCATCGCCGCGCAAAGCGTGGGCATGGCCCGCGCCGCCTTCGAATGCGCCCTGGCCTACAGCAAGGAGCGCGAAAGCTTCGGCCAGCCCATCTTCCATCACCAGGCTGTCGGCTTCAGACTTGCGGAATGTGCTACGCAAATCGAGGCCGCCCGCCAGCTCATCTGGCACGCCGCCAGCCTGCGCGATGCGGGCCTACCCTGCCTGAAGGAAGCCGCCATGGCCAAACTGTTCGCCAGCGAAATGGCCGAGCGCGTGTGCAGCAGCGCCATCCAGACCCTGGGCGGCTACGGCGTGGTCAATGATTTCCCGGTGGAGCGCATCTACCGCGACGTGCGCGTGTGCCAGATCTACGAAGGCACCAGCGATGTGCAAAAAATTATCATTCAACGGGGGCTGGCGTAGGCTTTCCGGGCCAGCTGCGGGGAACAAAAAGGGGCAGCGCCTAGAATGGCGCGAGTCCCTTTTTTGTTGTTCCGCAGCAGCCTGTCATGGTCGAAAAGAACCCCTCCATCATTGCCCGTGAAGCCCTGAAGCTGCTCTTTGCCCGGCAGTTGGCACCGACACCGGAAAACTACCAGGCGGTGTACGGTGAAGTCGCCGGAATGGCCATCCCCATTCCCGCCAGCCTGGCCAGGCAAATCGTGCACCTGCTGGAGTTCGGCCAGCCCGCCTTTGCCGGCAGGGACGAACGCCTGCACGAAATGGCCGAGCAGCTCATGCACTTCCTGCGCCAGCCCAGCCCCGATTTGTCCACTGCCGAGCTGTTGCTGCAAAACTTCAACCACCGGCTGTCCTTTGCCGCCCAGGATGAAGCCCAGCTGCGCGATACCTTGCTGCGCCTGCTGGGGCTGATCATTCAGAACATCGCCGCACTGTGCCTGGACGATCAATGGCTCGAAGGCCAGTTGGACGCCCTGCAAACCGCGACCGAGCCGCCCCTGACCCTGCCGCACCTGCAGGACATCGAATTGCGCCTGAAGGACGTCATCTTCAAGCAGACCGAAGCCAAGGAACGCCTGGTACAGGCCCAGACCCAGGTGCGCAATCTGCTGGCCACCTTCATCGACCGTCTGGCCGATATCGGCGACACCAACACCAGCTACCACGATCAGCTGGAGCGCTGCGCCACCCGTCTGACCCAGGTTTCGCACCTGCACGAGATCACCCCGCTGCTCGAAGAAGTCATGACGGCCACGCGGGCCATGTCCGAGCGCTGCTCCACCGCCCGTTGCGAGCTGCAAACCCTGCGCGAGCAAAGCGAACAGGGCCTGGCCGAAGTCGAGCGCCTGCGCCACGAGCTGGTACACACCTCGGTGCTGGCCCGCCAGGATTCCCAGACCGGCGTCCTCAACCGCCGGGGCATGGACGAAGCGCTGGAGCAGGAAGTCATCCGTACCCAGGCAGCCGGGGTGCCGATGTGCATTGCCTTGCTCGACCTGGACAATTTCAAGGCATTGAACGACCGCCTGGGCCACGAAGCCGGGGACAAGGCTCTGCAGCATCTGGTCGCCGTGGCCAAACAGATCATGCGCAACCAGGACCAGCTGGCCCGCTACGGCGGGGAGGAATTTGTCTTTCTGCTGCCCGGCACCCAGGTACAGCAGGCCGTGGAAGTGATGAAGCGGCTGCAGCGCAAGCTGACCACGCGCTACTTTCTGCAGGACAGCGAGCGCGTACTCATCACCTTCAGCGCCGGGGTGGCCGAAATCGCCCCGAACGAGAGCTACCAACAGGCGCTGGTGCGTGCCGACAGGGCCATGTACGCCGCCAAGCGGGCCGGCAAGAACCGGGTCATGGCCGCTTCGATGGACGCTTGAAAGCCAGCGCCAATCTCTCAAAAAGAGAGCTTCCACCGCAAGTATTCATTGAATTTCAGATGGTTTTAACCCTGAAATCCTTTAAATATGTGCGGTAACAGCTCTCTTTTTCAATCCCAGGTCACTTCCGGGCGCAGTTGCTGCGCCAGGGTGCGCGGCCAGTCCAGATCCAGATCGGCCATGCGCTGCTTGATCAGGATCGGCGCCACCTGGAACAGCAAGGCCAGCTGCTCCAACTGCCCCAGCTGCAGGTCGTGCAGGCTCTCGCGCAGCGCCTGCTCGGGCATCAGCAGGCGCAGGGCAAAGTCGTTGGCTTCGCTGTCGATGCGCAACTGCACGTCGCAGTGGTAGCTGTCCGACACTTCGATGGTGTGCGCCCCGCCGGGGCGCAAATGGTGCAGGGCCAGGTGCCCCAGCGCATGTGCCACGCCGTAGCGCTGCCGCTCCAGCGGCTGGCTGCGGTCGATGACGATGCGCGGCTTGCGCTGGGGGGGCAGCTCCACCCGTGCGCAGGCGCTGCCCAGTTCGGACAGCGCCACCGTGATCTGCATGGCCTTGGCGATGTGCGCCAGATTCACCGGAACCGTCTGATCCCAGTAAGTTCTCAGCACCCCCTCGGCCAGCAGCGTCATATCTGCGCGGGCAAAGGGGCCGGCAGGGCCGCAGCAGCACTGTCAGGCAGGAACAGCGGGCCACGCTGGCCGCAGCCGCTCAGGACGGTCAGAACCGCCGCCACGGCAGCGGCGCACAGCAAACGGGCAAGGGAGGAAGAGCGGGGCATGGCGGTCAATTGTTGCGGAACAGATCCAGGATGCTATTGCGTTCCTGGGCATCGGGCGGTGCAGTCGGCGCTTGTCCCTCGGCACTCTCCAGGCCCACATCGCTCATGCCCAGGCTGCGGATGCTGGAGTCGGTGTTTTCTGCGTAGAACCACTCGCCATCGGCATTCACCACCCCCGGCGGCACGCTGTAGCTGGCCACGGGAACGTCCTTCAAGGCGTACTGCATGAACTGGATCCAGACCGGCAGGCTCAACCCCCCGCCGGTTTCCCGGGCCCCCAGGTTGCGCGGGTTGTCGTAACCGATCCAGGTGACGGCCACCAGGCTGGGCTGGAAACCGGCGAACCAGGCATCCACGGCATCGTTGGTGGTGCCGGTTTTGCCGTACAGATCGGGCCGTTTCAATGTGGCCTGGGAACGGGCCGCCGTGCCCGAACGGGCCACGGTCTGCAACATGCTGTCCATGATGAAGGCGTTGCGCTCATCGATCACGCGCTGCTGCTGGGCCAGGGGCGTCGGGTGGTACTCCGCCAGGGGCGTGCCGCGCTGGTCGGTGATCTTGGTAATCAGCCACGGAGTGATGCGATAGCCCGTATTGGCAAAAGTGGCAAACCCCACCGCCATCTGCATCGGCGTGACCGAACCGGCGCCCAGCGCCATGGTCAGGTAGGCCGGGTGCTTGCTGGCCTCGAAGCCGAAGCGGGTGACCCACTGCTGGGCGAAGGCGGGGGTCGTCGCCTCCAGCACCCGGATGGCGGGAATGTTTTTGGACTTGGCCAGCGCTGTGCGGGCCGTCATCGGGCCTTCGAAACGGCCATCGTAATTCTTCGGCTGCCACGGCTGCCCGCCTGTGACGCCAGCGCCATAGATCAGCGGTGCATCGTTGACGATGGTGGACGGGGCAATGCCCTTCTCCAGCGCTGCCGAATAGATGAACGGCTTGAACGCCGAACCGGGCTGGCGCCACGCCTGGGTCACGTGGTTGAACTTGTTCTTGGCAAAGTCGAACCCCCCGACCAGGGCGCGGATGGCCCCGGTCTGCGGATCGAGCGCCACGAATGCGCCCTCCACCTCCGGCAACTGGGTGGCCGACCAGGTTTTGCCCGCCTGAATGATGCGGATGATGGCCCCCGGCACGATCTTGATTTGCGGGGGCGCCTTGGGCGACAGGCCCGACTCGACCGGCTTGAGGCCCTCGCCGGCAATTTCGATCTTTTCGCCATCCGTGCGCTGCACCAGCAGCTTTTTCGGACTGGCCTCCAGCACCACGGCAGAGCGCACATCCCCGTTGTCAGGGTGCTGGGCCAGGGCATCGTCGATCACGTCTTCCAGCATTTCCGGGTCGGTCGGCAGGGCGATGAAGCGTTCCGGGCCACGGTAGCGCTGGCGGCGCTCGTAGTTCATGATGCCCTCGCGCAGCGCCTTGTAGGCCACGTTCTGCTCGTCCAGGCGCAGCGTGGTGTAGACGTTCAGCCCCCGGGTGTAGGCGGCTTCGCCGTACTGGTCAAAAATCAGCTGGCGGGCCATTTCTGCCACGTAGTCGGCATGATTGGCACTTTCCCGTGGGGTATCGCGGCGCAGCTTCAAGGGCTCCTGGCGGGCCTGCTCGGCCTCGTCGGGAGAGATGAAGCCGTTTTCCTCCATCCGATCGATGATGTAGAGCTGGCGAATACGCGCCCGCTTGGGGTTGCTGATCGGGTTGTAGGCCGAAGGCGCCTTGGGCAAACCGGCCAGCATGGCCGCCTCGGCGATGGTGATGTTCTTCAGGGGCTTGCCGAAGTACGCCTCGCTGGCCGCCGCAAAGCCGTAGGCGCGGTGCCCCAGGAAAATCTGGTTCATGTAGACCTCCAGAATTTTTTCCTTGGTCAGCAAATGCTCCAGCTTGAAGGTCAGCAGGATTTCGTAGATCTTGCGGGTATAGGTTTTTTCCGACGACAGGTAAACGTTGCGTGCCACCTGCATGGTGATGGTGGAAGCGCCCTGGCTCTTGAACTTGCCCAGGTTCGCCAGTGCCGCACGCAGCATGCCCTTGTAGTCCACGCCGTTGTGCTCGAAGAAGCGGGTGTCCTCGATCGCCAGCACGGCATCGACCATGACCTTGGGAATCTCGCGGATGGGCGTCAGGGTGCGCCGCTCCTCGCCAAATTCTCCGATCAACGTGCCTTCGGCGGAATACACCCGCAGCGGCAGCTTGGGCTGGTAGTCCACCAGCGCGGAAATGTCCGGCAGATTCGGGTAGGCACGCGACAGGGCGATCGCCAGCACCAGCGCCCCTGCAATGGCCCCGGCAACGGCCAGCCCCAGCAGCCAGAAAATGGCGCGGACAGGCCATGGCAGGCGTTTTTTGGGAGGGGGTGTTTTTCGGGAAGCGGGCGCATTTGCGCCTTGAGAAGAGGGGGTCGAGGTGGGCATACGCGGGTACCAGGGAAGACGGGCATTATAGGAAGCGCCGCGCATCGGGGCACTCGCAAACGAATGCGACCAGATGTGACAGAAAAGCTCAAAACGTGCGGTTTTGGCAACACTCCGGCGATATTCCAAACCGGTTGTCCAAAGCCCGCCAGCTCTTGCTGCTAGCATCATTCGGCTGGGCTTAAAGTCAGCCGCCTTGCCGTATGACCAGCAGATAGGAGTCGTCTTGTTTTCCCTAAGTTCACTTTTCCAGCGCCAGCCAGAGCCATTGATTGGCCTGGACATCAGCGCCACGGCTGTGAAACTGGTCGAGCTGGGGCGTCACGGCCAGGACGGCTGGGTACTGGAGCGCTGTGCGATGGAGCCCCTGTCACCCGACTGGGTGGCCGACGGCAGCATCGTCAATTTCGACGAAGTGGCAGGCGCCGTGCGCCGCCTGCTGGCCAAGAGCGGCACCCGGGCCAAACACGTGGCCCTGGCGCTACCGCCCTCGGCCGTCATCACCAAGAAGGTGATTTTGCCGGGCAGCCTCTCCGATGCGGAAATGGAAATCCAGGTGGAGAGCGAAGCCAGCCAATACATCCCCTTCTCCCTGGACGAAGTGCAGCTGGACTTCTGCATCATCGGCCCCAGCCCGAAAAGCCCGGGCGATGTCGATGTGCTGCTGGCGGCCACACGCAAGGAAAAAGCCGACGAGCGCCAGGAAGTGGCCGAAGCGGCCAACCTGAAAACCGTGGTGCTGGATATCGGTTCCTTTGCCGCACGGCTGGCGGTCGAACGGGTACTGCAAAACCCCAACGCGCCCCTGCACGTCGGGGAAGCCGACCTGGTGGTATTGATCAAGGTGGGCGCCCGGGGCTATGCCATGCAGGTTCTGCGCGACGAAGAAGTCCTGTACGACACGGAACAAAGCATGGGCGGGGCACAACTGACCCAAGCCATCGCCCGCCATTACAACCTCTCTCAGGAAGAGGCCGAGCAGAAAAAACGTGCCGATGACCTGCCGGCAAGCTACCCCACCGAAGTGCTGGCACCGTTCGTCAAAAACCTGGCCCAGGATGTGGCCCGTTCGCTCCAGTTTTTCTTCACCAGCACGCCTTACCACAGCGTGCAGCACATCCTGCTGTCCGGCGGCTCGGCAACCCTGGAAGGGCTGACCGAGGCCATTCAGGAGCACACCGGCGTTGCCACCCTGGTACTCGACCCGTTTCTCGGGATGCAATTTGGCGCCGCCGTGAATAAATCGCGGGTGCGCAAAGATGCGGCGGCGTACCTGACCGCCTGCGGCCTGGCCTTGCGGAGGTTCTACCAGTGATTCTGATCAATCTCTTGCCGCACCGGGAAGCGGCCCGCAAACGCCGCAAGGAAGTTTTTCAAATGGCCATGTTCGGCGCCCTGGTCGTCGGTCTGCTGGCCGCCGCCGGGGTGTACGCCGTCTTCCAGGGGCTGATCGATGGCCAGCAGGAGCGCAATACCTACCTGCAGTCGGAAATTGCCGTCCTGAACCGGCAAATCAAGGACGTGCAGGGCCTGGAAGGCGAGATCGCCGCCCTGCGCGAACGCCAGAAGGCCGTGGAAGACCTGCAGGCCGACCGCAACCTGCCGGTGTACCTGCTGAGCGATCTGGCCCAGCTGCTGCCGGAAGGCGTCTACCTGTCCTCGCTCAAGCAAAACGGGCTGCAGGTCGAACTCAAGGGTTCGGCACAGTCGAACGAACGGGTTTCCGAAGTGCTGCGCAATCTCGCCAATGGTTCGCCCTGGTTTACCAAGCCGGTGCTCAAGGAAATCGTCTCGGGCACGGTGGAGATTGCACCGAAAGACCTGCGCAAGGTCGTGAACTTCACCATGACTTTCATGCTGGTGCGCTCTACCGAGGTGAACCAGCAAGCCCAAGAGCGGAGGCCCTGAGCGATGTCCAGCACAAAGCCAAAAATCACCAAGGCCGACATTGCTGCCTACCTCGAAGGGGTGAAGGCACAGTTTCAGAACCTTGATCCCAAAGACCCCTCCCTGTGGCCGATCATGCCCAGGGTATTGCTGTGCATCGGGATTGCCGTGGGGGTGCTGGCCGGCGCCTGGTACGGCTATCTCAATACGCTGGAGCAGGACCTGGAAGCCGAACGCAACAAGGAAACCACGCTGCGCCAGGAATTCTCCACCAAGATGTCCAAGGCCGTCGGACTGGAAGCGCTCAAGGCCCAGCGCGAGCTGGTGCAACAGTACGTCACTCAGCTGGAAAAACAGTTGCCCAACAAAGCCGAAATGGCGGCCCTGCTCTCTGACGTGAACCACGCCGGCATGGGGCGCGGATTGCAATTCGACCTGTTCCGCCCCGGCAGCGAGGATGTCCGTGACTACTACGCCGAACTGCCCATTACCGTGCGGGTTTCGGGGCGTTTTCACGACATGGGATCGTTCGTTTCGGACGTCGCCCACCTGTCGCGCATCGTCACGATCAATAACGTCTCCCTGGTCGCCGATGCCAAGGGCAGCAGCCTGGTGATGGATGCGCAGGCCCGCACCTACCGTTACCTCGACCCGGAGGAAATGGCCGTACGCCGCCAGGACGCCAAGAAAAAAGGGAACAAGCAATGATGGCGCCCCGACGTTTCCTCCCTCTGGCCGCCAGCCTTGCGGCCATGCTGGCCCTGGCAGGCTGTATTGGCAACGACACGACGGACTTGCGTGATTGGGTGACCCAGGAGCGGGCCACGGCCAAGCCCCGTATCACCCCCTTGAGCGAACCCAAGGCATTTGTCCCGCAGCCCTACACGACGGCCGAGCTGACCGATCCGTTCAACCGCCAGAAGCTGACCCAGGCACTGCGCCGCGACAGCGAAAAGAGCGCAACGAACATGGCCTTGCTGGAGGCCGAACAGAACCGGCGCAAGCAGGAGCTGGAAAGCTTCCCGCTGGATACCATCACCATGGTCGGGAGCATGCATCAAAGCGGCACGGAAACCGCTTTAGTACGGGTGAATAAGCTGATTTATCAAGTGAAGCCCGGGGCCTATATGGGGCAAAACTACGGTCGGATCGTAAAAATTACAGAAAACACGATCCGGTTGCGTGAAATCGTCCAGGACCCGGCCGGGGATTGGGTAGAAAAATCCACCGTGCTAGAACTGCAAGAGGAAAGCAAATAATGCTGCTGCACCCAAAAACACAATTCAAAAATATGCTGAGCTGGAGCGCAGGTGTAGCCTTGCTGCTGCCTGGCTTGGCCTGGGCAGGGAGTATCCAATCGGTCACCGGCTCCATCCAGGGCGGCGGGGAAGTGGTGCGGGTGGTACTGGACGAACCCCTGACCCAGGTGCCCACAGGGTTTGCCGTGCAGACGCCGGCCCGTATCGCACTGGATTTTCCCGGTACCAGCAACGGGCTGCCGCAGTCCTTGATCGAATTGCACCAGGGCAACCTGAGTACCGCCAACGTGGTCGAAGCCTCGGGCCGCACCCGGGTGGTGCTGAACCTGAAAAGCGCCACCAACTACCGCACCGAACTGGACGGCAACGCCGTATTGATCTACCTCGATCCGGTCAAGAACACCGCCTCCGTGGCACCGCTGGCTGCGCCGGTACAGGCGACGCCAGCCCCCACCCCGGCGGTTTCGGCCAAGGCGGTGCGTGACATCGATTTCCGCCGCACCAGCGATGGTGCCGGGCGGGTCGTCGTGGCCCTGGGATCAGCCGGGGCCAGTGCCGATGTGCGCAATGACGGCAAAGGGCTGCTGGTGGAATTTTCCCGCTCCAGCCTGCCCGAGGGGCTGATGCGGCGCATGGACGTGGTGGACTTCGGCACACCGGTACAACTCATCACCACCAGCCAGCAGGGCGACAAGGTGCGCATGAAGGTCGACCTAAAAGGCAACTGGGAACACAGCGCCTACCAGAGCGAAGACCAGTTCGTGCTGGAAGTGCACGAGAAAAAGGTCGATCCCTCCAAGCTGACCCAAGGCCCGGGTTTCTCGGGCGAGCGCCTGTCGCTCAATTTCCAGAACATTGAAGTCCGCGCCCTGCTGCAGGTGATCGCCGACTTCACCAACTTCAACATCGTCACTTCCGACACCGTCGGCGGATCGCTGACGCTGCGCCTGAAGGACGTGCCCTGGGACCAGGCGCTGAACATCATCATGGAAGCCAAGGGCCTGGGCCTGAAGAAAAACGGCAACGTGCTGTGGATTGCGCCCAAGGAAGAAATTGACGAGCGCACCAAGAAGGATCTGGAAGCGGCCCGTGCCATCGAGCAGTTGGAAACCCTGCGCACGCAGGGCTTCCAGATCAACTACGCCAAGGCCGAAGAGTTGGTGAAAAAGTTTACCGAAACCCAGAACGCAGGCAATTCGGGGACGGGTGGGACAAACAACAACCGCTTCCTGTCGGAACGCGGTTCGGCCATCGCGGAAGAGCGCACCAACCAGCTGTTCATCACCGATACCCCGACCAAGCTGGAAGAAATCACCCAGTTGCTGAAAAAGCTGGACGTGCCGGTACGCCAGGTGCTGATTGAGGCCCGCATTGTCGAAGCCCGCGATACCTTCGGGCGTGCGCTGGGGGTGAAGTTCGGCGGCGGCTATATCGGCAGCCGAGGCAGCATTGGCCCAAGCTTTGGCGGCGCCAACAACTCACAGAGCAGATCCGGGCAATGGATAAAAAATGACGACACGGGCCAGTACGAATACCGGCCCGGGTATTCCAATAGCAGCACCATTAACGGTGGAAGCGTCAACTCCACCACCGGTAACAACAGTCTGGACAGAGGTTGGTCAACCAACTCATCCAGCACCATTACCAATAATCCTTTTGTCAATCTTCCGGCAGCAGCACTTTCCAGCGGTGCTGCAGCCGCAAGCATGGCATTGAGTGTTTTTAATTCCAGCATGACGCGGTTCCTGAGTCTGGAACTGTCAGCCATGGAATCAGAGGGTGTTGGCAAAATCGTCTCCAGCCCCCGTTTGATGACGGCCGATAAATCCGAGGCCGAAATCAAGCAAGGTACACAAATCCCGTATAAATCCTCCTCCGGCGCAGGCGCCAGCGCCATCCCGAAGGTGGAATTCAAGGACGCCGTGCTGCGCCTGAAGGTCATACCGCAAATTACCCCGGACGGCGACATCATCATGGATCTGGAAGTGCACAAGGATTCGGTCGGGGCGCAAACCGACGATGGCCCTGCCATTGATACCAAGAGCATTAAAACCCAGGTGCTGGTGGAAAATGGTGGAACCATTGTGATTGGTGGTATTTTCGAGATGGAAGAATTCAATCAGGTAAATAAAGTCCCCTTACTGGGTGATATTCCGGTCATGGGCAACTTGTTCAAAAACCGCACCCGGGAGACGGCAAAACGGGAAATGCTGGTGTTCATCACCCCACGCATGGTCACCGATGCGATCGCAGCCCAGTAGATCATTTCTTTCCTGACCTTTCCCCAAGGCCGCCAATGCGGCCTTGGGGTTTTTCGTAAAGGCGCAACATGGCTACGCATTTGGCTTTGGTCGGGCTGCCCGGATCGGGCAAATCCACCATTGGACGGCAGGTCGCCCGCCAGGGCGGGTGGACGTTTGTCGATGCCGATCACGCCATTGAAGAACAGCTGGGCTGCACGATCCGCGACTACTTTGCCCAGCACGGCGAAGCGGCTTTCCGGGACGTCGAGGCCCAGGTGCTGGCCGGGCTGCTGCAAGCGCCCCGGCCCACGGTGATCGCCACGGGCGGCGGCGCGGTGCTGCGGGCGGAAAACCGCGCCGCCTTGCGGGCGGGCAGCACGGTGTTCTACCTGCAGGCCGCGCCCGAGGACATTGCCCGGCGCCTGCGCGGCGATACGGTGCGCCCCCTGATGCAGGGAGTGGACGCCTTGCCGCGCCTGCAGGAGCTGCTCAAGGTGCGCGGCCCGCTGTACCGCGAGGTGGCGCATTACGTACTCGACACCCAGCGGCACAATCCCAACCAGGTGGCCCGCAAGATTTGCATGCAGATGGATGTGGCAGGGCTGACGGGCCTGGGCAGCATTTGAAGAAAAAAAATAGCTGTTACCGCTGATTATTCAAAGATTTCAAATAACTTTATTTCCAAAAACCTTATCAATAAAGCGCAAACAGCTCTTTATTTTGAAATGAAAGGCATGGCAGATGGCTGAAATTCTGCACCGCGTGGGGATCGATCTGGGTGAGCGTTCCTACCCCATTCTCATTGGCAGCGGCCTGTTGCAGGCCGCTGCCAGCTTCGCCACCTGTCCCAAGGCAGCGCAGGCGGTCATCATCACCAACACCACGGTGGCGCCGCTGTACGCGGCGGCCTTGCAGGCCGCACTGGCCGGGCATTACGCCCAGGTGCGGCAGGTGGTGCTGCCCGATGGCGAGGCGTTCAAGGACTGGGCCACGCTCAACCAGATTTTCGACAGCCTGCTGGAAAACGGCTGCGACCGCAAAACCGTGCTCTTTGCCCTGGGCGGCGGCGTGATTGGCGACATGACCGGCTTTGCCGCTGCCAGCTATATGCGCGGCGTGCCCTTCGTGCAGATCCCGACCACGCTGCTGTCCCAGGTCGATTCCAGCGTGGGCGGCAAAACGGCCATCAACCACCCCAAGGGCAAGAACATGATCGGCGCGTTCTACCAGCCACGCCTGGTGCTGTGCGACCTCGACAGCCTGGCCACCCTGCCCGCGCGGGAGCTGTCGGCGGGCCTGGCCGAAGTCATCAAGTACGGGCCGATTGCCGACATGGCCTTCTTCACCTGGCTGGAGCAGCACGTCGACGCCCTGCGCCAGCAGGACAAGGCCACACTGGCCCAGGCCGTCAAGCGCAGCGTGGAAATCAAGGCCTGGGTCGTCGGCCAGGACGAGAAAGAATCGGGCCTGCGGGCCATCCTCAACTTCGGCCACACCTTCGGCCATGCCATCGAGGCGGGCATGGGCTACGGCAACTGGCTGCACGGCGAAGGCGTGGGCGCCGGCATGGTGATGGCGGCGCACCTGTCGCAGCGCCTAGGGCTGGTGGATGCGCACTTCGTCCAGCGCCTGACCCAATTGATCGACCGTGCGGGCCTGCCCACCCGTGGCCCGGTGCTGGACACGCAGGACAACGCCGGAGCCTACCTGGCGCACATGCGCGTGGACAAGAAGGCCGAAGCCGGGGACATCCGCTTCGTACTGATCGACGGCCCCGGCAAGGCCGTGGTGCGCAGCGCCCCGGACGCTCTGGTGCGCGAGGTCATCAACGCCTGCTGCGCCGGGGGCTAACCAACGGCAAACTGGTTGCGCCCCTGGGCCTTGGCCCGGTACAGGGCGGCATCGGCGCACGCCAGCAGGGCCGCTGAACCGCTGTCGCCCTCCTTGCCGGGATAAGGAATCTGCGAGCAGACCCCGGCGCTGACGGTGACGATCTCTGCCGCCACCGAGCCCTGGTGGGGAATGGCCAGCTCGGCCACCGCCTGCACCATGCGCCGGGCCACTTCCTGGGCGCCTTCCAGATTGGTATCGGGCAGCAGCACAACCAGTTCTTCCCCGCCGTAGCGGGCCACCAGATCGGAAGTGCGGTGCAGGCAGGCGTTCAGCGCCTTGGCGACTTTTTGCAGGCATTCGTCCCCGCGCAAATGGCCATAGCGGTCGTTGAAGGCCTTGAAGCAGTCCACGTCGATCATGATGACGCCGACGGGACGCTCCCCGCGCAGGGCCAGGGCGCAGATCTGCTCCAGGCGCTCATGGAAATGCGAGCGGTTGGCGATGCCCAGCAGCGCATCGGTGCGCGAGACGGCCCGCAACCGGGCGTTGGCCGCCTCCAGTTCCTGGGTGCGCAGCACCACACGGTCTTCCAGGTTCTGGTTGGCCAGGGCCAGCTGCATGTTCTGCGCGGACAGCGCGGTGTAGAGCTTGCCGATCAGGCGCAGCAGCGCCTGGGTGCCGTTGTCATGGAACTTGACTTCAATTTCATAGGCTTTGCTCGGACTCATGCCGCCCTGAATGGCGATGATCTGCCGCGCCATCGACTGGTCGATACCCAGAATGTGCAGGCCCAGCCACGAGGTCAGGAACCCCACCAGAGTCGCGCTGGGGTCGCTCATGGTGGCACGCTGCGTCCACAGCGTCTGAATCTGCTGGACGAACTGCTGGTGCATGCTGCGATGGTTCTGCACGTGGCGCATGTCTACGCCGTACTGGGCCATCAAGTCTTCTTCTTCGCGGAAGTGGTACTCGGTATAGGCCAGCAGGCGGCCATAGACATCGGCCAGCATGCCGTCGCGATCGCCCAGGGGGTTGAGCATGGCGTGGTTCAGTTCATTGAACAAATCCACCAGCACATGGTGCTGCTGATCCAGATCGTCAAATCCGGTCACAAAATTGTTGTCCCAGACAAATGCGTTATCCATGATGCTCACCTTGAGTACCTTTTCCCATCCGCGCGTTACGCCATAAGCCTGCCAGTGTAGAAGTCACAGTGACAAGTTTCCTGATATCCGTCAAGCGCTGCGCACCCTGTATCCGGGCAAACCCCAGGGGGAACCGCCACTCCCAAGTACTACGCCGACGCTGCGGCTTTGCGACAATCGCGCCTTTGTTTTTCTTGGAACGGGCGTGTTCCGCCCTCCAGCATTGATGTCTTCCCCACGCTTTACCCTGCGCGATTTCGATTTCGAACTACCGGCGCAGCTCATCGCCCAGCACCCTTGCGTCCAGCGCAGCGCCTCGCGCCTGCTCGATGGGCGCAGCCACCCGCCCACCGACCGCATCTTCCACCAGTTGCCCGGCCTGCTGCAACCGGGCGACCTGCTGGTGTTCAACGACACCCAGGTGGTCAAGGCCCGCCTGTTCGGCGAAAAAGCCAGCGGCGGCAAGCTGGAGCTGCTGATCGAGCGCGTGCTGCCCGGCGGCAGCGAAGTGGTGGCGCACATGAAGGTGAGCAAAAAGCCCCTGCCCGGTGCCCGCCTGCACCTGTGCGGCGGCCTGGCCCACGGCGGTTTCGACGCCACCTTGCTGGGCCGCTGGCCCGATGCCAACGGCCCCCTGTTCCACCTGGCGCTGCACGGCCCGGAGGGCGCAAGCGCCTGGCAACTGATGGAACGGCACGGCCACCTGCCCCTGCCGCCCTACATCGAGCGCCAGCAGGCCAGCGGCCACGACCCCGATGCCGCCGAGGACAGCGAACGCTACCAGACCGTCTTTGCCCGCCAGCCCGGCGCCGTGGCCGCACCCACCGCCGCCCTGCACTTCGACGCCGCCGTGCTGGCCGCCCTGGCCGAACGCGGCGTGGAGACGGCCAACGTGACCCTGCACGTCGGCGCGGGCACCTTCCAGCCCGTCAAGACCGAAGACCTGGCCCAGCACCAGATGCACAGCGAGTGGTACGACATCCCCCTGCCCACCCTGGCCGCGCTGGAGCGCTGTCGCCAGCGCGGCGGACGCATCCTGGCCGTGGGCACCACCAGCGTGCGCACGCTGGAATCGTGGGCCGCCAGCGGAAAAACGACGGGCGACACGAACATCTTCATCACCCCGGGGTTTCAGTTTCAGGTGGTGGACTTGCTGCTGACCAACTTCCACCTGCCCAAAAGCACGCTGATGATGCTGGTCAGCGCCTTTGCCGGCTACGACTGCATCCGGGCGCTGTACCAGCACGCCATCGGCCAGCAGTACCGCTTTTTCAGCTACGGCGACGCGATGCTGTTGCAGCGGGCGTAATCAATATCCATGCTGCTGCCGGAACGCCCGGGCGGCGCCGAAGTGGCCGTTGCCGATGAAGGGCACGGGCGGGCGCAGCGCCGACAGGGGCGAGGGGTGGTTGCTGGTCAACACCAGATGCCCCCGATCGTTCGGGATAAGACGGCGCTTGGACTGGGCGTGGCTGCCCCAGAGCATGAACACCGTGGGCCGGCCCTGCTGGGCGACATGGGCAATGATGGCGTCGGTCAGCACCTCCCAGCCCTTGCCGGCATGGCTGGCGGGCTGGCCTTCTTCCACCGTCAGGCAGGTGTTGAGCAGCAGCACGCCGTTTTGCGCCCACTTGACCAGGCTGCCGCCGGGCTGCGGAAACGGCGGGAAGGGCACGCCCAGGTCACGCTGGATTTCCTTGAAGATGTTTTGCAGCGAGGGCGGCAGGCGCACACCGGGCGCGACGGAGAACGACAGCCCCTCGGCCTGCCCGCGCCCGTGGTAGGGGTCCTGGCCGAGGATGACAACGCGCACGGCGGGCGCATCGGTCAGCTCCAGGGCGCGTAGCGGCCGGGGCGGAAAGATGACGGCGCCGGCATCCAGGCGCTGTTGCAAAAAATTTTGCAGGGACTGGCCCGTGCTGCCGGCGAAGAACTGCGCCACCAGCGGCTGCCAGCCCGGGGCGACCGGCCAGTCTGCCGGCTGGGCGCAAAGCAATTGGTCGGGCCGGGGCTGGAGGGGTGTGGCAGCAGTCATGAATACTTTTTAATAGCTTGTTGCGCAGATGGTTCAACGATTTTAAATAGTCTCGTATCCAAAGCTTTGGAACCATCCGCGCGATCAGCTCACTTTTTCGCAACTGCCGTCATTGATCCGGTTACGTCCGGATTCCTTGGCGCAATACAGGCGGGCATCGGCCAGCGCCAGAAGCTGGTCGCTGGTCTGCTCGGCCCCAGGCACCAGGGCGGCCACGCCGACGCTGATGGTCACGTGCTGTCCCACTTTGGAGCCGCCGTGCGGCAATTGCAGCACCCGCACGGCCTGGCACAGCGCCTGGGCCTTGGCGCTGGCGCCTTCCAGGGAGCATTCGGGCAGCAGGCAGACAAATTCCTCGCCGCCGTAGCGGGCCACCAGATCGTAGGAGCGGCCCATGGCCCCGCGCAGCACCTTGGCCACGGCCCGCAGGCAGGCGTCGCCCCCGGGGTGGCCGTACAGGTCGTTGTACTGTTTGAAAAAGTCGATGTCGATCATGAGCAGCGCCAGCGGCTGCCCGCTGCGCTGGCCGCGCAACCACTCGGACTGCAGCGTCTGGTCGAACTGGCGGCGGTTAGGCAGGCCGGTCAGGGCATCGACGAAGGCCATTTTCTCCAGCGTCTCGCTGTACGCCTGCTCGGCCGTGCGATCGACGAAGGTGACCAGCAGGCTGCTGCCGAACTGCACGCCGCCGATCGCCATGGTCAGCACCTGGCCGCTCTGCGCGGTAATGCGGTACTCTTGGCTGGGGATGTAGCCGTCGTGCGCGGCCGCATGGGCCAGCGCGGCCCGCCATTCGCGCCCGACGTGGCTGCGGTAGGCCGGATCGGGGTAGGCGTGGACGGCCCATTCGTCCATGCTGGGCACCTGCGCCTCGGTGTAGCCGAAGTAGTCCAGAAAGCGCTGGTTGCGAAAGTAGATGCCCCGGGCCTCATCGACCATGCACAGCGCCACGGGCATGGCGTGGATGAGGTGCTGCAGCATGCGCTGGGTTTCTTCCAGCTCGATGGCCTGACGCTTGCGATCGGTGATGTCGTGAATGTAGCCATGCCACAGCACCGCGCCGCCATCGAGCCGCTGGGGCCGGGCCACGCCGCTGACCCAGCGCTCGCCCCGGTCCTGCAGGCGCACGCGGTACTCCTCGCGCCACACCGTCAGCGCCTGCGCCGAATCGACGATGCTTTGCGCCACCCGCAGGGCGTCGTCGGGATGGATCACGCTGCGGGCCTTGCTGCCCGCCGGCTCCAGCAGGTCGGCGCTGAAGCCGTAAATGTCCTCCCCGCCCTTGCTGACGTAGGGGAAGTGGCTGGTGCCGTCCGGCTCCAGCTGGAACTGGTAGATCATGCCGGGCACGTTCTGCGTCAGGTGCTCGAAACGCTCGCGCAGGCGGCGTTCCTCGGAGACGTCGGTATTGGTGCCGACGATGCGCAGCACCCGCCCCTGCGCATCGCGGGCCAGCACCCGGCCCTTGCACAGCGACCAGCGGTAGCTGCCGTCCTTGCAGCGCAGGCGGTAGACGCAGTCGTACTCGTCCTGGCCGTTCTGGCACGCCTCCCAGGCGGCCTGGGCACGCGGGCCGTCGTCCGGGTGCAGGCGCATCATCCATTCATCGACACTGGTGCCGATGTCCTCGTCGGCATAACCCAGCAGCGCCTTCCACGCCGAGGAGAGATACAACTGCCCGGTGGCAAAGTTGCAATCCCACACGCCCTGGTCGGTAGCCACCAGCACGGCGTGCCACAGGTTGTTCAACGCCTGGCCCTTGTCCTGCAAGGACTGCTCCTGGCGACGCAGGTGCTGCTGCATCAGGTGCAGGCCCGAGGCCACCACCATGCCCACCAGCAGGTAGAAGGCGATGCTTGCCCAGAACAGCGTCCACCACGGGGCAAACACCGCCGGCACCATGCGCCCGACGGCGACGATCAAGGGCCCGTCCATGGCCAGCGCGGCAGGCCGTACCGTATGGATGGCGACCAGCCGCTGCGGCTCGTCCGGGCGCAGCACGCCTTGCAGCACGGCCTGGGTCACGCCGCTGGCCTGGAACTCTTTCAGCATGCCGGTGGGCGCCCGCAGGCGCTCCTGCATGCCGGAGCCGCTCTGGTTCTGCCAGACAAAGCGCTGGCCCTGACCGTGAATCAGCGTGGCGTACATGTCCGGCGCATACAGCACCGAGCGCAGCAGGGTGGAAAAATCCTCGGGATACAGGGAGATGACGACGACGCCGTCGAACGTGCCCTCCGGCCCCACCACGGGGCGGGCCACGGGCAGCACCCACTTGCCCGGCACCGGCGCGAACGGCTCGCTGACGATCAGGGTGTTGAGTACCTTCAGGCGCTGCGCGGTCCGGTAATACGCCCGGTGGCTCAAATCCTGCCCCAACAGCGCCGGGTTGCTGCTGGCCAGCACCCGGCCCTGGGCATTGATCCAGGAGATGGAGCCGACGCCGATCATCGCACCGGAAAACGCCTGCACGCGCTCCTGCACCCGCCCGGCATCGTCGCCCAGAACGCGGGCATGCGGCAGGACGTCGATCAGGCTGGTCAGGGCCTTGTCAATCACGTCGAGCTGGCGAACCAGATTGTCGTGAATCACCCCGGCCTGCTGCGTCAGGCGCTGGCGTTCGCTGTGTTCAATGCTCTGGCGCTCGGCCCACAGGCCCACGGCCAGCAGCACGCCGATGCACAGCCACGCCCAACCCAGCCACCACCACTCGCGGCGGTAGCGGTTGTGGGGCGGAAGCAGAAAACGGAACACGTCAAAAGAGTTTTAGGGTTTTACAAAAGGAAACAATCTTAATCGGCAAGGGTCTGCCAGTGAAACACGCTGGCAGACAGACAAAGCTAGAACAAACCCTAGGAAAGTTTTCCAGAGCGGCCCAGGTCAACAATTCAAAAACTCAGGCAAACAGCTGCGCCAGCGCCAGCCCGGGGTCGTCGGCCCGCATGAAGGCCTCGCCGACCAGAAAGCTGTGGATGCCCGCAGCACGCATGGCCTGCACGTCCGCCGGGGCCAGGATGCCGGATTCGGTGACCAGAATGCGCCCCGACGGCACCTCTTTCTGCAATTGCAGCGTGGTCTGGATGTCCACCTCGAAGGTGCGCAGGTTGCGGTTGTTGATGCCCACCAGCGGGGTGGTCAGCTTCAGCGCCCGCTCCAGCTCGCGGCCATCGTGGACTTCCACCAGCACGGCCATGTCCAGGCTGTGCGCGATCTGCTCCAGCTCGGCCATCAGGCCGTCTTCCAGGCAGGCGGCGATCAGCAGCACGCAGTCGGCCCCCATGGCGCGGGATTCGTAGATCTGGTAGGCATCGACCATGAAGTCCTTGCGCAGCACCGGCAGCGGGCAGCTGGCGCGGGCCTGCTTCAGATAGTCGGGCTGGCCCTGGAAGAACTGGCGATCGGTCAGCACCGACAGGCAGGCGGCGCTGACCTTGCCATCGCCCTCGGCATAGCTTTGCGCGATGTCGGCGGGGATGAACTCGCCCTTGCGGATCACGCCCTTGCTGGGGCTGGCCTTTTTGATTTCGGCGATCACCGCCGCCTGGTTTTTGGCCAGCTTGCTGCGCATGGCGCCGATGAAGTCGCGCGTCAGCACGCGGCTTTCGGCGTCGCGGCGCATGTCGGCCAGGGGCATGCGCTTTTGCGCGGCGGCGATTTCCTCGCGCTTGACGGCGCAGATTTTTTCCAGAATGTCGGACATGCTTTTCTCCTAAACGGCTTGCAAACGGCTGGTGTACGCCACCAGTTGCTCTAATTTTTTCAACGCTGCGCCGCTGTCGATGGCCGCCTGGGCGCGGCGCAGGCCGTCCTCGATGCTGCTGGCCACGTTGGCCGCATACAGCGCGGCACCGGCGTTCAGGCACACGATGTCATGCGCCGCTCCGGCATCCCCGGCCAGCACGCCGCGCAGCATGGCGATGGACTCCTGCGCGTTTTCCACCTTGAAGGCACGGGTGCCGACCATGCGCAGGCCGAAGTCTTCGGGGTGGATTTCGTACTCGCGCACCACGCCGTCCTTCAGCTCGCCGACCAGGGTGCCGGCGCCCAGGCTGATTTCGTCCAGCCCGTCGCGGCCATAGACGACGACGGCATGTTCCGCACCCAAACGTTGCAGGGCGCGTACCTGGATGCCGACCAAATCCTCGTGGAACACGCCCATGAGGATGTTGGGCGCGTCCGCCGGGTTGGTCAGCGGCCCCAGGATGTTGAAGATGGTGCGCACGCCCAGCTCCTTGCGCACGGGGGCGACGTTTTTCATGGCCGGATGGTGGTTGGGGGCGAACATGAAGCCCACGCCCACGTCGGCGATGCAGTCGGCAATCTGCGCCGGGGTCAGGTGGATGTTCACGCCCAGCGCCTCCATCGCGTCGGCGCTGCCGGATTTGCTGCTGACGCTGCGCCCGCCGTGCTTGCTGACCTTGCCGCCCGCTGCCGCGATCACGAACATGGCGCAGGTGGAGATGTTGAAGGTGTGCGCCCCGTCGCCGCCGGTGCCGACGATATCGACCAGATGCGTGCGTTCGCGCACCGGCACCTTGTTGGAAAACTCGCGCATCACCTGCGCGGCGGCAGAGATTTCGCCGATGGTTTCCTTCTTCACGCGCAGGCCGGTGAGGATGGCGGCGCACATCACGGGCGACAACTCGCCGCGCATGATCATGCGCATCAGGTGCAGCATTTCGTCGTGGAAGATTTCGCGGTGTTCGATGGTGCGTTGCAGCGCTTCCTGCGGGGTGATGGCCAGATGCTGGGCTACGGGGTTCATGGGGTGTCCTGTTATTTATTTATGAGCTGTTACCGCTTATTCATACTGCACTTCAGAACACTTTCATTCTGAAATCGTTTGCTCATCAGCGGTATAAGCTCCTAAAACAAAGGCCATCGCGGGGATGGCCTTGGGCGGGGCATTACGCCGCTTTCAAAAAGTTTTTCAGCATCGCATGGCCATGCTCGGTCAGGATGCTTTCGGGGTGGAACTGCACGCCTTCCACGGCCAGCGTCTTGTGGCGCACGCCCTGGATTTCGCCGTCCTCGCTGGTGGCGGTGACGGTCAGGCAGTCGGGCAGGGTGGTTTTGTCGATCACCAGCGAGTGGTAGCGGTTCACCGTGAACTGCTTGGGCAGGCCGGCAAACACGCCCTGCTGGTCGGTGCTGATGACGCTGGTCTTGCCGTGCATCTGCTGCCCGGCACGGATGATGTCGCCGCCAAAGGCCGCGCCAATCGCCTGATGGCCCAGGCACACGCCCAGCACCGGCAGCTTGCCGGCAAAGTGCCGGATGGTCGGGACGGAGATACCGGCTTCCGCCGGGGAACACGGCCCGGGCGAGATGACGATGCGCTCGATGCCCTGCTCCGCCACCAGCGCCACGAGCTGCTCCAACGGCATTTCGTCGTTGCGCACCACGGTGACATCGGCGCCCAGTTCGCCCAGGTACTGCACGATGTTGTAGGTAAAGCTGTCGTAGTTGTCCAGCATCAGGACTTTCATACCGATTCCCCTTGCTTCGGCGGCAGGCCGGCGGCGCGGAGCCGGGCCAGCTCGTCGTGTTCGTAGGCGATGTAGCACTCCATCATGGCGCGGTAGATGCGCTCGATCAGGTCGGGGTTGCCGCCCTGGGCCTGCGCCTGCTGGCGCACGCGCTGCACGATGGTTTCGATGCGCTCCTCGTCGCGCACCAGGCCATCGTCGTTCTTCACCCGCGCGGCCTGGGTCATGTAGCCGCTGCGCTCGACCAGCAGGGGCACCAGCACATCGTCCAGGGCATTCACGCCCGCACGCACCTCGGTCATGCTGGTGCAGTGCGGCACTTTATCGATGGCCAACGTCATTCCAATCCTTCTTCCACCAGTTCCGCCGCACGCAGCAGGGCGCGGGCCTTGTGTTCGGTTTCCTGCCATTCCAGCTCGGGCACGGAATCGGCCACCACCCCGGCGGCGGCCTGCACGTACAGCGTGCCGTTCTGGATCACGCCGGTACGGATGGCGATCGCCATGTCCATGTGCCCAGCAAAACTCAAGTAGCCCACCGCGCCGCCGTAGATGCCGCGCTTGGTCGGCTCCAGCTGGTCGATCAGCTCCATCGCGTGCACCTTGGGCGCCCCGGACAGCGTGCCGGCCGGAAAGCTGGCTTTCAGCACGTCCATGCTGGACAGGCCGGGTTTGAGCAGCCCTTCCACGTTGCTGACGATGTGCATGACGTGGCTGTAGCGCTCGACGACGAAGGCCTCGGTCACCTTCACGCTGCCGGTCTGGGCGATGCGGCCAATGTCGTTGCGGGCCAGGTCGATCAGCATCACATGCTCGGCGCGTTCCTTGGGGTCGGCCAGCAGTTCGTGTTCGGTGGCGACATCGGCCTCGGGCGTGGCGCCGCGCGGGCGGGTGCCGGCCAGGGGGCGGATGGTGATTTTCTCGCCGCCCTCGACCTTGTCCTGGCGCACCAGAATCTCGGGGCTGGAGCCGACCACCTGGAAGCTGCCGAAGTTGTAGAAATACATGTACGGCGAGGGGTTGAGCGAGCGCAGCGCCCGGTACAGCGACAGGGGCGATTCGGTATAGCGCTTGTGGATGCGCTGGCCGACCTGCACCTGCATGAAGTCGCCCGCCGCAATCAAATCCTTGGCCCGCTGCACGGCAGCCAGATAGTCGGCCTTGGCAAAGCTGCGCTGCGCCGGGTGGCTGTCGCCGCCCTTGATCTGCGGCACGCTGACCGAGTAGCGCAGCAGCTCCTTCAATTCGCGCATCCGCTTCTTGGCGCGGCTGTAGCTTTCGGCGCGGCCCGGGTCGGCGTAGACGATGAAATACAGCTTGCCCGAGAGGTTGTCGATCACCGCCACCTCCTCGCACTGCAACAGCAGGATGTCCGGGCAGTTCAGGCCGTCGGGCGGGCAGGTTTTTTCCAGCTTGGGTTCGATGTAGCGCACCGCGTCGTAGCCGAAGTAGCCCGCCAGCCCGCCGCAAAAGCGCGGCAGGCCCGGCACCAGCGCCACTTTCAGGCGCTGCTGGTACTGGGCGATGAAGTCCAGCGGGTTGCCCTGGTGGCTTTCGACCACCTGGCCGTCGGTGACGACTTCGGTTTTCGCCTCGGCCCCGAAGCCGCTGGCCCGCAGCAAAGTCCGCGCGGGCAGGCCGATGAAGCTGTAGCGGCCAAAGCGCTCGCCGCCTTCGACGGACTCCAGCAGAAAGCTGTTCGTGCCGTCGCCGTGGGCGTGCGCCAGCTTCAGGTACAGCGACAGCGGGGTTTCCAGGTCGGCAAAGGCTTCGGTGACGAGGGGGATGCGGTGGTAGCCGGCACGCGCCAGGCTTTGAAATTCCAGCTCGGTAATCACGGGAGGGGTTTCCTTGCAACAAGGGGCAGCAGACGTTGCGGTGCTGCGGTTCATTCAACGGCGGTGGCCCGGGCAGCCACCGCCCAAGTGCGCCACGCGGCGCTTCAAGCGGTTACAGCAGCAGGCTTACGCCAGGGCCAGGCTCCCCGGTCGGCACAACCTGCAATGAACGCGTAGTGAATGAACATGGGTCGGGAGTGTAGCGCATGGCAATCGCCCGCCCGGGGGCAGGCAGCCACCCCACGTTTTCCCGACCGGCATTTACCCTAGGGCAGCAGCGGACGGCCTTGCCAGCGGTGCAGCCGCGCCAGAGAATCTGCCCACATCAAAAGCACGACCGTTCGTGTTTAATTGATTTTGCAAGGACTTTCTATGCTGCGTGCCTGCCGTTTTTTCCTCCCCGCCCTGGCCTTGCTGCTGACGGCCCTGCTGCCCCTGGCAACCCGAGCGGCGGCCTCGGACACGCCTCCCGAGCATTTCACGCTGGACGGCCAGACCCTGGTGCTCAACGGTTCGGGAACGCGCTACAAGGCCGTGTTCAAGGTCTACCACGCCAGCCTGTACCTGCCGCAAAAAGCGCACAGCTTCCCCCAGATACTGCAGCAGCCCGGCCCCAAGCGCCTGGAAATCCACATGCTGCGCGACATCGACGCCAACGAGCTGGGCAAGCTGTTTACCAAAGGCATCGAGCAGAACACCCCGCGCCAGGAGCTGGGCCACGTGCTGCCGGGCGTGGTGCGGATGGGCGAGCTGTTTGCCCAGCAGAAAAAGCTGCGCAACGGCGACAGCTTCGCCCTGGACTGGGTGCCGGGCACGGGCATGAGCATCTCGATCAACGGCCAGCCCCAGGGGGCGCAGTTTGCCGATCCGGCCTTCTTCACCGCCATGCTGGGCATCTGGCTGGGGGACAAGCCGGCCGACGCCCTGCTCAAGCAGGCCCTGCTGGGCACGGATGCGCCGCCGGAGGCGCCACAAGGCCAGCCGGCCCATTAAAAATAGCTGTCACCGCACGAAAACAAAGGGATTCAATGCTATAAAACCTTGAATCCCTTTGTTCATCAGCGGTAGCAGCTCTTTTATTTTTCAGGCTGCACCAGCTTGCGGTAGTAATTGGGCAGGGCGAACAGGGCGCCATGCACCTGGTCGTTGTAGTACTGCAGCTCGCCCACGCCACGCTCGGCCAGGCGCCGTGCCACATCCTGCGCGGTCAGCGCGGTGGGCTGCAAGGTGTCGGAACACACCGCCATGCCCCAGTACGCACCGTACAGCGGCACGTAGACGCCGTAGCACGCCACCTGGGCAAAGCAGCCGTGCAGCGTGGCGGCCAGGGCCTGCACCTGTTCGGGATGGAACACCGGGCTGCCCAGGTGCAGCACCAGCGCCCCGCCGGGGTTCAGGACGCGGCGCATCCGCTGCAACGCCTCGGCGCTGTAGAGGGAACCGGCCGGCGTGTCGGGGTCAGTCAGGTCCAGCACGATCAGGTCGAAGCGTTCGGTCGTGGCGTCCACATACGCCATGCCGTCGCCGATCTGCAATTGCAGGCGCGGGTCGTCCCACACACCGTTGTGCACGCGCGGCAATTGCGCCTGGCTGGCGCGGATGACGGCCTCGTCCAGTTCGGCCAGCACCACGCGCTGCAGCGTGTTGTGTTTCAGCAGTTCCTCGGCCAGGCCGCCGTCGCCGCCGCCGATGACCAGCGCCTGCCGCGGCGCCGGATGCGCGATGGCGGCGGGGTGGGCCATGCACTCGTGGTAGAAAAATTCCTCGCCCTCGCTGGTCATGAAGCGGTCGTCCAGGCGCATCACGCGGCCAAAGCTGGGCGTATCCATCATCTCCAGCGTCTGGAACGGTGTCTGCGTACGCTGCACGTCGTGCGCCCGGAAGCCAAACGCCGCATGGGGTGTGATCTGTTCCATCACCCAGGGGTATTGACCGACGGTATTGGTCGAGATATCGCCGCGCCACAGTTGCTGGCGCACGGCATCCCGGGGGGCGTAGGCCGCCACCACGCCATCCATCAGCGCCCGGGCCTTGGCCGAGTTGTCGTCCGAGAAGTTGCACACGTACACGTCGATGGTGACGTTGCCCGTCTCCGGCCAGGTGTGGATGGCCAGGTGCGATTCGGCCAGCAGCACCGCCCCGGTGACGCCGCCGGGCTGGCCCTGCCATTCGGGAAACTTGACCCACTTGTCGTCCACCAGGGTCAGGCCCGAGGCATCGGTCTGACTTCGGCACAACTGGGCAATGGCATCCGCACTAATCATGAGTGCGCGATCGCAGGAACATTGGTACAAGTCGGCGGTCAGGTGCAAACCTTGCATTCGGGAAGTCCTCCTGGGGGTTCCATCCGGGGTGAAAAGCTTCTCCCTGGAACAAAAAAGCGGGTATTTCTTGGAAAACCCACGATTTTAGGTAAGTTTTGCGCAAAACGCCTTCACCAACGGCGCAAGCCCATTCACCCCGCGTCAGAACACGGCGGGCATCGTGAAATGGCAAGGTACAGAAAAACTATCGCCTGCACACTACAATTAGTTTCAATTTCTCACGTTATCGAAGGGCTCCGAATGCCGTCTCCCCTGCCTGCCCATGGTCTCTGGAACGCTGCCGTACTCGCAGGCGCCCTGGCCCTTTCCTGTACCGGCCATGCTGCCGGCCCGGCGGCAACGTCGGCTACCGTGACGCTGGCCAACGTGCCTTTTGCACCGCAGCTGGAGCTGCACGGCAGCACCCTGACGCTCAACGGCGCGGGCATTCGCCACAAGCTGATGTTCAAGATCTACGCCGCCGGCATCTACCTGCCGGAAAAGGCGCAGACCCAGGCGCAGGCCAATGCCCTGACCGGCCCCAAGCGCATTCGCCTGGTGCCGCTGCGCACCATCGACGCCGAGGAGCTGTCGCGCCTGTTCCTGCGCAGCCTGGAGGCCAACGCCGACAAGGCCGTGTTCTACCGCCTCGCACCCTCGATGCTGCAAATCAGCCAGGTGTTCACGGACATCAAAAAACTCCAGCCCGGCGACGAGCTGGTCATGGACTGGATCCCCGGCACCGGCACCGTGGTGTCGCATAACGGCGTCGTCAAGTCCGACACCTTCAAGGACCGGGAGTTCTTCGATGCCCTTCTGAGCATCTGGCTCGGCCCCCGGCCCGCCGACCCGGTACTCAAGCAGGCCCTGCTCGGCCAGCCGGATTGAAAACCGGCCTGCGCCTGCCGCAGCCCGTCTGCCGCATCCCCTAAACTGCCTCCCGTACCTTGTCACTCCGAAAGCCTGCCATGCAAATGAACGACTTGAAAGTCCGCACCCGCCTGAACCTGGGCTCAGGCGCCGTCCTGTTCATCATGGTGCTGCTCACCAGCCTGGGCATCTGGCGCATGCAGGTGATCAGCGACGTCACCGAAACCATGGCCCGGTACGACAACACGCGCCTGCAGGAAACCGTGCGCTGGCGCGAAAACACCCAGAAGAACTGGATCCGCACCCGTGCCATGCTGCTCAACCCGGACCCGCAGTTCAACAAGATCTGGGAGCCGGAAATCGCCGCCACCTCGGCCATCATCAGCGAGGCGCAAAAGAAAATCGAAGCACTGCTGCACACCGAGCGCGGCCGCCAGCTCTTCCAGGCCATGGGCCAGGAGCGCACCGCCTACCGCAACCTGCGGGCACAGCTCATGGAGCGCAACGCCAGCGGTGAATACGTTGCCCAGGAAGTGGAAGACGACCTCCGGCCCCTGGCCGAAGCCTACGACCGGGCGCTGGAGCGGTTCGAGCAGGCCCAGCTGGAAATCTACACCCAGACCCGCACCGACGCCCTGGCCGAAGTGCGACAAAGCCAGATCATCCTGGGCACCTGCGCCGCCCTCACCCTGGTGCTGGGGCTGCTGGGCGCCTGGTCGCTGGGCCGCTCGATCACCCGGCCCCTGGCGCAGGCCGTAGACCACGCCCAGGGCATTGCCCAGGGCAACCTGGCCCAGACCATCGCCGTCAGCGGCAAGGACGAGACCGCCACCTTGCTGCGCACCCTGCACGACATGCAGGCCCGGCTGGCGGACATCGTCTCCGGCGTGCGCCAGAGCGCTGACAGCGTAGCCACCGCCAGCACCGAAATCGCCCAGGGCAACAACGACCTGTCGGGCCGCACCGAACAGCAGGCCAGCGCCCTGGAGCAAACTGCCGCATCCATGGAACAGCTCGGCTCCACCGTGCGCCAGAACGCCGACAACGCCGCCCAGGCCAACCAGCTGGCCATGAGCGCCAACGACGTCGCCAGCCAAAGCGGCAGCGTGGTCGAGCAGATGGTCACCACCATGCGCGACATCCAGGAAAGCAGCCAGCGCATCGCCGACATCATCGGCGTGATCGACGGCATCGCCTTCCAGACCAACATCCTGGCGCTGAACGCCGCCGTGGAAGCGGCCCGCGCGGGCGAGCAGGGCCGGGGCTTTGCCGTCGTCGCCGCCGAAGTGCGGGCCCTGGCCGGGCGCAGCGCCGACGCCGCCAAGGAGATCAAGGGCCTCATCGACACCAGCGTGCAGCGCGTCGGCCACGGCACGCAGCTGGCCGATCAGGCGGGCGCCTCGATGCAGGAAATGGTCGGCGCCATCCGCCGCGTCACCGACATCATGGGCGAGATCAGCGCGGCCAGCCGCGAGCAAAGCTCCGGCGTCGTGCAGGTGGGCGATGCCATCATGCAGATGGACCGCGCCACCCAGCAGAACGCCGCCCTGGTCGAAGAAAGCGCCGCAGCCGCCGACAACCTGCGCGGCCAGGCAGCGCAGCTGGTGCAGGCCATGGCCTTCTTCCAGGTCAACGGCAGCCGCGCCGGCACGCCCCGCCCGGCGCCTGTGGCAATGGCCGCAGCTGTACCTGCT
The DNA here is from genome assembly GCF_042654765.1 of Comamonas nitrativorans. Taxonomy (NCBI): domain Bacteria; kingdom Pseudomonadati; phylum Pseudomonadota; class Betaproteobacteria; order Burkholderiales; family Comamonadaceae; genus Comamonas; species Comamonas nitrativorans. Next base: position 9,433 of record NZ_JBHSEW010000005.1, on the reverse strand, counting down.
GCAAAACCTGCACCTACGGCAGTTGCGCCCAAACCGGCCCCGAAGCCCGCAGCCAAAGCCCCCGGCCTGGGGGGGAGCGCCCCGCGTCCTGCTTCGGCACCGGCCAAAGCGGCTGCTGCCAAACCGGCGGCGCTGGCGGCGCCTGCGGTCAAGTCTGCTGGGGCTAGCAAAGGGGCGGAGAACGATGATTGGGAGACGTTCTGAGGTTTTTTGACGGGGTTTTATCGATCTTTATGGATTTTTAGGCTGCTGGCCGGGTCTCGCCCCGGCAGGCGACCTCCTTTCTTGCACGCGCAAGAAAGGAGGCAAAGAAAGCGTGCTGCGCAGCTTTTACGCCGTGGAACTCGCTTTGCGCCCTTTGGGCGCTCCGCTCGGACAGCCACGGCGAGTCAGATTGGATGCGGCTTGCTGGTTCTCGGGGCTGCGCCCTGATGGGTGCGCCCTGCGTCGTGGGGCGCGACTTCGCGCTCGGTGTTGTTTGAGCGCTGCGCCCAAAAAAGTAAAGAGCGCGAAAAAAATGGCTAAATGGCTTCGAGGCTTGCGCAGCAAAAGCGAGAAGCCATTCCTTCAAGAACAATGAAAAGAAGCGCAGCGTTTCCGCAAGCAGAGCGCTAGCAAATCATGCTTGCCGTGGCTGTCCGAGCGGAGCGCCGCAGGCGCAAAGCGAGTTCCACGGCACAGGCCGCGCCACGCGCTTTCTTTGCTTACTTTCTTGCGCGGGCAAGAAAGTGAGTCGCCCGCCGGGGCGAGTCCCGGCCAGCAGCCCCAAAAAATCACAAAAACAGCGACTACCGCCAGCGAACTAGCCAGCCACCACCCGCAACGCCTCCAGCCGATCTAGATACCCCAACGCCGGGGTATCGGTGATGGGCACCCCGTGGTTGTAGCCATAGGTCATCAGCACCACCGGACAGCCCGCCGCGCGTGCCGCCTGGGCGTCGTTGCTGGAGTCGCCCACCATCAGCGTGCGCTGCGGCGCGGTGCCCAGGGCCTTGCAGGCTTCGAGCAGCGGCAGCGGATCGGGCTTTTTCCGGGCGAAGGAATCGCCGCCGTACACCTGCTGAAAAAACTTTTCCAGCCCCTTGGCCTGGAGCAGGGGGCGGGCAAAGGCCAGGGGCTTGTTCGTCAGGCAGACCAGCGGCAGCCCGGCAGCAGCCAGCGCCTGCAAGCCCGCCAGCACGCCGGGGTAGACCTGGGCGTACTGGCCGTTCAATTGCAGGTAGTGGTGTTCGTAGCGCTGCCAGGCGTCCTGGTAGCGGACGGCCACGTCGGGCACGCCCACATGGGCCAGCACCGAGCGCAGCAGATGCTCCGTGCCCTTGCCCACCATGTGTTCGATCGCCGATGCGTCGATGGCCGGCAGGGCCAGATCGGCCAGCATACGGTTGAGCGCCTGGGCAAAGTCGCCCAGGGTATTGACCAGGGTGCCGTCCAGGTCGAGCAGGATGGCGTCCACCTCCAACGGGGCGGCAGAAGGGATTTGTAGCTGCATTTCTATGCTATCGATAGCTTATTCCGCTGAATTGATAACTATTTCAGATATTTATCAACCTGAAATCGTTTTTACATCAGCGGAAAAAGCTCTTATTTCTGAAGCGCGTGCCGCATGGCGTCGATTTCCGCCCGGTAATCGGGCTTGCCGAAGATGGCGCTGCCCGCAACAAAGGTGTCGGCCCCGGCATCGGCCACGGCGCGGATGTTGCCGGCCTTGATGCCGCCATCGACTTCCAGGCGGATGTCCTTGCCGCTGGCGTCGATGCGCTTGCGGGCGGCCTCGATCTTGCGCAGGGTGCTGTCGATGAAGCTCTGGCCGCCGAAGCCGGGGTTCACGCTCATCAGCAGGATGAGGTCGATGTCCTCGATCACCCAGTCCAGCACGTCCAGCGGCTGGGCGGGGTTGAACACCAGGCCGGGCTGGCAGCCGGCGGCCTTGATGGCCTGGATGCTGCGGTGGACGTGGGCGCTGGCATCCGGGTGGAAGCTGATGAGGTCGGCCCCGGCCTGGGCAAACGCCTGGGCCAGCGCATCGACGGGCTGCACCATCAGATGCACGTCGATGGGCACCGGGCGGCCATCGGGGGTGACGGCGTGGGACTTGAGCGCCTGGCAGACCATGGGGCCGAAGGTCAGGTTGGGCACGTAGTGGTTGTCCATCACGTCGAAGTGAATCCAGTCCGCGCCTGCGGCGATGACGTTGCGCACTTCCTCGCCCAGGCGGGCAAAGTCGGCGGACAGGATGGACGGGGCGATGCGGTAGGTAGGGGCGGTGTTGCGGCTCATAGGGCCGTGATTGTCGCAGTTTGGTGCAGGCGGCCAGAACGGCGGACTGCTTTACCATTCCCGCCCTATGCGCCATTCTTCTTACGACCTTCCCCGCCTGCTGGCCGAGCTTGACCCCCATGCCGAACTGGCCGAGCGCCACCTGTGGCTGCTGCACCTGTTGCAGTGGCTGCGCTCGGCAGCGCCGTCGGTCGAGGTGGCCCTGAGCAAGGCCGAGTCCTTCGTGGCCGCAATCGAGGCCGACCCCGAGCTGCGCTTGCGCCTGCAACTGTGGTGGCAGCGCTTTAGCGGCACGGTGGACATCACCACCTTGCTGGCGGACTTCGGCTTTGCGCCGCGCACCGCCATGGTCACCGAGCTGGCCGACCGCCTGCGCCTGAAGCTGCTGCCGGGCACGCCCGAGACGATCGATGCGTCCGAGCTGTTCTCGATCGCCCTGCCGCACGAGTTCGATGCCCGCTGGCTCACGGCCCTGCCCGAGCCGCTATTGCAGCGCCTGGCCGCGCTGCTCACGCCGCCGGATGCGCAGCAGGGCATCGGCTTCTGGCGGCACGCGCTGCTGGGGGCCATCACCTACTGTGCCGGGCAGATTCTGGCCAACGGGTTTTCGCCCGAGCTGCGCCTGCGCATGAGCGAGGAGGCCCGCGACCAGCAGCCGTTTCATGCGCTGATCCACGATGTGGAGAACTTCCGTGTCGAAGTCGTCCACGGCCTGCGCACGCCCGAGCGGCTGGAGCAGGCCGAGCAGCGCCTGCGCGAGCGCCTGGATGCCTGCCGCGCGGCCATTGGCACGGTGTACCAGCACTTTGCCGACGAGGGGATTTCCGTGGGGCTGGTGTTCCGCCTGCGCCAGGTGCGCACCCGCATCGTGCGCGTGCGCCAGTTGCTGTCCTGCCTGACCAGCGAACACCCGGAGCAGGAGGCAGCACGGCTGCTGGCCGGCTTCGTCAGCGTCGGGCGCGACCGGCGCAGCCTGCGCCACCTGTGGGCGACGAACTCGTCGCTGCTGGCCGCCAAGGTGACCGAGCGCAGCGCCGAAACGGGCGAACACTACATCAGCCACAACCGCAACGAATACATGGAGATGGTGCGCCGCGCCGCCGGCGGGGGGCTGCTGATGTCGGCCACCACGCTGCTGAAATTCGGCATTGCGGCGCTGGCGTTCTCGGCATTCTGGGGCGGCTTCTGGGCGGGGGTGAATTACGCGATCAGCTTCGTGCTGATCCAGCTCTTTCACTGGACGGTGGCAACCAAGCAGCCGGCCATGACCGCCCCGGCGATGGCCGCCAAGCTCAAGGACATGCAGGCCAGCGACGATGTCCCGGCCACGCTGCAAGCCTTTGTCGACGAGGTGGCCAACCTGGTGCGCACCCAGGTGGCGGCGATTCTGGGCAACGTGCTGGTGGTCTTCCCGGCCGCGCTGCTGCTGTCGCTGGTGGTGGCGCAGACCTTCGGCAGCCCGCCGCTGACCGAGGAACATGCGCAGGAGGTGCTGGATTCCCTGCACGTGCTGGGGCCGTCGGCGCTGTTTGCGGCGTTTACCGGGGTGCTGCTGTTTGCCAGCAGCCTGATCGCCGGGTGGGTGGAAAACTGGTTTGTTTTGCACCGCCTGGATTCGGCGATACGGTATAACCCCCATTTCACCCGCTGGCTGGGTCGGCGCCGCGCCCGGCGCTGGGGGGATTTCTGGCGTGCGAACATTTCCGGGTTCGCGGCGAATATTTCCCTGGGGCTGATGCTGGGGCTGACGCCGGCGATTGCCGGGTTCTTCGGCCTGGGGCTGGAAGTGCGCCACGTCACGCTGTCCTCGGGCCAGCTGGGCGCGGCCAGCGCCACGTTCGGGCTGGACATCGTGCGGCACCCGGCCTTCTGGTGGGCGCTGGCGCTGCTGCCCGTCAACGGGGCGCTGAATGTGCTGGTCAGTTTCTACCTGGCTTTTCGCATGGCCCTGCGGGCGCACAACATCAATGGCGTGGAGCGTTCGCGCATCTACGCTGCCATCCGCCAACGCTTGCGGGCCAAACCCGCCAGCTTCTTCCTGCCGTAACGGGCATGGCATGGCGGATCTGGACAAGAAAGGAACTCCGCCATGACTGAAGAACTCCTCGCACCGGCCCAGGCCCAAGCCGTTTCGGCCTGGGCCACCCTGCCCACGGTGCAGTGGGCGCTGCTGCTGGCCCTGGCCGCGCTGGCCGGGTACGCCTGCCAGCGCAAGCTGGGCCTGCCCAAGGTGCTGGGCTACGCGGTGGTCGGCACGCTGGCCGGGCTGTTCGGCTTTGGTGCGGCGCTATGGCCGCTGCACGGGTCGGCGCTGCTCCTGCTGGAGCTGGGCGTGGCTGCCGTGCTGTTCGAGTGCGGCGCCCGCATCAACGTGCGCTGGTTTCTGCACAACCCGATGGTGCTGGTGCAAAGCGTGCTGGAGGCAACGCTGACCTACGCCGCCGTGTTCTACGGCCTGCAGGCCGTGGGGGTGGAGGCCCGCAGCGCCGGGCCGCTGGGGCTGATCGCCATGGCGGCCTCGCCCGTGCTGCTGTCGCGCGTGGTGGCCGACACCCGCGCCGCCGGGCCGGTGACCGACCGGGCGCTGACCCTGTCCACCCTCTCCACCCTGTATGCGCTGGTGCTGAGCGCCGCCAAGGCGCACATTTTCGCCAACCCGCAGCAATCGCTGTGGCACGACATCACCCCGGTATTGCAAGTGCTGCTCACGTCCGCCGTGGTGGCCGCAGCGCTATTCGCCCTGCTGCACCTGGTGCTGCGCTGGATGAGTCCGTTGAGCCAGAACACCGCCATCGTGCTGCTGGCCCTGGTGGCCGCCGCCAGCGCGGGCGCCAGCGGCCTGGGCGGATCGGCCCCGCTGGCGGCGCTGCTGGCGGGCATGGCGCTGAAATACGCCAGCCCCCGGCCCCTGCCCTGGGCCAAGGCGCTGGGCAGCATCGCCACCCTGCTGGGTGTAGTGATGTTCGTGCTGGTGGCCACGGTGGCGGCGCAGGCCCCCTGGACGGAGGGCATCACCCTGGCCGTGCTGGCGCTGATCGTGCTGCGCCTGGCGGCCAAGTCCGTCGGCGTCGGCCTGGGCCATCTGGGCAGCAGCACCAGCTGGCGGCAGGCGCTGTGGACGGCGTGCGCCATGACGCCGCTGTCGGCCGTCGCCCTCCTGATGACGGCACCATTTGCGCTGGTCGAGGACGGCAAAACCATCGTTGGCATTGCGCTGCCAGCGATTCTTTTGATGGAATTGATCGGGGCCATCAGCGCCACCTGGGCGCTGCGCCGCGCCGGCGAGGCCCGCGATACCCTGGGAGTACGCCATGACGCTTGAAGCCTTTGCCCCCTCCAGCCCCCTGACGCTGGGGGTGGAGCTGGAGTTGCAGCTCCTCAACACCCACGATTACGACCTGACCCCCTACGCCGCCGACATGCTGCGCCTGATGCGCCAGCACGAACTGCCCGGCACCGTGGTGCCGGAGATGACGCGCAGCATGATCGAAATCTCCACCGGCATCTGCCAGGATGCCGACGACGTGCTGGCCCAGCTCACCCCCATCCGCAATGCGCTGGTGGCCAGCGCCGACAAACTCAACATTGCCGTGGCCGGGGGCGGCACCCACCCGTTCCAGCAGTGGCACGAGCAGCGCATTTACGAAAAAGAGCGCTTCCACCAGCTCTCGCAGCTCTACGGCTACCTGACCAAGCAGTTCACCATCTTCGGCCAGCACGTCCACATCGGCTGCCCCGATGCCGATGCCGCCCTGCTGATGCTGCACCGCATGAGCCGCTACATCCCGCACTGCATCGCGCTGTCGGCTTCCAGCCCGTTCGTGCAGGGGCAGGACACGGCCTTCGACTCGGCCCGGCTCAACTCGGTGTTCGCCTTTCCCCTGTCCGGGCGGGCGCCGTGCGTGCTGACCTGGGCGGAATTTACGCAGTATTTCAACAAGATGACGGCCACCGGCGTCGTCCAGGGCATGAAGGATTTTTACTGGGACATCCGCCCCAAGCCCGAATTCGGCACCATCGAAATCCGCGTGTTCGACACCCCCCTGAGCATCGAACGCGCCGCCGCCCTGGCCGGCTACGTGCAGGCCCTGGCCGCGTGGTTTCTGGACACTCAGCCCTTCACCCCCACCGAGGACGACTACCTCGTCTACACCTTCAACCGCTTCCAGGCCTGCCGCTTCGGGCTGGATGCGATGTACGTCGACCCCGCCACCTGCGAGCATCTGCCGCTGGCCGAACACATTCTGCGCACCATGGACGCCATCGCCCCCTACGCCCGCAGCGCCTGCACCCTGCTGCGCGACAGCGTCACCCGCCGGCACAACGACGCCTGCTGGCTGCGCGAGCGCCACGCCGACGAGCCGCTGCTGGGCGAGGTCACGCGCCAGGCGGCCCTGCGCTTTCGCGGGGCGGCGCTGCCATGATGGCGGGAACGGTATACAGTAAGAACGTGCCCCAAGCGTAAAAAAACATAGCTCCTTCCGCTTGGTTTTCAACGATTTCAATATGATTCAAACCTGAAAACGTTTATTCATCAGCGGAAACAGCTATTTTTATGAAGCAATCCTTGGGCGAATTCGATCTCATCCAGCGCTTCTTCCAGCGCCCGGCGGAGCGCAACCCCCTGGGCGTGGGCGACGACTGCGCCCTGCTGGCTCCGCGCCCGGGAATGCAGCTGGCCGTCTCCAGCGACATGCTGGTGCAGGGCCGCCACTTCCTGCCCGATGTCGATCCCCGGCTGCTCGGCCACAAGGCGCTGGCCGTGAACCTGTCCGACCTGGCCGCCTGCGGGGCGCAGCCGCTGGCCTTCACCCTGGCGCTGGCCCTGCCGCACGGCGATGCCGACTGGTGCCAGTCCTTCAGCCAGGGGCTGCTGGCCCTGGCCGACGCACACCATTGCGAACTGGTCGGGGGCGACACCACGCAGGGGCCGCTGAACATCTGCATCACCGTCTTCGGCGAAGTGCCCGCCGGGCAGGCCATCCTGCGCAGCGGCGCCCAGGTGGGCGACGACATCTGGGTCAGCGGCAGCCTGGGCGATGCCCGCCTGGCGCTGGACGCCCTGCTGCGCCAGCACATGCTGCCCGCCCCGGTGCTGGCCCAGGCCCGCCAGCGCCTGGAAGCGCCCACCCCGCGCGTGGCCCTGGGGCAGGCGCTGCGCGGCATCGCCACCAGCGCCCTGGACGTGAGCGACGGCCTGCTGGGCGATTTGCAGCACATCCTGCACGCCAGCGGCGTCGGCGCCAGCATCGATGTCCGCGCCACGCGCCAGTTGCTGGCCGCCAGCCGGCACCCGCTGATGCGGGCCGTGGCCAGCAGCCGCATCGACGCCTGCACCCTGGCCGGGGGCGACGATTACGAGCTGTGCTTCACCGCCCCCGGCGCCCAGCGGGCCGCCGTAGAAGCCGCAGGCCGGGTTTGCGCCACCGCCGTGACCCGCATCGGCAACATCGAGGCGCTGCCCGGCCTGCGCGTTTTCGGCCCCCAGGGCGAGCGCCTGCCCCAGCGCTGGCCCGGCTTCGATCACTTTGCCTGACGCTTTGCACTCCACAAGAATCATGCCTTTCCAGAATCCCCCTTCCGTGCAGGACATCGAGCCGAAACGCTTCACGTCCCGGCCTGAACCGACCGGGGCCGGCGCCCCCCGCTCCGCCCCAGATTCCGCCGCCCCGCCCCGCGCCCCGGTGCGCCCCACCCTGGCCTTCATGCTGCGCCACCCGGCGCACTGCCTGGGCCTGGGCTTTGGCAGCGGCCTCTCGCCCATCGCCCCCGGGACGGCGGGCACGCTGTGGGGCTGGGGCGTGTTCGTGCTGCTGCAACAGGTTCTCAACGCCTGGCAGCTGGGCGTGCTGATCGCCCTGTCCATCCCGGTCGGCTGGTGGGCCTGCACCGTCACCGCCCGCAACCTGGGGCGGGACGACCCCGGCTGCGTCGTCTGGGACGAAGTGGTCGGCATATGGCTGGTGCTGTGGCTGCTGGCCCCGGCAGGCTGGCAAGGGCAGCTCCTGGCGTTTGCGCTGTTCCGCCTGTTCGATGCGGCCAAGCCGCAGCCGGTGCGCTGGGCCGACCGATGCTTCAAGGGCAGCGGCTGGCGCGGCGGCTGGGGCATCATGTTCGACGATCTGGTCGCCGCCTTCTGCACCCTGCTGGTGCTGGCCGGGGGCCGCCACCTGGGCATGTGGTAGCCATGCAGCACGACCTGCCCGCCATCGTCGTCGCCCTGGGCCAGCAGTTGCAGCAGCGCGGCTGGATGCTGGCCAGCGCGGAAAGCTGCACCGGCGGGCTGATCGCCGCCGCGTGTACCGATCTCGCCGGTTCCAGCACCTGGTTCGAACGCGGCTTCGTCACCTACTCCAACGCTGCCAAGACGGAACTGCTGGGCGTGCCCGCCAACCTCATCGCCACCCACGGCGCGGTCAGCGAACCGGTCGTCCGCGCCATGGCCCAGGGGGCGGCGCAGCGTGCCGGGGTGCCGGTGGCCGTAGCCAGCACCGGCATCGCCGGGCCCGGCGGCGGCAGCAGCGCCAAGCCGGTCGGCACCGTCTGGCTGGGCTGGAGCGTGGCCGGGACGGTCACCAGCACCTGCTACCACTTTGCCGGTGACCGCCCCGCCGTGCGGGCACAGGCCGTTTGCCAGAGTTTATTTCACCTATTGAAATTGATTTCTGCCAAATGAAACCATACGCAGCGTAACTCTTTCCACCCTGCCACACTGTCCCGGTGCAGAACCGCCAGGAGACCGTGATGGCCCAAAAGAAATTCCCCCTCAACCCGGCCCACCCCGAACGCACCTGCTGGGGCTGCGACCGTTACTGCGCTGCCGATGCCATGCTCTGCGGCAACGGCTCGGAGCGCAGCCAGCACCCCGCCGAACTGTTCGGCCCCGATTGGGCCGACAACCTGGACGACGACGGCCCCATGCCCGCCCGGCCAGGCAACCGGCACCGCACGGCGCTGCCGGCAGGGGACTAAGAACGTGTTTACGATCTTTTTGCCCCCGACAATCCTTGGGTGAAAAGAAAGCCATACCCAAGCGACATCAGTCGAGAGAAATTTGCCGAGATCGAGCCGCTGTTGCGCAGCGTTCGACGCAGCACCAAACCGATCAAGCTCGATCTGTACGAGGTGTTCTGTGCAGTGCTGTACCTGCTGC